>CAZYJV010000040.1:3942-11693 GCA_964647845.1 uncultured Odoribacter sp.
GTTGTCGTCTTCGCCTGCGGTTTGCCGGGGAGAGGCGGAGAAGGAGATAGTCATCAATCCGTTGCCGGTCATTACCATATCGCCTCTGGATACGGCAGCCTGTTCGCCTTTTTATTACGAACCGGCGGTAAGCGGTGTGGGGCACCTGATGTGGGATTACGGAGACGGAACGGAACTGACTTCGGCGGTGAAACATGAATATGTGAATGAAACGGATGAAGTGCTGTATTATCCCGTGCATGTGTATGCCGAAAGCAATAAAGGATGCAAATCGGAATACGAGGGGGAGGTGATAGTGTACAATGTGCCTCGGGTGGGGCTCGATAAGCGGATCGTTACTCTGGGAAAGCCTCAGGTGGTTGAGTACATAAATCATTCGGAGATGTACGATGAGTGTATCTGGTATCTCCCGTTCGACAAGATCGTACATTCGTTCGACAATCAGCAGGTGGAATTCGAAGAAACGGAGTTGTATACGACCTCATTGGTCGCCGTGAACAGGTACGGCTGCCGGGATTCGGTAGCCATAGAGCACCAGGTGGTCATGAAAGGATTGTTCTTCCCGAATTCTTTTCTGCCTTCGAGCGCCAATCCGCAAGTGAACCGTTTCAACGGCACCGGAATCGGCCTGAAGAGTTATCATCTGGTCGTATACGATCAATACGGCAACCGGGTGTGGGAAACCCGGGCATTGAAGAACGGACATCCTTCGGAAGGCTGGGACGGCCGGGGTAAAAACGGAGAGATGATGCCTCAGGGTGTTTATGTCTGGAGGGCGGAGGCTACGTTTATCGACGATACGCGGTGGACGGGTAAAAACGGAGATTCCGGGGTGACTCAAACCGTGCAGGGAGTTGTGCTAATGCTGAAGAATAATTGATGAAGCGGGTTTTGCAAAATAGGATGTGGAGGATGGACAAAAGCTGGCTTTTGTTGGCTTTTCTTTTCTGGGGGCTTGCGGTCTGTCGGGGGCAGGACTCCAGGATGGCTCATCCCTTTTTGTGGAAAACGTTTAATAATCCCGGACATACCGGTTTTGACGGCCGTCTGGGGATCGATCTGGGTATCCAGCGTTCTTTCTGGAGCAATCCGTTTGATTTCCGCTCTTATTTTGTCGGTGCGGAGGTGCCCATCGGGAATAAACGGACATTCGGGCTGGGTGGTGTCGGATTGTTTTTTCAGCGTGATCTGGAGGGCTCGCTGATGTATGCGACCAATAGCATCGGCATGGCGATATCCGGACGGGTGAGAATCATGGAAAATACGGTGCTTCAGCTGGGTATCCAGCCGGTCATCTATCAGAAGAGCCTTGACCCGAGCCGCTTGGTGCTGGGGGATCAGCTGGACTCCTATTACGGGAAGATTCTGGATGTATCTCCGGAACTGCTGGATATTTACAAAGATAAAATAACACTGCTCGATTTCGGAGCAGGGTTGTACGGAAAGACCAATTTCCCGGCGCAGAACGGGGCACTGGCAAGTGTTGAATACGGTTTTTCCCTGTATCATGTGATAGAACCTTCCCAGTCGTTCGTGTCGGAACAGGGTTCGCTTTCCAGCAGGGAGAACCTGATTAACCGACGGATGTCGATGTATCTTTCCTATTCGCATCCCATCGTCGTGGCTACGGAAGTCAATACGGTGCTCTCTCCCTATCTGATGTATGAGAAACAGGGCCCCATGTCCAATTTGCAGGTGGGGGCGTATTGGGAGGAGGAGAGTTACGGATTATTGGGCGCTTCCTTCAAAAAAGATCAGTACAAGGGGCTGGCATTGAGTGCCGTGGCATTTACGCTGGGCGTGAATCTGAGCCCGGAGCCCGGTATGGCCTGGCGGATCTGTTATACCTATGAGTTGCCCATGAATCAGGGAACGGTGTATAAGAACACGACCCATGCCTTGTCTTTACATTGGTATATACAGAAAAATGACAACCGCACCGAAGACCGTTTCGCCAATTCTCCGAACAACAAGCGGACTTACCGGAAGAAAGTCGATTGCCGTTCCGGCTGGTTCGGATTAAAGGGAAGGAAAGCCAAAAAAGCGTTTTATTTTTGATATCATCGGAAAGTGATATAAAAGAAGAAGTGGGTTGCCCCACTTCTTTTTTTATCTGTTCAGTATTTCTTCCAGATCGATTCGTTGGAAATATAAGTCGTTCGCACCTTCGAAAAATACGCCGAGGGTCTTCGGATCGATCTGCGCCAGGCAGGAGTATCCGAAAGAATCCGGCTCGTAAATCAGCGTGTGGTATTTTTCGGGCCATGTTTGTCCTTCGTCGAAGCTGAGTTTCAGGGTCAGATGATGGCGTCCTTTGGTGGTGGCGGGGTTGAAGAATGCCAGACCGTTCCGACCGTCCGCCGTTTTTATCCGGATGATGCTGGCCTGACAGACCGGTTCGGGTAAAGCGGAACGGGAAGTCGGGTGTTCTGTCCAGGTTTTTCCCCAGTCTTTCGTTGTGCATACCGAGCGCGAACCGCCGTTGTCGTCGCGCATGTTCAGCATGAGGGAACCGTCCTCCAGTTCAACGACCTGGGCTTCCGTCGTGTTCGGTTTCGCCCCTGTTCCCATGTGCCATGTCTTTCCTTTGTCTTTGCTGTATACGATGGTGGAGTGCGGAACCTGATTTTTGTCTTTGTATTGGGCGGCGAATACCAGCGTTCCGTCCTGGGTGGTGATGCCCATGCCCGGTCCGTTGAAACAGAGGTACCATTCCGGTTTCTTTATCTGCGGCGTGATGCTGACGGGTTCAGACCAGGTCGCTCCTTCGTCGTCGCTGTATGCCAGGACGAATTGGCCGGTTACTTCCGGTTTCATCCCCGGCTGGGAGGCCCACCAGGCTCTTTTGTCGGGTTTGCCGTGCAGCCACAAGGCTGCTACCCATACGCGTCCGGTTTCCGGATCCACGAGGATCGCCGGGTCGCCGGCACCGTTTTCCTTTTGCGGCCGTCCGCCCCATTCGCCCATATCGATGGCTTTTTGCATCGGCAGCCAGCTTTGACCGCCGTCCAGACTGCGGCTGACTCCGACGTCGATGTCCTCCTGCAGGTCTGCTGAATTGTTCCAGCGGATATCGTACACCGTAATCAGAGTCCCTTTCGGGGTACGAACCATACCCGGAATCCGGAAGGACTTACTGCCGTCGTCGTTGCGTTGCCGTACGGCGTATCCGACGCTGGAGGGCTGGAGGGAAGAGTTTTCCTCTACATTTACCCGGGCCTTTTCAATGGATACTTCCTTGCAGACCATATTGACTTTGTGCTGTAGATCGGCTTCGGGTTTTAATGTGACGGATACCCAGAAGTAGTTGTCGCCGGGTTTCAGGAACTGTTTTCCCCGGAATTTGATGCATGGTTCTGCGGTAGCGGGCTGCCCGAACAATACATTGGAATTGAATTGGGCTGAATTTCCCGTGAAATAGGCACGCACTGATTCGATGTCCGACGGTTGTGTGGTCCCGTCCGGGGTCAGCGTGATCGAGTTGACGCAGATTTCCCCGTCCGTCGGATTGTTTACTTTAAGCGTCAGCAAAGAATTTTCTTGTTTCCCGATGAATACGGGCATCGTCATTTTTTGCGGAGTGACGTTTACTTCATATTGCGGAGCCGTACATCCCGCTACAAGAAAAAGAAATAAAACAGAAAACAGGTTTATTTTTCTCATAAAAGAAAGTGTTATGTATGTTTGATTTTGAAATGATTTCTACAAATGTAATAATGTTATTTAAAATAATTAATTAATCCGGTGATTCTTTAACGAAATCGTATTATCTTTAAAATCAAAATCAGAAGAATCGGACAATAAAAAAACGGCGATGAAAGAAATATTTGATTTTTTACGGCGGTTGCGGCAAAATAACGACCGGGAGTGGTTTAATGAACACAAATCGGAGTATTTGAAATTAAAAGCGGAATTCGAGCTTTGGGTGGGGCTGCTGATTGAGAAGATCGCGGAATTTGACGGGGAAGTCCGGGGTTTGGCGGTGAAGGACTGTGTGTACCGTATTTACAGGGATACCCGCTTCTCTCCCGATAAGACTCCTTATAAAACGCACATGGCGGCCTATATTTGTGCACCGAGGGGCAGAAACAGCGGCAGAGCCGGATATTATGTGCATCTGGAGCCGGACAACAGCCTGATAGGAGGCGGTCTGTATTGTCCCGAACCCGCCTTGTTAAAGCGCGTACGCCGGGATATTTATGATAATATCGAGGAGTTTACGGGCATATTGCGAAACAAAGAGTTTGTCGGAGAGTTTAAGAAACTGGATCAGGACGGCATGTTGAAAAAGGTGCCGGCTCCCTTCCCTGCCGACTTCCGGGAAGGTGATTTGCTGAAACACAAGCATTATGACGTGATTACCCGGAAACCGGATTCTTTTTTTGAAGGGAAGGAGGCTTTAAAGAAGATTGCGGACCTGTGTAAGGTGATGCAGCCGTTCAACCGTTTCCTGAATTATACGGTGGACGGAGAGGGTGAAAATTAGAAAATTATTACTTTTGTGCGGCCGGAAGGCAGAAGAATGATAATACCACTAAAATAGTAGCGATGAATGTTTTGTTATTGGGAAATGGGGGACGCGAGCACGCTTTGGCCTGGAAGATGCTGCAAAGTCCGGAATTGAAAAAATTGTATGTGGCTCCCGGAAATGCGGGAACGGCTCAGATAGCTGAAAATGTGAATATCGGCGTGACTGATTTTCCGGCCATCGCGGATTTCATCGCGGCGAAAGAGGTGGACATGGTGGTGGTAGGGCCTGAGGATCCCCTGGTGGAAGGAGTGCGGGACTATTTGGAAGCGGACGGACGCTTTGGAGGACTGAAAATAATCGGGCCCGGCAAGGCGGGGGCGCTTCTGGAAGGGAGCAAGGATTTCGCCAAGGAATTTATGCAGAGGCATCATATCCCTACGGCGGCCTACCGTACGGTAACGCCTGCTCAGGTGGAAGAAGGCAAGGCATTTCTGCGGACGTTGAAACCGCCCTATGTGTTGAAAGCGGACGGACTGGCAGCGGGGAAGGGCGTGTTGATTCTGAATAGCCTGGAGGAAGCGGAGAAAGAGCTGGAAGAGATGCTGGGCGGGAAGTTCGGCAAAGCCAGCAGTCGGGTGGTCATCGAAGAGTTTTTGTCGGGCATAGAAATTTCCGTGTTTGCCATAACCGACGGAAAAGACTATAAGATATTGGGTTCCGCAAAGGACTATAAGAGAATAGGAGAGGGCGATACCGGACTGAATACGGGAGGGATGGGCGCAGTATCCCCGGTACCTTTTGCCGATGAGGAGTTCAACAGAAAAGTGGAGGAGCGGATTGTCCGGCCTACGATAGAAGGGTTGAAAAAAGACGGGATCGATTATAAGGGATTTGTATTTTTCGGGCTGATGAATTCGAACGGCGATCCTTTCGTGATAGAATACAATGTCCGGATGGGGGATCCGGAGACGGAAGTGGTGATGCCGCGTTTAAAGACGGATCTGATACGCCTGTTTGATGCTACGGCTGCCGGCAGGCTGTCTGAAGCGGTGTTCGAAATGGATGAGCGGGTGTGTACGACGGTTATGCTGGTGTCTCAGGGATATCCCGGGAAATATGAGAAAGGAAAAGAAATCGCAATCGGTCGGGTGGAAGGAAGTATCGTATTTCATGCCGGAACGAAATTAGCGGAGGGGAAAGTGTTGACGAACGGCGGACGGGTTATTGCCGTCAGCTCTTTCGGAAAAACCATAGAGGAAGGTTTGCGGCATTCCTACGCCAATATCGGGGAAATCGCTTTTGAAGGGAAGTGTTTCAGAAGGGACATCGGAAAAGATTTGATGAATTGGCAATAAACAGTTGCTGGAAATAACAGGAGATACCGATGATTTTCGAGCGTTTTTTGAAGTCGAAGAAGCTGTACGGGCTTTTTCTGCTGCCTTTTGTGGCGGTAGCTCTTGCTGTCATTAATTTCTATACGGCAGAGGGTGTCTGTCCGCCGGATGATGCCGCAACCATGTTTCCGTTGCAGATACTCTGGAATATGTCGGCAGAGGAGGCCGTCGTTATCGGATTCGCGGGGATACTTTTGCTTGCCTATCTGCTTTTCTTTCTGAATGCGAGATACAAGTTCCTGTCGCAATTGACCGCATTGCCTTCTTTTATTTACATTCTTCTGACCGCCGGACTGCTTTCTCTCTATGGTGTCGGTTATTTGCACATAGCTTTGCTGCTGTTGATGATCGGTTTCGGAGGTCTGCAGGCGGCTATTCTGGATTTCAAGTCCAATAGTCCGATTTTCAGTCTCGGTTTTTTTGTATGCAGTGCGGTGGTCGTTTACCCGAAATTTATTCTAATGGCGCTGTGGGCAGTCTGTGTGCTGTTTTTTTCCGGCCGCTCCACGGTAAAAGATGTTATCGCTCTGTTGCTGGGTTTTGCAACGGCTTTGTTCTTGGTGCTGTTCTGTTATTTCTGGACGGACCGTCTGGCTGTTTTTGTCCAGTTGTTCCGGGATAATCTGTTGGCGGGGGAATTTTTGAAATCGTTGACATGGGCCGAGACTGTCCGGGCGGGCATCCTGCTTCTGTTGTTGTTGACGTCGTTGGTAAAAATCATCAGCTATTATCCGGTTTCCGTCGTGAACCAGAGGCGGGGCATCGCTTCTTTGATTTCCCTGCTTTTTTTCCTGACATTGACCTTGTTTGTGATACCCGGCATACAGCTGAACTTTATCTATGCGCTGAGCTGGCCGCTTGCTTATCTGTATGCGCAGTATTTTATCCTGCAACGGATCGGATGGATAAACGACTTTTTCTTCCTGCTGCTTGTTTTCTCCTGCTTTGTGCAGTTGTTGTGATTCAAGGGTTGAAGCGGAGCATTTCCCCTCTTACGGAATTGTCGAACCGGCCGTCGTGATAGACAACGGCACCGTTCACGAAGGTCGTCCGGATTTTATAAGACAGGGTGGTGCCTTCAAGGGGCGACCAGCCGCATTTATACAGGATGTTTTCTTTCCCTACCGTCCATTTCTCCTTTTTGAAAAGACAGAGATCGGCTTTGTACCCTTTGCGCAAGTAGCCTCTTTTTTCGATCCGGTACAAGTCTGCCGGGGCGTGACACATGCGGTTGACGATATTTTCGAGCGTAATTTCTCCTTTTTCCATCAGTTCCAGCATGACAGGCAGCGAATGCTGGACCATAGGTCCTCCGCTGGCGGCTTTCAGATAGCCTCCGCTTTTCTCTTCCAGGGTGTGGGGGGCATGGTCGGTTGCAATGACGCTGACGAGTCCCGTATTGACCGCCTGGAGAAGGGCCTGCCGGTCGTCTTCCGTCTTCACGGCCGGATTCCATTTGATGAAGTTGCCTTTTTCCTTGTAGGCGGAATCATTGAACCACAGATGGTGCACGCAGACCTCGCCGGTAATGTTTTTCCCGGCCGCTCTGGCTTTTTCGAGCAGGGAGAGTTCGTCCCGGGTGCTCAAATGCAATATGTGCAGGCGGGCATTGTATTTCGATGCCAGTTCAACGGCCAGCGAAGAGCTCCTGAAACAGGCCTCCCGGCTTCTGATGAGCGGATGACAACAGGGCGGGATTTCCTCGCCGTATTTTTCTTTATAAAATGCAAGATTCCGGTTGATGGTGGGCGTGTCTTCACAATGCGTGGCAATCAGCAGGGGCGATTCTGCGAATATTTTTTCCAGCATATCGATGCGATCCACCAACATGTTGCCGGTAGAGGACCCCATGAATACTTTTATTCCGCACGTCGTGTAAGGATCGG
>CAZYJV010000040.1:11793-15144 GCA_964647845.1 uncultured Odoribacter sp.
TCGGCACCCTGAAAATCGTTTTCGTCCAACTCTCCGGGAATGATGTCGGCGATCAGCCGGTCTTCAATAACGATATGGGCCCGGTATATCCTGTTTTCGTTGACGAGGGTACCGTTTTTTATAATCTTTTTCATGGGGCGGAGTCGGGATTAATTCTTTCTCTTTCTTTTGAAAAGGCTTCTGATTTTCATCATGAATACGCCTAGGAAGGCTTCCGTGAAAATACCTCCGCTCATTTTGGAGGTGCCTAACGTGCGGTCGGTGAAGATGATAGGCACTTCCTGCAGCTTGAACCCGGAAGTCCAGGCCGTAAACTTCATCTCGATCTGAAACGCATAGCCTTTGAAACGGATTTTTCTGAGGTCGATGCTCTCCAGCACTTTCCGGGTGTAACAGACGAATCCGGCAGTGGCGTCGTGCACCTTCATGCCCGTGACGATTCTGACATATTTGGAGGCAAAATACGACATGAGAACCCGTCCCATGGGCCAGTTCACTACGTTTACCCCGGTGACATAGCGCGATCCGATGGCCAGGTCGGCTCCGTCGCGACAGGCTTCATACAGACGCACCAGATCGTCCGGATTATGGGAAAAATCCGCATCCATCTCGAAAATATAGTTGTAGTTCCGTGACAGTCCCCATTCGAAACCGGCGATGTAAGCGGTACCCAAGCCCAATTTCCCTTTCCGTTGAATCATATGCAGCCCCGGGAATTCCTCCTGCAGCTTTTGTACAATCCCGGCCGTACCGTCGGGGGAGTTGTCTTCGATGATAACGATATCGAATGCCGGTTGCAGGGAAAAAACATACCGGATGATATGTTCGATATTTTCTTTTTCGTTATAGGTCGGGATGATAACTAATCTGTCGTTCACGGGATACGATTATAAGTATTCAACAATTCGTTCCAGCCTGTTGCCTCTGGAGCCTTTGACTAAAATACAGGCTTCTTGTACCGGTTCTTCTTTCAGCCGGGCCATCAGTTCTTCCGTCGTGCTGAAATGCTGGATAAAGTTACTACTATTCCCGTAATGTGCAAAGTTGTCGCCCACCAGAATAATTTTGGAGAACCCGGCATGCTGGGTCAGATTGAATATTTCTTCGTGAGCCTGTGCGCTGTTTTCGCCCAGTTCCCGCATTTCTCCCAGGATAAGCATTTTATTGTCTGCGCGGAACTCCTTGAAGTTGTTCAGGGCGGCTTTCATGCTGCTGGGATTGGCATTGTAGGCATCCAGAATGATCGTGTTCCGGGATGTTTTTATCAATTGGGACCGGAGATTGGACGGCTGGTAGGATTCGATGGCTTTTTGAATCTTCAGCGGGGAAATGCCCATGCTGATTCCGAGGCAGGAAGCGGCCATGGCATTCTCGAAATTATATCCTCCGATGAGATGGGTGCGGATATACAGATCGCCTTTCAGCGTTTTGAGCGCATATGCCAGGAAGGGAATGGATTGTTTGATTTCCCCTTTCAGGTCTTTCCCGTTTTGTCCGTATGTGCTTTTTTCCATGCCTTCCGACAATTCCATCAGCAGGGGATCCCCGGCATTGACGAACAGTTTGCCTCTCTTCGCCCGGATGTGGTCGTATAGCTGTTTTTTGGTCGATACGATATTCTCATACGAGCCGAAGCCCTCCAGGTGGGCTTGTCCGATATTGGTGATTATCCCGTAATCGGGGTCGGCGATGTCGCACAGGGCTTTGATTTCTCCCGGATGATTGGCACCCATCTCGACGATGCCGAATTGAGTCGTCTCGTCCATGCTGAGCAGGGTCAGCGGAACTCCGATATGGTTGTTGAAGTTGCCTTGAGTGGCAAATGTTTTGTATTTCATGGACAATACGGCGTGACAGAGCTCTTTTGTCGTCGTTTTGCCGTTCGTCCCCGTAATGCCTAATATCGGAATACCGAGGCGATGCCGGTGATAGGAGGCGATGTCCTGGAGAAAGCGGAGGGTATCCGGCACCCATACGCATTTCGGATGGTTCCGGTATGTTTCATCGTCGGTAACGGAAACGGAGGCTCCGGCTTCGACCGCTTGCAAAGCGAAGTTATTCCCGTTGAAATTTTCCCCTTTCAGGGCGATAAAGACGTCGCCCTGGCAGATCGTGCGCGAGTCCGTCGTTATCCGGTGCCCCTGGATATATTGACGATACAGATTTTCGAGATTTTGCATAGAAGCGTGTGGTATTCATTAAAAAAGGTTGTGTAATTACACAACCTTTTCATTTTGTCATTTGTGACGTTATTTTTTCACGTTTTTCCCTCCGATCTGACTCATGGCGCAGCGGAAGCCGATGTCGTTGCTCGCCTTTTTCTGATTCAGATACCGGCGTGTTCCGGGAACGAGCCAGTAGGCTCTGTCTCTCCATGAACCTCCTTTGTATACACGTGCCTCATCGTCGATCAGCGAGGTGGTTTCTTCCTCCGATACGTAGTACATGTCTTTCGTACCTTTGGTGTCCTTGGTCTTCCAGTCTACGTCGGACAGAAGCCTGGATTGTATGTCACCGTCGTTGTAGTTCCGGTTATCCGCCGTTCTGTAGTTTTTGCGGTCTGCCAGCTCGGCATCGGTCTGCAAACGGTAGCGCATGCGTCCGAGGCTGTCTTTTTGCGCGATATTGCCGTCTTCATCGGTGACATGCGTTTTGAACACGTTGCCGCGGTACGGGTTGAATTCCGCCATATCCTGGAAAGACAACGGACGGTATACGTCGGCAACCCATTCGTTGACGTTTCCGGCCATGTCGTATAATCCGAAATCGTTCGGCCAGAAAGATTTTACCGGAGCCGTGTAATCGAAACCGTCGTTGGAGCGGGTCGTTTTTCCTTTTTCAGCGACACCCATGTAGTCTCCCTGGCCTCTGGCGAAGTTCGCCATCATCTGTCCTCTGTGCTTTTTCCCGGCATATCTTACCCACGATCCGTCCCAGGGATAGATGCGGGAATTGGAGATCCTTTCGTCTTTGGTATTGCCGATCAGACCGAGAGCGGCATATTCCCATTCAGCCTCTGTCGGCAGACGGTAGGACGGTAACAGGATGCCGTCTTCCCATTTTACCGGTCTTCTCTCTTTGCCGACACCTTTGTAATTTTTCTTGACCGTACCCGTGTACTGATTCGCTAAATAGGCATCCGTGTTGAAGTTGTTTTCATCTTTCTGATTTTCCGGATCGTGAGCCAGTACCTTTTTCTCGACCAGCAATTGTTCGTTCACACGGTCCGTACGCCAGATGCAGTATTCCGTAGCCTGTTCCCAGCTTACACCCACTACCGGATATTCCGCATAGGAGGGGAAACGCAGGTAATTGGTGACCATCGGTTCGTTGTAAGCCAGCTGCTCTCTC
>CAZYJV010000041.1:0-14983 GCA_964647845.1 uncultured Odoribacter sp.
CCGCGACCCCAGGCGTGACAGGCCTGTATTCTAACCGGCTGAACTACCGCACCAAATTTAAAGAACGGCTATTGTTCAATAGCGGTGCAAATATAAGGGCTTTTTTTGAATCTGCAAATTTTTGTGGTGAGTTTTAATAGAGGAAAAATTTTCCTGATTTTATATTTACGGGACGGAATGAAAATTCCGTCCCGTTTGGTTTTATTTCAGCCATTTGTCCAGCCAGGCCTTGAATGTGCGTTGCCAGAGTATTCCGTCCTGACATCCGGTAACCCAATGGCACTCTTCCGGGAAATAGAGGTATTGTGCCGGAATGCCCCGCATGCGGGCGGCGTTGAAGGCCGACATGCCTTGGGAAACATCGATGCGGTAATCTTTTTGTCCGTGTATAACCAGAATAGGCGTGTCCCAGTTGCCGACGAATTTGTGGGGAGAGTTGGCGAACGTCCGTTGGGCGGTCTTGTTGTTCTTGTCCCAGGGGGCGCCGCCCATATCCCAGTTGGCGAACCACATTTCTTCCGTTTCGCAGTATTGTGACTCCAGGTCGAAAATACCGCAGTGTGCGATGAATGCTTTGAAGCGTTTGTCGTGGTGTCCCGCTAAATAGTACACGGAATAACCGCCGTAGGAAGCCCCTACGCACCCCAGACGGTTTTCGTCGATGTAGGGTTCTTTCTTCGCATCGTCGATGGCTGAAAGATAATCCTTGATATTTTGTCCGGAATAGTCTCCGCTGATCTGTTCCAGCCATTCTTGCCCGAAACCGGGAAGACCGCGTCTGTTCGGCGCCACAATGATATAGCCGTTGGCGGCCATTTGCTGGAAATTCCACCGGTAACTCCAGAACTGACTGACGGTGCTCTGCGGTCCGCCTTCGCAATAGAGGATTGCCGGGTATTTCTTAGCCGGATCGAAGTGGGGGGGATATATCATCCATACCAGCATCTTTTTGTTATCCGTGGTTTTCACCCATCTCTTTTCCACTTTTCCCATCGTCAGCTGGTCCAGCAACGGCTTGTTCACGAACGAAATCTCCTCGTCCTTGCCGTCCTGCAAGCTGACTTTGTAAATCTCTTCCGGTTTGCTCATGGATACCTTGGTGGCAATCAAAGCGTTGTCTGTCGGGAAAACGGCGGTATAGTTATGAATGCCTTCCGTCAGTTTCCGGATTCTTCCGTCATCCAGCGTCAGAGCATAAATTTCGTCCGTAGCGTGCCGGTCCGAGATAAACCACAGTGTGTTATTGTCGTTGCCCCATGCCAGCTGGCCGACGCTCTGATCGAAATTTTGGGTATATTCCTTTTTTTCGCCTGTTTCCAGGTTCATAACGAAAAGCCTGTTTTTGTCGGCTTCATAGCCGTCCCGTTCCATGCTTTCCCAGGCCATCCGTTTCCCGTCGGGAGAAATGACCGGATTATTGTCGTAGCCCATCATCCCTTCCGTCAGGTTGCGGGTTTCCCCGCTTTCCGTATCATAGGAATACAGATCGGTATTGGTGGAAAGGGCGTACTCTATGCCGTATTTCTTGCGGCATGTATAGATTAGCTTTTTCCCGTCTTTCGTCCATGCCAGCTGTTCGGTGCCGCCCCAGGGCCGTACGGGAGATTCCCATTTCTCGCCTTCCATAATATCTTTGCCTCCTGCGATGGTCTTGCCGGGAGTATAGTCTGCAATGAAAAGGTGGGTATAGGCTTCAACCCAGTCGTTCCAGTGGCGGTAAAACTGGTCGTTGATAATCCGTGCCTTCGCTTTCGGGAGATCGGGGTGCAGATCTTCGACGGTAGGTTCGAGGCGGACATCTTTGCAGAACACGATTTTGCTCATGTCGGGTGCATAGACATATCCGCTGATACCGTTTTCGATATCAGTGATCTGCCGCGGGGAGGTCCCGTCCGGATTCATTTCCCACAACTGGCCGTTGGCGATGTAGGAGATTTTCTGTCCGTCCGGAGTCCATTTCACTTCGGATTCATTTACTGCCGTATTGGTAATTTGCACGGATTGATTGTTGCTCAGATCCATGACATAAATATCGCTGTACGAGCGGTCTTCTTCCTTGTTGAAATAAGTTACCGTATACACTAAGCTGGATTGGTCGGGGGAGAGGGAAACATTTCCGATTCTCCCGAATGACCATAACACTTCCGGCGTCATGACATCGGAAGCCAGTTTTTGCAGTGGCGTCCTGTAACTTTTGCCTGCAGCTTCGGCTTCTTTTTTATTATCACAGGCCATGAGAGATAATAATAAGATTAAAACGGGATAGATAATGGGTTTCATATAGACTTTGCTGTTACTGGATTAATCTTCCGTTATTTCGCCTTCCGGTTCATGATATTCGGAACCGTTCATGGCGGCGACGATTTTCTGCCGGATCTCGTCTGCCAGTTCCGGATTGTCCATAATCAGCTGGCGGACCGTTTCGCGCCCCTGGCCCAGTTTGCTGTCGCCGTATGAAAACCAGCTTCCGCTTTTCTTGATGATGTTATACTCTACGCCTAAATCCACGATCTCTCCGGAGATAGAAATACCTTCTCCGTACATGATATCGAATTCGGCTTTGCGGAAGGGGGGGGCCACTTTGTTCTTCACCACTTTCACGCGGGTGTGGTTCCCTAAAATATCCTCACCGTCTTTGATCGGTCCGATCTTGCGGATATCCAGACGTACGGAAGAGTAAAACTTCAGGGCGTTTCCTCCGGTGGTCGTTTCCGGATTGCCGAACATTACGCCGATTTTGTCCCTCAGCTGGTTGATAAAAATGCAGCAGGTGTTGGTCTTGCTGATTGTTCCGGTCAATTTCCGCAAAGCCTGGGACATCAGACGGGCCTGCAGTCCCATGACGCTGTCGCCCATTTCGCCTTCGATTTCGGCCTTGGGCGTCAGAGCGGCCACAGAGTCGATGACGATGATGTCGATAGCGGCGGACCGGATAAGCTGATCGGCGATTTCGAGTGCCTGCTCGCCGTTGTCCGGTTGGGAGATGAACAGATTTTCAGTGTCTACTCCCAATTTCTCGGCATAAGAACGGTCGAAAGCATGTTCGGCGTCGATGATGGCGGCGATACCGCCCTGTTTTTGTGCTTCGGCAATAGCGTGTATCGCCAGCGTGGTTTTACCGGAAGATTCCGGTCCGTAAATCTCGATTACCCGGCCTTTGGGGTATCCGCCTACGCCTAACGCCTTGTCCAAAGCGATAGAACCGGAGGGGATAACCGGAATATCCTCCACTTCGTTGTCGCCCAATTTCATGATGCTTCCTTTCCCGAAGTTTTTTTCGATCTTATCGAGCGTTAACTGAAGTGCCTTTAATTTGTCCTGATTAATTTCTTTTGAAGCCATTTCTACTGATTAATAATTTGGTTAACATGATTTTTCGTATCTACTTTCGTGATGATGCGCCGGATGACTCCTGCTTCATCGATGATAAAAGTGGTGCGCAGCACACCCATGTATTTTCGTCCGTACATGGACTTTTCCGCCCAGACGCCATAGGTCTCCAGTATCTTTTTCTCCGTATCTGCAATCAGGTTGAAAGATAGATTGTATTTCGCGATAAACTTCAGGTGCGAAGCTGCGGAATCGGGACTGACACCGACGACCTCGTAGCCCGAGGCGGTCAGCTGCGCGTAACTGTCGTTCAGATTGCAGGCCTCTGCCGTGCAGCCGGACGTATTGTCCTTGGGATAAAAATAGAGTATCAGTTTTTTCCCTTTGTAGTCATTCAGGGAAATCTTTTTCCCGTCCTGATTGATTCCCTCGAAATAGGGAGCTTTTTCGCCTTCTTTCAGTAATGCCATGATGTGTAAATTATTGCAACATACCTTCTTCCGTTTTCGGGATGAAGAATCACCACTTCATACAAAAGTACGAATATTTTGCCTGAAACCGATGCATTTTGAGGAATATTCTTATCGGAATCTGCCTTAAAAAAGTTTATCTTTGCAGTAAATAAGCTGTACCTCACCGGATTCAAAAGAATTTGCCTCCGGTTTACAAACAGAAAGAACATGGAATTTATAGAGATTCATAACCTGACCGGTTTGTTTATCGGGATTTCGACATTCCTGATCATCGGTATCTTTCATCCGGTGGTGATAAAATGCGAATATTATTTCGGCACCCGCTGCTGGTGGGTATTCCTGTTGCTGGGAATAGCAGGCGTGGCGGCGGCTTTGTGGGTGCACAACGTATTGTGGTCTTCCTTGCTGGGAGTGTTTGCGTTCTCCTCATTCTGGACCATACTGGAACTGTTCGAACAGAAAGAAAGAGTGAAAAAGGGATGGTTCCCGATGAATCCCGAAAGGAAAGCGGAATATGAAGATAAATAAAAGACGGAGTATGGAGGATATTTTGAATAAACTGAAAAGCCAGTGCCGGAATACGCTGATGGAAAGCCTGGGGATGGAATATACCGGCTACGGCGAGGGATGGCTGACCATGAAAATGCCTGTGGACCATCGCACTTGCCGGCCGGACGGTGCCTTGCACGGCGGAGCCAATATGGCGCTGGCGGAAACGGCGAGCGGAGCCTTGAGCTCGGTGTCTGTTCCGCCCGATATGCAATTTAACGTCTACGGGATTGAAATCAACGGAAATCACATCAGAAGGGCAGAGGGGGATTATGTTACCGCCCGGGCGGAATTCATTCATAAGGGCCGGCGCACGCATGTCGTGGAGGTGCGTGTTTGCGACGCTTCCGGTACCCTTGTCACCGTGAGCCGCGTTACGAATATAGTGGTGGAAAAAAAGAAGGATAACGGCATCCCGTAATCCTTCTTTCTGTATGGCTTATTTCAGTCCGCGCCGTTTCAGCAGGGGGGCGATCGAAGGCTCCTTCCCGCGGAAATCCGAATAAAGTTTCATGGCCTCTTCACTGCCGCCTTTGGCTAAAAGACGGTGGAAAGCCTTCGCTTTCTCCGGATTGAACACATCGCCTGTCTCCTTGAAGGCCTCGAATGCATCCGCATCCAGCACTTCCGCCCAGGTATAGGCATAATAGCCGGCGGAATACCCTCCGTCGAAGATATGGGAAAAATAGGTGCTGCGATAGCGGACGGTAATTTCGGGAATCAGTCCCAGACTGTTCAGGGTTTCCCGCTCGAACTTCTCTACGTCCAGCGGTTCCGTTGTCCGGATCGTATGATAAGCCATGTCCAGCAGAGCTGCCGCCATGAATTCGGTCGTGGCGAATCCCTGATTGAAATGACTGCTTTTCTGGAGTTTGTCGATGAGAGGCTGAGGAATCGTCTCGCCTGTCTTATAATGCCGGGCATACACTTTCAGCACCTCCGGGTCTGCCGCCCAGTTCTCCATCACCTGGGAGGGCAGCTCGACGAAGTCGTGTACGACATTGGTTCCGGCGACGCCGGGATAGGTGCATTGCGAGAGCAATCCGTGCAGGGCGTGTCCGAACTCGTGGAACAAAGTCTGCACTTCGTCAAAAGTCAACAGAGCCGGTGTATTGCCCGTCGGCTTGGTGAAATTGCAGACATTCGTAATGACCGGCGTGCTGTTCAGCAATTTCGATTCGGACCTGAACGCATCCATCCAGGCTCCCTGACTCTTGGACGGGCGCGGGAAATAGTCGGCATAATAAATGCCGATGTGTTCTCCGTCGGCGGTTTTTACCTCGAAAGCCAGAGCGTCGGGGTGAGGGAGAGGCAGATCCGTACGCGGAGCGAACGTGATGCCGTATAATTTGTTGGCCGTATAGAAAGCCCCTTCACGTACTTTCTCCAGGGGAAAATATTGCCGGAGCTCGTTCTCGTCCAACCCGTAGTCGGCTTGTTTTACCTTTTCCGCATAATAACGCCAGTCCCAGGGCTGCAGTTTGAACCTGCCGCCCGTCTGGCCGATCATCTTCTGAAGAGCGGCGGCTTCCCTTTGGGCTACCGGAAGTGCGGCCTTCCAGATCTGATGACACAGTTTGTAGACATTCTCCGGATTCTTGGCCATATTCTCGTCCAGTACATAACTGGCATAATCCGTGAATCCGAGCAGCCGGGCTTTTTCGAGCCGGAGGGCAATCATCCGGCTGATAACGGCTTTGTTGTCGTATTCATTGTTCCGGTTTCCTCTGCTGGTATAAGCTTTGTAAATCTGCTCCCGCAAATCCCGGTTGTCCGCATATTGCAGGAAAGGCATGATGCTCGGATTGTGGAGGGTAAATACCCATTTCCCTTCCATGCCGGCTTCCTTAGCAGCTTCCGCCGCTGCGGAAACGACACCGGCGGGCAGGCCCGACAGGTCTTTTTCATTTTCGATGACCAATTGGTAATTGTTGGTCTCTTTGAGAAGGTTATTTCCGAACTTTAACGCCAGCAGGGAAAGCTCTCCGTTGATGCTTTTCAGCTTTTCCTGGTCTTCCGCCGGCAGATTCGCACCGCCTCTGACAAACTCCTTGTAATACTTGTCCAGTACCAGTTCCTGCTCCCGCGTCAAATTCTCCCGGGAGCGGTTCTCATATACGGTTTTTATTCTCTCAAACAATTTCCGGTTGAGATTGATATTGTCGCTGTGGGCGGATAACAAAGGCATGGCCTCTTCGGCGATAAGCTGCATCGAATCGTTGGTGTTTGCCTCCTTCAGATTGAAGAAAACGGCGGACACATTCTGCAGCAGTTTGCCCGATTTTTCTAGAGCTTCCACCGTATTGGCGAATGTCGGCGCTTCGGCATTGCCGGTAATGGCGTCGATTTCCGCCTGCTGCTGCCGGATTCCTTCCTTGAAAGCCGGCAGATAGTGGTGATTCCGTATCAGATGGAAAGACGGAACTTCATAAGGAGTATCGAAATCCTGAAAGAAAGGATTGTCCTGGTTTGCTTTCGTGCAGGACTGGAAAATCATACCGGCCATACAGATTAAATAAGTGATTTTTTTCATATTGGATAAATTAAGACCTGTCCCGCCTTTTTGCGCTTTCCGGAAGAACCGGAGCAGGAGGGAGGCATCGTTTTATAACCGAAATTGCTTCATGCGGACAAATATATCGGAAAAAAATGAAAGCCGGAAACATATTTTTTTCAAATTTTTTTTCTGCAATATTTGATTATGTGAATAAAAAGCGCTTATTTTGCATCCTGTTTGGAAAGCGTTTATAAAAATACTGAGAGATGTCAAGAGTTTGTCAAATAACCGGAAAAAAGGCAATGGGTGGAAATAACGTATCTCACTCAAAAAGAAGAGTAAAGAGAACGTTCGCTATTAACCTGTTCAAAAGAAATTTTTATTGGCCTGAAGAAGACAGATGGATTCGTTTGAACGTATCGGCTGCCGGTCTTCGTCTGATTAATAAAAAAGGCTTGAGTGCATGCTTGAAAGATGCAACGGCTGCAGGATTGATTAAAAATGTTTAAAATCACTGAAGATGGCAAAGAAAAGCAAAGGAAATAGAGTACAGGTGATTCTTGAGTGTACGGAACATAAAGAATCCGGAATGCCGGGAACTTCAAGGTATATTACTACCAAGAACAGAAAGAATACTCCCGAAAGATTGGAATTGCGCAAATACAATCCGATTTTGAAGAAAGTTACTTTACACAGAGAAATTAAATAATTCAGACTATGGCAAAGAAGGTTGTTGCAACATTGAAAACCGGTGACGGTCGTGGGTTCGCCAAAGTGATCAAAATGGTAAAGTCATCCAAGAGCGGTGCTTATACGTTTAAGGAACAGATGGTGTCCACAGATGAGGTTAAAGCATTTTTGAAGAAATAATCTATTTGACCTTTATATAAAAAGCCCCTTTCGAGGGGCTTTTTTATTAGGCATTCCTGAGCAGACACAGTCCGCACAGGGGACACTGACTGCAATCGGCAGCCGGGTTCTCCGGAATAGTACGGTGAGGAGGAACCAATTCGGCGGTGATTTCAATCTCTTCCGTTTTGATCGCCTCCAGAACGACAACGGATATATAATCTTTGCCTGTCCGCTGCATTTCATATTTGAAAAATTTGTTATAATGGTTGACAATCTCCGTCGCTTTGCCTTTGCGGTGTTGGGCGGTCACCCACGCCGTATCGTTGCAGGGGGAAAAATCGATGTGGCACAGCAGACTGCCCGCCTGGTAAAGAGAATCTATGCGGGCGCTGGAGAGACGCTCTTCATGGACTTTACCCTGTACGCGGATGCGTTTCCCGGTCCAATGCCTTTCGAACTTTCCGTCCTGCGTGGGAGGAATGATTTTGATAATCTGCCGGTTATCGACCAGTTTCATCTTTGATCCGTCCACCGGACATACGTGGAGGATTTTACCTTCTACCGTCACTTCTTGTCCGACATACTTCTCTATTTGCATCGCCAACGTGTCGGCAGCAATAACCTTTGTTACGGAAACCGATTTCGGCTGGCACGCTAAAAGCAGCATCCCGCCCAGTAAAATGAAGAGTTTATTCATACGATAACATCTTTGAATTATTTCTGTTAAAATTAGAAATAAATCGTGTAACTGGCAATATTCCGATTTCTTTGAAAGAATTTTTGCTTTAAATCATTCTGATTTACAGTGAATTGAGTAAAAACTGAAAGATTTTTTGAAAAATAAGAGGGGATTTTGTAACCCTGTGCCTGTTTCTCCCGTTAAAGATGGTGTAAATGATGATTGAAATTTATGATTTTATTTAGCTGTTATTTAGATTAAATTTAGCACACACCACGGGGAGGGGATAGCTTTTGAAACAAGCTGATTTTCGGAAAGTTCTTTAAATGACTGGAATGCGTACTTCGGGACACTATTACACCACGCACATACACACCACATAGACGCACGCACACATACATACAATATCTTTTCATCGTCCCACGTCATTCTGATTTAAAAAGCTCACGGGAATGCCTCCCATTTTTTTTGAAATCCATTTTACAGCATAAGGCCGCAGGAAACTGCGGCTTTTTTGTTTCGATATTTTAACTCCGGGCAGAGAACGGCGTATTTCACAATTCCGCTTTTTATTGTAACTTTGACGACTATTTTAAGGTTTGACATATGAAGGGAAATCAGGTAGAAGACGGAAATATCGTAATTTACGGCGCCCGCGAACATAATCTCAAAAATATAGATTTGATCATTCCCCGCAACACACTGACGGTCATTACCGGTCTGAGCGGCAGCGGCAAATCATCCCTGGCTTTCGATACGATATATGCGGAAGGGCAGAGACGCTACATGGAGACCTTCTCCGCTTATGCCCGGCAGTTCTTGGGAGGACTGGAGCGTCCGGATGTGGATAAGATCGACGGATTGAGCCCCGTCATCTCCATCGAACAGAAAACGACCAATAAGAATCCCCGTTCCACCGTCGGCACGACGACGGAAATCTATGACTTCCTGCGTCTGCTCTTTGCCCGGGCAGGGGAAGCCTACTCCTATGTGACGGGAAACAGAATGGTCAAATACAGCGATGAGAAAATCATCGAACTGATACTGAGCGATTTCGCCGGGAAGAAGATATTGCTGCTGGCGCCTGTGGTGAAAGGGAGGAAAGGAAACTACAAGGAGCTCTTTGAAAACCTCAGAAAGAAAGGATTCCTGTCGGCGCGCATAGACGGAGAGATCCGGGAGATTACGCCGGGAATGAGCGTGGACCGTTACAAAATCCATGTCATTGAAATCGTCATCGACAAGATAGTGGTGGACAATCCGGACCTCAAACGCCTCAAATCCTCCGTGGCTACGGCCATGAAGAACGGAAAGGGCGTGATGATGGTCCAGGAATACGGCGGAGAGACCATGAAATATTACAGCCGGAATCTGATGTGCCCGGATTCCGGAATTTCCTATAAAGACCCGGCCCCCCATTCGTTCTCCTTTAACTCTCCCCACGGAGCCTGCCCGAAATGTAAAGGTCTGGGCTACATTACGGCGGTGGACCTCGACAAAATTGTGCCGGACAAATCGCTCTCCCTCTACGACGGGGGCATCCTGCCGCTGGGAAAGTATAAAAACAGCATCCTGTTCTGGCAGATCGATACGGTATTGAAAAAGCACGGGGCGGATCTGCATACTCCCATAGAGAACCTGCCGGAAGAAGCCCTCACCGATGTATTGTACGGCTATCCCGGACAGATCCGGCTCGAAAACAAAGAACTGGGAGTCATGTCCAATTCCCTGTACACCTTTGAAGGCATCATCAAATACATTACGATGCAGGAGGAGAATGCTACCTCCAAAAAAGCGAATAAATGGGCTGAGCAGTTCGTGAAGGTCGTGAAGTGTGATGTATGCGGGGGACAGCGGCTGAACAAGGAATCCCTGCATTTCAGGGTGGGAGGAAAGAACATTTCGGAACTGGCGGAAATGGAGTTGACGGATTTGTATGCATGGATATGCGAAACGGAACAGCACCTGGAAGAAAAACAGAAACAGATCGCCGGGGAAATATTCAAGGAAATCCGCACACGTCTGAAATTCCTGCTGGATGTGGGGCTGGAATACCTCTCCCTGAACCGGCAGTCCATGACGCTGAGCGGGGGCGAATCCCAGCGGATTCGTCTGGCCACACAGATAGGCTCGCAGCTGGTGAATGTTTTATACATTCTGGACGAACCGAGCATCGGGCTGCATCAGAAAGACAACCGGAAGCTGATACGCTCCCTGCAGCAGCTCCGGGATAACGGCAACTCGGTCATCGTGGTCGAACACGACAAAGAGATGATGGAAAATGCGGATTATATCGTGGACATGGGGCCGAAGGCCGGAAGAAAGGGAGGAGAAGTGATGGCCGCCGGCACGATTGACGATATACGGAAAAGCAACAGCCTGACCGCTCAATACCTGAATGGACAGAAAGAAATCCGCGTACCGGAAATGCGGCGTCAGGGGAACGGAAAATACCTGACCCTCAGAGGATGTACGGGAAACAACCTGAAAAAGGTGGATGTCGCCATACCTTTGGGAATGCTGGTATGTATTACCGGCGTCAGCGGCAGCGGAAAATCTTCTTTGATCAACGGAACATTGCGGCCCGTATTGAGCGAGAAATTCTACCGTTCGGCCGAAACGCCCCTGCCTTACGAAGCCATTGAAGGCATCGAGAACATAGATAAAGTGGTTGTCGTGGACCAAAGTCCGCTGGGACGCACTCCGCGTTCGAATCCGGCCACCTATACCGGGATATTTACGGACATTCGGAAAATTTTTGAGAAATTGCCGGAATCCCAGATACGCGGATATGCCGCCGGACGCTTCTCTTTCAATATTCAGGGCGGGCGCTGTGAAGAATGCAAGGGTGCCGGCGTGAAAACCATAGAGATGAACTTTCTGCCGGACGTTTATGTGCATTGCGAGGCCTGCGACGGTAAACGCTACAACAAAGAAACGCTGGAAGTGAGGTACAAAGGGAAATCGATCGGGGATGTGCTGAACATGACCATAAATCAGGCGGTGGAATTTTTTGAAAATGTCTCATATCTCCAGCAGAAACTGAAAATGTTGCAGGACGTAGGGCTGGGATACATCAAACTGGGACAACAGTGCACGACCCTCAGCGGAGGGGAATCGCAACGCATAAAACTGGCGGCGGAACTGTCGAAAAAAGATACCGGCAAGACCTTGTATATCCTGGACGAGCCTACGACCGGACTGCATTTCGAAGACATCAGCATCCTGTTGGAAGTAATACAGAAACTGGTAGACAAGGGAAATACCGTAATCGTGATAGAACACAACCTCGATGTGATTAAAGTGGCCGACTATCTGATCGATATGGGACCCGGCGGGGGGAAAGAGGGAGGCACCGTGGTTTGTCAGGGAACACCGGAGGAAATAGCCCGGGTGAAAAAATCGGAAACCGGAAAATTTCTGAAAGAGGAATTACATTCCCCTTCACTCGATTAATTCGAATCCGAACGGTTCTGCCGTTTTGGATTTGTCCGTATCTTCTTTTTCCTCCGTTGCCGGCTGCTCTTCCGATTCTATACTTTCGATGACTTCTTCCTCCGTGGGAACGGCTTCCGTCTCTTC
Source organism: uncultured Odoribacter sp. (assembly GCA_964647845.1). Taxonomy (GTDB): domain Bacteria; phylum Bacteroidota; class Bacteroidia; order Bacteroidales; family Marinifilaceae; genus Culturomica. The sequence continues at coordinate 11,963 of CAZYJV010000041.1, forward strand.
CGGTCCCTGTTGTTCCGTCTGTGTTTCGGGAGCGCTTACTGGTTCTTCTGCGGATTCCGGAACGATTTCGAGCTCCTGCACCGGTTCCGGTTCTTCTTCCGTCTCGGCTGGCGCTTCCGCCTTTTCATCCTCTGCCGGGAACGTGTCCGGCTGTTCGGTTTCTGGGTTTACTGTTTCCGGAGTAAGTATGTCCGATTCCAATACCGGCGGCAGTTCGTCTTTTTCGGGTTCGGTTTCTTCCAGCGGGATATTTTCGATACTTTCAATCACTTCCGGCGCGGGAACAGGGGAAGGTACGGACAATTCCGTGTCCTCCGTGAGCGTGCCGTTTTCGCAGCGAAGCACCTTGCCCGGATATTTTTCGAGCAGGTCGTATTGGTGGGTGGCGATGATGACCGTCGTGCCGTTTGAGCATATGTCCTTCAATAATTCGATCAGGCGGTAAGACGTTTCCGGATCGATATTCCCTGTCGGTTCATCGGCGAGAATAAGGGGAGGGGCGTTCAGCAGGGCACGGGCCAGAACGATGCGTTGCTGCTCTCCGCCCGACAATTCGTGGGGCATCTTGTCCTTTTTATCCGGCATTTCCACTTTCTGCAACACCGAATCGATGCGTTCCTGTATGGCCTTTTTGCTTTTCCAGCCGGTGGCCCGCAAAACGAACTCCAGATTGGCATATACCGTTCTGTCCGTCAGCAGCTTGAAATCCTGGAAAACAATACCGCATTTCCTGCGGAGGGCAGGAATCTGGGACTTCTTTATCTTCTTCAGCTGAAATCCGGCGACTTCCGCTTTCCCGTATTCCAGGGGGAGTTCGGCATACAGGGTTTTGAGAAACGAACTCTTGCCGCTTCCGACTTTCCCGATGATATAGATAAATTCGCCGCCTTGGATTTCTAAATTTACATTCTTCAGAATCGTATTTTTTTTCTGGCGGATGACGGCATTTTCCGTTTTTATGATGATTTCTGGCATATCGTAGACTTATCCGGTTATTTTAGTCGGGTTAAACCTTTTATGGTTTCGAGGGGCGCGGCGGAATGAAACACAAAACTTCCGGCGACCAATGCGTCGGCGCCGGCTTCCGCTAGCCGCTTCCCGGTTTCATTGTTCACGCCTCCGTCCACTTCGATCAGCGCATGGCTGCGTGTATCCCGGATTAACCGGTGCAGTTTCCGGACCTTCTCCACGGAGTGTTCGATGAACGCCTGTCCTCCGAAACCCGGATTGACACTCATGAGCAATACGACATCCAGTTCGGGAAGAATATCTTCCAGAGACTGGACGGGCGTGTGGGGATTGAGCGCCACCCCGGCTTTCATGCCGTAGGACTTGATTTCCTGCACGGTACGGTGCAGATGGGTGCTGGCCTCCGCATGGACGGTGAGAATCTCCGCCCCGCACCGGTGGAATTGCCCGATGTATCTTTCCGGCTCCACAATCATCAGGTGCACGTCGAGCGGCTTTTTCGCCTGCGTGCGGATCTGGGAGATGATAGACATGCCATAGGAAATGTTCGGTACGAACACCCCGTCCATGACATCGATGTGAAACCACTCCGCCTCGCTGTTGTTGACCATTTCGATGTCTTCGGAGAGATGCAGAAAATCGGCCGACAGGAGGGAAGGAGAAACAATTATACCCATAACTCAAAAATTAAGCGTGAAATTACTTCCGACGCAAAAATAGGTTTTTCTTCGTTTATTTTCAAATCCGGCTCATTTGTACCACCCGGCGTACATCGAATAGGCCTCGACAATCCGCTCCACTTCGCCTTTCAGCAGATCGGGCCCCACCTCCTTGATTTTTTTTGCCGGGATACCGGCATATATCCAGCCGGATTCGACGACCGTACCCTTGGTGACGACACTGCCCGCAGCGACGATACTGTTGCTTTCCACCACGGCGTTGTCCAGAATCACGGCACCCATGCCGATGAGCACGTTGTCGTGGATCGTACAGCCGTGTACGACGGCATTGTGTGCGATCGATACATTATTCCCGATGCGGGTCGGATACTTCTGATACGTGGCGTGTATGGTGGCGTTGTCCTGTATATTGACTTTGTTGCCGATTTTGATGTAATTTACATCTCCCCGGAGGACGGCACCGAACCAGATGCTGCAGTCGTCACCCGTCTCCACCTGCCCGATAACAGCCGCATTGTCTGCCAGGAAACAGTTCTTTCCGAATCGGGGCGTATGTCCGTTCAGTTCTTTTATTATAGCCATAACGTTTATTTTTGAATCATACTTCGAAAATACGGATTTTGCGGGGAATAACCATACTTTATCATGGAATTCTGTTTTTATCCCGTTTCATTTATTTAAGTTTTCTTCTGAAACAGCCCGCTTGCCGGGCGCGTACAACCCGTAGATTTAATCAATGAAGGAGGAAAAACAATGAGTATCGTTAAAAGAAATAATGAATTGAGACCGCTCTATTCCACATTGCTGGATGAATTTCTGAATACGGGCTTGTGGCCCCTGCAGATGAACCAGGGACAGAATGTGCCGGCATTGAACGTGAGAGAAGACGACGAATCCCTGACGCTGGACATCCGGGTGCCCGGAATGAAAAAAGAAAACATAAAGCTGGATTACAACGACGGTTTCCTGACGATTTCCGGCGAAAGCCATGAAGAAAAAGAAGAAGAGGAGGGAAAAGGAAAAAGCAAATATCTGCGAAGAGAATTTTCATCCTATTCTTTCAGAAGAACAATCGAACTGCCTGAGGAGAAGTATGATGTAGCCGAAGCGCAAGCTTCGTATGAGGACGGAATTCTGAAGGTATCTATGCCTAAGAATAAAGAGGTGAGGAAGTTACAGAAGACGATTGAGGTTAAGTAGGTGGTTTGATTTTAGTGGTCGGTCGGTTTTTCGGAACCGGCCGATTTTTTTTTTTCTTCTTTTATTTGGAAGTTTGCTCGACAAAATATTATCTTTGCAACGCAAAGTCAGGGAGCGTCCTGACAATGTAAAGCAGGGGGGAAGAGGAGAGCGGGAAAACAGGATATTATGC
>CAZYJV010000042.1:0-1907 GCA_964647845.1 uncultured Odoribacter sp.
ACGCTCTGCTGCGGACAGCAGGGACTGACGGCAGGTGTAAAGAGGCGTGGATGCGTGTTCCAGATAAGGCCCCATGCCGACCATGTCGATACGGATGTTTTTGAGAAACAGCAAATCGTCGGCCAGGTCGTCCGTCGTTTGGAAAGGCAATCCGATCATAACCCCGCTCCCGGTTTTATATCCGCATTTCTGCAAATACCCGAGGCATTTCAGGCGGGCAGAGAATGAATGCAGGGAATCATTCGGATGAATCCTCTTGTACAGGGATTCATTGGAGGTCTCGATTCGCAGAAGATACCTGTGTGCTCCGGCGTCGAACCAGCGCTGGTAAGTCTCGCTGCTTTGTTCCCCCAAAGACAGGGTAATGCCCAGCTCGTGATTGCTGAGCCGCTTGATTTCCTTTACCAGCGCCTCGATCCGTAGAACAAACTCCCGGTCGTTCCGTTCGCCGCTTTGTATGACGATGGAGCCGTATTTCTGCTGCCAGGCATGCTGTGCGGCGGAGAGCACCTCCCGGTCGCTGAGTTCATAGCGGACAAGAGCGGAATTCTCCCGGCGGATTCCGCAATACAGGCAATTTTTCCGGCAGATATTTGAAAACTCGATGAGGCCCCGCAGATACACCTTGTTTCCGAGATGCTGATTCCTCAGTCCGGCGGCATATCGAAACAGCTCGCTTTCCTCCTCTCCGGTACAGTTCAGGTAGTGAACCAGCTCCTGTTTGTCTGTGATACGTATCATTCCGGCAATATTAAGTAAAAATTGTTTTTCTTTCTCTGTTTCCGATATTTTTTTAAATTTGCTGGCAAAAGTCTTAGAGTGATGAAGAAAGGGATATTGTTGTTTGCTGCTGTCGTGCTGATCGGACTTGTCGCCTATGCCGTTTGGTATATCAACAGGAGGGGGGAGCTGGCCGGGAACAGCAAGAATTCCTTTATCCCCAACAATTCGGCGTTGGTGGTCAGTCTGAATCCGGGAGCTTCCTTATCGGAAAAAATCCGTACGGCTTTCGCTTCGGATATCCGGAATTTCCGCGAAGACCTCGTGTACAAAGCTGTGGACACCCTGGTTTCCGGCAACTTTGCGGCTCCGACTTCCCGTATCCTGGCCATTCGTCTGGAGGGCAAAAGCAAGCCGGTGTTCCTGTGGGTGATGGACAATCGCGATGTTTTGTCGAGAAATGAAATCGTTGCCTTTCTGAAAGGCGTGTTTCAGGGCTCCCGGGAGCAGGTGCGCAAATACGATAATTACCGGATTTACAGTTTGAACACCGGTGGCAAGACCTTGTATTACGCCGTGGAAGAAGGCATGATCCTGCTTTCCGGTTCCGAGTTGTATGTGGAGGATGCGCTGAAACAGTTCGAACAGGAGGCGGAGGGGAAGAAGGCTCGTGTGCACTATGAGAATATCAACAAATATTTTTCTGCAGGGGCCGGAATGAACCTGTTTCTGAATACGGCCTGCTTCTCCGAGTTCCTGCCGATGCTCATCCAGACCGAGAAAATGTTTCCGGGCATGGATGTTACCCGGTGTTTCAAATGGGGGGCGCTGGACGGGGATGTATCCGCCGAGGGCGTGACATTCAACGGCTTCATGCATTACAGCGGGATGAACGCTTCCTACATGAAAACCCTGGCGGAACAGCATCCCAAAGAATCGTCCATAGAAAATATCATCCCGGTTTATCCGCAGTCGTTGCTGCTGTTGAATCTGAGCGACCTGAAACAATACCTGGCGGCATTGGATAACTACCGGTACGACAGCGGCAAAATAGAGAAAATCCGCAGACGGAAACAGGAGTGCGCCCGGTTGCTGGGGAAAAATGCCGAAACCGAATTGAAGGAACTCTTGCAGGGGGAGTTCGCTTTGGTCAGCATGTCCTTCAATGAATCGAGCGGGGAGACCGA
>CAZYJV010000042.1:2007-8228 GCA_964647845.1 uncultured Odoribacter sp.
TCGGAAAAAGTGATCGCCGATTTCGTGAAAAACCATGTACACCGGACTTTCATAAAGGATGCGGACTGGTTTAAACAGGTCAAGGCAAAAATGTCGGCGAAATACAATCTGGCCTATTTCGCGGAATTGCCGCGTACCTTGCCGTACTATAAATTCGTGGCTTCCCGGGATCTGAAAAAATACATCGACGCCAAAGGGGAAACATTGTCCGCTTTTTCGACCCTGGCGATGCAATGGTCGAATGAAGGCGACATTTTGTACAGCACCGTTTTTTTGAGTACGGATGAGGTGCAGACGACCCAGCGTCCGCATGTCTTGTGGCAAACCAAACTGGAGGCGGGCGTGAGCATGAAGCCCGTGCCCGTAATCAATCACAACACGCAGGAACGCGAACTGTTCGTGCAGGACGATGCACACACGGTTTATTTGCTGAATAATTCGGGAAGGATATTGTGGAAACAGAAAATCGACGGGGCGATTAACAGTGAAATCTATCAGGTCGATGCGTTGAAGAACGGGAAACTGCAATACCTTTTCTCGACTTCTTCCCGAATCTATCTGATCGATCGGAACGGGAATCCGGTGACGGGCTTCCCGCAGACGCTGAAAGCTCCCTGTGAGCAGGGGATAACGGTGTTCGATTACGACAACAACCGGACCTACCGGATTTTTGCTCCCTGCGCCGACCAGCGGGTGTATTTGTATGACATGAAAGGGACGCTGGTGAAAGGGTGGAACAGTCCGAAATCCGACAAGCGGATTGTGAGTCCCGTGAAACATTACCGGGTGGAGGGGAAAGATTATATTGTGTATGCGGACCGCTACCGGCTGTATATATTGGATAGGAAAGGGCAGGAACGCGTGAGAGTATCGACAGTCTTCGACTTGCCGGACACGACGCCGTTGTATCTGACGAAAAAAGAAGGGAAGACAGGCATTGCGTTCGCCAATGCCGGAGGAACGGTGAATTTTGTCGATTTCAGCGGCAAAGCGCAGCAGATAAAGTGCGGAGAATACGAAGCGGACTTCCGGATGAATGCGGCGGATGTGAATAATGACGGCCGGGATGAATTTATTTTCACTTCCGGAGGGAATCTTTCCGTTTACAGCCAGCAGGGGAAAAAGATTTATGAAAAGGAGCTGGATGCGCATAATCTGGATTTTCCCTATGTTTACCGTTTCTCCAACGGGGATGTCCGGATCGGGCTGGTCGACCGTGCGCAGCGTAACATGTACATGCTGAATCTGAAGAACGGATTGTCCCAGGGTTTCCCTGTCGGCGGAGATTCTCCTTTTTCGATCGTCTTTGCGGAAAACGGGGATTTCTATCTGTTCGCCGGCATCGAAAACGGCAGTTTGATAAAATACAGAGTGCAGAGATAAGGGCGGGTGACTGCCGGAGCGAGGGGAACGGAAAATTGGTGAAAAATTTGTTTCTTTGTGCTGATTAACATATTTTTGCATCTCATTGAAAAGATAAGCTATGATAAATTTTCTGAAAAAAACAGGGTTGTGTGCAGTGGCTTTGTTCTTGTTTGCGTGCGGAGATTCCGATTTGCTGAAATTCGACAATCTGGAAGGGGTGAAAAATTGGGAGCCGGATTTCAGATTGCAGCTGGCCCATGCGGACTATGATTTGTGGAGATTGATAGAGCAGACCGACAGCGAAGATTCGACCCTTATTAAAAACGAAGACAATCAGATTGTTATTCGTTATTTCCAGAAAGATATAGCCAGCCTGGATGTGAGTGAAGTGGTAAAATTTCCGAAAGATATAGCCAGGTTTATCCTTAAGGCTTCTGTAACTGACACTCTGTTAGGGAAAACATTGCCGAAAGAGTTGAAAATTCCTGTGCCTGAGGATACCGTGTCGCTTGATTTTAAAGACGGGCATTTGACAAGGGTGGAAGGAAAAATGACTTGTCGGCATGACTTGTTGCACTATACTTTTAAGTATAAGGTAACGGTAGAATTTATGAATGTATTTTTGGCGGCTACCAACAACGAACCTTTGCGTTTTACATTCCCGTCGAGTGAAGGAGATGGGGATCCGAAGGATGTCGTATTTGACATGGCTTCAGCTCCGAATCAGATTAGATGGAAGGCTGACATTGTCATACCGGAAGGAGAAACGGTGAATTTAGGAAATCTGAGTATCGGAGTCGAGTTGAAAGACTTTTCTTTCACCCGAGTGGAGGGAACGATAAAACCGCAGGAAGTGGAGATAAAGGAGGGAGAATTCGATATGGGTGTGGAATTCTGGGATAATTTTGCCGGCAGCTTTAATTTCGCCGCTCCCAAAGTCGATTTGATCGTCCGGAATTACGGTCTGGGTGTTCCGGTGCAGATGGATATGGATTTTGTGGCCTATGGCGAAAACGGGAAAACTGACAGTCTGGAGGCGGACAAATTGACGTTTGAGGGATGGAAGGGAGAGAATGAGGTCGTGGAAACACAGAGCTATGACACAGCCAATTCGAATATTGCAAAATTATTGTCCTTGCCGCCGAAAGAAAAAATCACTTACGGGGGAAAAGTTATTGTAGGGCCCGATTCGACACAGCCGGTAACTATCCTGAATACGGGAGAAGTCAGTGCGGATGCGTATGTGGAGATACCTCTCTATCTGAGTGTCGAAGGCCTGCTGTTTCGGGATACCATCGACGACATCAGCATCAGCGATGCCGATAAGATCAAAGAAGCGAGAATCATAGTCATCGCCGACAATCAAATTCCGTTGGGACTGGGTGGCGGACATCTGTATCTGTTGGACGGGGCCAAAAATTGCATCGATTCCGTAGAAATCGAACGATTCCTGGATGCGCCGGAGATAGATGCGGAGGGGAATGTGATCCCGTCGGAGGAAGAAAAAGAAACGCCGCCGATTGTCCTGAACGAGAAAAACATCCTTCATCTGAATGAGACGAAATACATCGTAATTTCAGTGGAAGCCACAACGAGTGACAATGGGAAAACTCCTGTCTTCATCAAAGCGGATGCGACATTGAGATTGAAATTGATCTTGGGTGCCAAACTGAATCTGGAAGATATTTTTTAAGGTTTTTCCTGTTCGGAAGTCTCCTCCTCATAGTCTTTCCCGGCAACGAGGAGGACAATTTCCCCTTTCACTCCGTTTTCTGTGAAATGGCGTTGCAATTCCGTCAGCGTTCCCCGTTTGTATTCCTCGAATTTTTTACTGATTTCCCGGGCGACACAAGCTTTCCGGTTTGCCCCGAAAACTTCCGACATCTGCTCCAGCGCTTTCACCAGACGGTAGGGCGATTCGTAAAAAATCATCGTTCTGTCTTCATCGGCCAGGGCGAGTAGCCGCTTTTGCCGGCCTTTCTTCTGTGGAAGAAAACCTTCGAAACAAAACCGGTCGCACGGGAATCCGGAGTTCACCAGTGCCGGCACAAAAGCCGTCGCTCCCGGCAGGCATTCCGTTTCGATGCCTTGCTCCACGCAGGTGCGGGTAAGCAGAAATCCCGGATCCGAAATTCCCGGAGTACCGGCATCGCTGACTAAGGCGATGTCATTCCCTCCTTGCAGCTTCTCGGCGATTTTGCCGACCTGTTGGTGTTCATTGAATTTATGATGCGACAGCAAAGGCGTTTTTATGTCGTAATGTTTTAACAGATTGGCGGTCGTCCGCGTGTCTTCGGCCAGGATCAGGCTCACCTCTTTCAACAGACGCAGGGCCCGGAGCGTAATGTCCTCCAGATTGCCTACCGGGGTCGGAATTAGATACAGTTTTCCCATAGCTTCGGTTTTCTTTTCACCTTATGAAGACAAAAGTAATGATTTAGTTTATACGGGGAAACGATATGCGGCGGAATTCCGGCAGCCCCCGACCGGTACGAAAAAAGAAGTAGGAAAAAAGAAGTGTTTTTTTTGGTAAGAAATAAAATTGCCGTATATTTGCATCCGCTAAAGTAAATAACGGTCCGTTCGTCTAGGGGTTAGGACGCAAGATTTTCATTCTTGTAACACGAGTTCGATTCTCGTACGGACTACAAAAAATAAGAAGGGCATAACGGTCCGTTCGTCTAGGGGTTAGGACGCAAGATTTTCATTCTTGTAACACGAGTTCGATTCTCGTACGGACTACGCTAAAGAAGTTGAATTTTTATATTTGTAGAGATGGCAAATCATAAATCATCAGAAAAAAGAATAAGACAGACGGCGAAAAGAAACGCAAGCAACCGGTATTACGCGAAAACGACCCGGAATGCAGTGAAGAAATTGCGTAACATAACTGAAAAAGCAGTTGCTGTCGAATTGCTGCCGAAAGTTGCCTCCATGTTGGATAAACTGGCAAAGAAGCATGTTATCCATGCCAACAAGGCAGCCAACCTGAAATCCAAACTGGCTCTGCACGTTAATAAACTGTCATAACGGTTATTACGTCTCGGATATAATAGAGAGTGTCTGTGGGATACTCTCTGTTTCTTTTTATACCTGTCTGAACCGGCAGGTATTTCTTTCTCTTTTTTATTTCCCTGAAAAATCGTAACTTGTTCATACGTTAAACTGCTGTGTTATGTGTGAACAATCTATACCGATGAGTTCCTGGGCGAAAGATGACAAGCCCAGGGAAAAACTGCTCCAGAAAGGCGTATCCGCCTTGTCGACGAATGAATTGCTGGCCGTTCTTCTGCGTTCGGGGAAAGTGGGGGAATCCGTACTGGAATTGTCGCGGCGCATATTGTCGGATTGCGGGAATGAGCTGAACAGCCTGGCCAGACTCGGTATATGTGAACTGGTAAAGAAATACAACGGGATAGGCGTGGCGAAGGCCGCCGCTATTGTGGTCGCCATGGAAATAGGCCGGCGCCGCATGCAGGAAAAAGCGGTGCAGACGCCTGTTATTTCGTCCAGCGGACAGGCCTATGCTTATTTCGCACCCTTGCTGAAAGACCTGGAGCACGAGGAGTTCTGGGTACTATTTCTGAACCGGGCGAACCGCATACTGGGAAGCGAGTGTTTGTCCTCGGGAGGGATGAACAGCACCGTAATAGATGTGCGCCTGCTCTTCCGGAAAGCTCTGGAAATCAAAGCCAGCGCCTTGATCGTCGCCCACAATCATCCCAGTACGTCAGTTTCTCCCAGTGAACAGGACCGGGCGATTACGGAGAAAATCCGTTTGTCGGGCGACCTGCTGGATATCGTATTGCATGACCATCTGATTATAGCGGGGGACAGCTATTACAGTTTCGTGGACGAAGGAACCTTAATCCGCCGGAAGAACGTAAAACCGTAATGCCGGATGCCAGATTGGCAGAAGGATGCTGTCATTTTGGGATTGGCAAAGATTTTGCTTAATTTTGTTACCGTTGTAACAACATGTAATTCTTAAATTCAGAAACAAAGATATGTCAGAGAAAAAAGAGAAACCGACGGAAGCGGAAGAACAGACGCCTGTCGCAGATGAGCAGGAACAGGCGAATGGACAGGAAGAGCAGACGGCAGGGCAGTTGAAGGAAATGGAAGAGAAAGTCGCTGCGATGAATGAAAAATACCTGCGTCTTTCCGCCGAATTCGATAATTATCGCAAACGTACCGTCAAAGAAAAAGCCGAGTTGATAAAAAGTGCGGGAGAAGACCTTTTGTCACGCATATTGCCCGTGGTGGATAATTTTGAAAGGGCACTGGCCAGTATCGAGAAATCCGACGATGTGACGGCTTTGCGTCAGGGCGTGGAACTGATTTATAACAGCTTCCGCGATTTCCTGTCTCAGAACGGAGTCGAAGAAATCGAATGCATGCATGCGGATTTCAATACGGATGAACAGGAAGCGGTGACGAAAATTCCGGCTCCGAGCGAAGATCTTAAAGGGAAAGTGGTCGATTGCATACAGAAGGGCTATACCTTAAACGGTAAAGTGATGCGTTTTGCCAAAGTGGTCGTGGGAGAATAAGCGTGATAAATTTATATCTTGATTGCTGATTTACAGACGGGAACGGAGGAAGAATGACAGAACATTCTTCGCTTCGTTGCGGATATGGGTTCTTTTGTAAATTTGCAGTTTAATACGAAATGAAATGGCAGAGAAAAGAGATTATTATGAAGTGCTGGGTGTGTCGAAAAATGCAGATGCTTCAGAAATAAAAAAAGCCTATCGGAAGCTGGCGCTGCAATATCATCCCGATAAAAATCCGGGAAATAAGGAGGCGGAGGAGAAGTTCAAAGAAGCGGCGGAAGCTTACGACGTGCTGGGTAA
>CAZYJV010000042.1:8328-14960 GCA_964647845.1 uncultured Odoribacter sp.
GTGGAGAAAAAGATAAAGGTAAAGAAATACGTTGCCGATACCCATTGCAACGGAACGGGCGCCAAGGACGGAAAATCGTTTTCCACCTGTTCCACCTGTCACGGTACCGGTCAGGTGACCCGGGTACAGAATACGATCCTGGGGCAGATGCAGACGACATCCACCTGTCCGTCCTGTGGGGGGGAAGGTAAAATCATCGATGAGAAATGCGTACACTGCAACGGAGAAGGCGTGCTGCTCTCGGAAGAGGTGATTACCCTGAACATACCGGCAGGCGTGGGGGACGGCATGCAGCTCTCCATGTCGGGGAAAGGGAATGCAGCGCGGAGGGGCGGTGTGAACGGCGATTTGATCGTATTGGTCGAAGAGCAGGAACATGAACAGTTGGTGAGGGACGGAAACGATCTGCTGTATAATGCTTTCGTCGGATTCCCCGATGCCGTTCTGGGAAGTTCTGTGGAAATCCCCACCTTGGAAGGGAAAGTGAAAGTAAAAGTGGATGCCGGTACGCAACCCGGGAAAATTCTGCGTCTTCGGGGGAAAGGATTGCCCGATATAAACGGATACGGGAAAGGGGATTTGTTGGTGAAAATAAATGTCTGGATACCTAAAAACCTGTCGAAGGAGGATAAAAAGATGATGGAAAAATTACAGGAAAACCCTGTGTTTAAGCCGGGGAAGATGGATGAAAAGAACGGTTTCTTCCGGAAAATGAAAGATTTTTTTGAATAATAAACAGGCGGCTGTATAGAAATAGTACCGACTGAGACTAAATAACCTGACAGAGAAATGGGAAATAAAATTAATGATCCGATAGCCCGTTTGATGGGATTGAGGTATAAATCTCATCCGTGGCACGGCCTGGAAGTGGGAGCCGAGGCTCCGGACGTGTTGACCGCTTTTATTGAAATGGTACCGACGGATACCGTAAAATATGAATTGGACAAAGTGAGCGGATATATCAAGATAGACCGCCCTCAGAAATATTCCAATGTCGTGCCGGCGTTGTACGGTTTTATCCCTCAGAGCTACTGCGGCGACCTGGTGGCTGAATACTGTATGCAACAGACGGGGCGTGCCGGAATCTCCGGCGACAGCGACCCGCTGGACATCTGTGTGCTGACGGAAAGGACCATCGCGCACGGGGATATTATTGCCCGCGTACGTCCGATAGGAGGTTTCCGGATGCTGGACGGAAACGAAGCGGATGATAAAATTATCGCCGTACTGAAACACGACGCCACCTATCATGGGTACAATGATATTACCGAATTGCCGCATGTCGTTGTGGACCGTCTGAAACACTATTTCCTGACCTACAAGGATATGCCGGGAATGGACGGCGAAAACGGACAGAAGAAAGTGGAAATTGTCGACGTGTACGGAAAAGAAGAAGCCTGTGAAGTGATTCGCCGCAGTCTGGAGGACTATAAAAACCACTTCGAAGGGCTGGAAGATATTCTGAGCCGGGTGTGATGCCGGCGATCCGTGTTTATCCGCCCCAGCACTCTCTGTCCAGGCTCCGGTATTGTATGGCTTCCGCAATATGATGAGGCTGAATTGCTGCCGCGTCTTCCAGATCGGCGATCGTCCGGGAGAGTTTGACGATGCGGTCGTAGGCCCGGGCAGACAATCCGAATTTCTGCATGGCGGTTTTTAACAGCACCAGACAGGCGGAATCCAGCGGACAATATTTCTTCAGAAGGGCGGTCGTCATCTGTGCATTGCAATAAACGCCGGTATACTTTTTAAAACGTTCCGTTTGAATGCTGCGGGCGCGGATAACCCGTTCCCGAATACTGCTGCTGGATTCCGCCTCGTTTGTGCTTGTCATCTTGTCCAATTCGACGGGAACCACCTCGATGTGCATGTCTATCCGGTCGAGCAGCGGACCGGAAATCTTTGAAAAATATCTTTGTACGGCTCCCGGAGGACAGGTGCATTCTTTGGCCGGATGGTTGTAATAGCCGCAAGGGCAGGGATTCATGGAGGCGATGAGCATGAAATTTGCCGGATAATCTACGCTCGAACGCGCCCGGCTGATGGTGATCTTCCGGTTCTCCAGGGGCTGGCGCATGACTTCCAGTACGCTTCTTTTGAATTCCGGCAGTTCGTCGAGGTAGAGGACGCCGTTGCAGGCCAGGGAGATTTCGCCGGGATGCGGGAAACAGCCTCCGCCGATGAGGGCGATGTCCGAAATCGTGTGGTGGGGAGCCCGGAAAGGCCGGGTGGTAATCAATGAAACGTGTGGCGGAAGTTGTCCGGCGACGGAATGGATTTTGGTGGTCTCCAGAGATTCTTCCGGCGTCATGGGCGGAAGAATGCCGGGAAGACGCTTGGACAGCATGGTCTTGCCGCTGCCGGGAGGACCGACAATCAGCAGGTTGTGGGAGCCTGCGGCTGCAATTTCCAGGGCTCGTTTTACATTTTCCTGTCCTTTCACATCCTTGAAGTCGAAAAGGGAGGCATCGAAACCGTTTTCCCCTGTATGCTCGATGTCAAAGGCGACGGGTGCGGCTGTTTCCTTTTTCTTTAAAAAAGCGACGACTTCCCGGAGGTGGCTGAAACCGTACACCTGCAGTCCTTTCACTACGGCGGCTTCGTTGGCATTGCCCTGTGGAACGATCATGCCTTTGAAACCGTTTTCAAAGGCGTTGATGGCAATCGGAAGCACCCCTTTCACGGGAACCAGAGTGCCGTCCAGCGAGAGTTCGCCGGTAAATACGTAATCCCGGAGATGTGCCGGCGGAAGCTCTTCATTGGCCGATAAAATTCCGATAGCCAGAGGCAGGTCGTAAGCGGAGCCTTCTTTCTTTACATCGGCGGGAGCCAGGTTGATGACGATTCTTTTTCCCGGAATGCGGGATCCGATTTGCCGGAGGGCGGAGTCTACCCGTTGCTGGCTTTCTTTGATGGCATTATCCGGTAAACCTACGATGATGAACTTGGCTCCGCTCAGGATGTTGACTTCTATGGTAACGGGTATGGCATCGATACCGGTTACGGCGCCGCTGTAAATCTTGACTAACATATCGGTACGGGTTTTGCAAACACGATAATAAGTTAAGACTTTTTTGTCTGATTTCCAAATGTTCAGTCTTCGTACGATCTTTTCAGAGAAACGCGTTCGCCGTCGAAAACGGCATAGGTGTAATGGCTGATCCAGTCGCCGGTATTGATATAGCGGCTCTCCGGAGATAAAGGAATGTCTAAGGGAAGGTGGCGGTGACCGAAGATAAAATAATCGAAATGTTCCTGTTTCAGCATCTGCCGGCAATAGAGTTCGATGTCTTCCCTGTCCGAACCGCGGTAAGCGTCCGCCTCGATTTTTCCGTTGTCTTTCAGGCGCGAGTGGGACGACCACCTGTGGGCGAAAGCAATGCCGGGATCCGGATGAATCCACCTGAAACAGCGCTGCAGAAAACGGTTGTGAAAGACCCTTTTTATGAAAAGATAACCTTTATCCTGCGGGTCCAGGCCGTCGCCGTGACCGATGCAGAATTTCTTTCCGTTGAGAACGAATTTTTCATTGCGGGTGTGAATGATCATTCCGCACTCCTGACGGAGGTAATCGAAAGCCCAGATATCGTGATTCCCGGTGAAAAAGTGTACCTCGGTGCCGTTGTCCGTAAATTCGCAGATTTTAGCCAGGAAGCGGATGAAGCCCTTGGGAACGACCCGTTTGTATTCGAACCAGAAGTCGAAAATATCCCCCAGCAGAAACAGAGCGGAACAATGCGGACGGATGGACTCCAGCCACTCCACCAGCTTTTGTTCTCTTTCCCGGTTGTCTTTCAGGACGGCAGCGCCTAAATGGGCATCCGAAAGAAAGTAAATGTTTTTTCCCTTTTCAGTGGCTTCCATAGGGGGACCGGGTTATTTAATCACGTCTTTCAGTCTTTCTTCCAGACGTTTCCCTGCCAGATTCTTGCCGGCGATTTCGTATTTTTTATTGATGATGTAATTGGCGGGTATGTTCTGTATGTTCCATCTGGCTGCGGCCGGACTTCTCAAACCTTCGTTGTCGCGGACGCAGATCCATTTGATGTCGTATTTGCGCACCAGTTCCTCCCACAGCAATTTGTTCGGGTCCAGACAAACCTGATAAATTTCCAGACCCTGTCCTTTGAATTTGTTGTAGATGTTTTTCAATGTCTGGATATAGGTTTCGCTGCCGTCCGCTCCGAGTACGGTAAAATCGAGCAAAATATACCGTCCTCTTAACGAGCTGAGAGCGATCGGATTCCCTTTGATATCCGGCAGGTTTATTTCGGGCAGGTCGTTGTCCGAATTGACGATCATGTCCCGGATTTTTTGATTCTTCAATTGCTTCATGATTTGTTCATGATGGCTCAGCAATGCTTTCGTATATTGAGACTCCGGATACCGCGCTTTCATAGAAGTACCCACGATACGGTAAGAGTGTAAGTCCGTTTCGGGATTCAGAATGAAATTGGCGTGGTCGATTTTTTGATACAAAGCGTAATAAGAGGCGGGTGAAACGGCATGGTCGATAATAAAATTGCGTGAGAAGCGCACTTGTTTTACCAACGTGGAATCCCATTCCGCCTCCAGTTCCCTGCGTTGGGCGTTGAACTTGTTTTCTGCGGGCAAAGCGGCGTAACTTTTTCTTAAGGAATCCAGTCTGTTTTGGGTGTTGCGGAGTTGCCGGACAAGGATTTTAATCCACTCCGAATCTTCCGAACCTTCGACGTTGTAATTTTCGCTGAGCTTGTTGAAATCTCCGGTAATGTTTATTTCTTTTTCCGGTTCTGCCAATAAGGTGACGGCTTCATTTTTCCCGAAGCGAAGCGTGTAAAACGTGGGTTCCGTTACCGTCGCTTTGAATGAAAAACGTCCGTTGCTCCTGAGTTTGGCGGAATCCACCGTCAGGATATTGTCCACATCGATCCGGTCGAGATAGACGGTTTGCTTATCGGCATCTTTGATTTCACCTTTGATTCTGACCGTGTTTTTATTGTTACAGGAAGCTAAAACGAACAAAGCCAGCCCCCAAAAAAAGAAATGTTTCATATCGGTAATTGTTTCGTGCAAAATTTTGAATGCGCAAATTACGACTTTTTTCTCTTTTGACCAATGGGAGAAGTTGAAAAAGTTAAAAGCTCGAAAGGAATAAAAGAAAAAGCGTTGAAAGGATTTTCCTTTCAACGCTTCGATTTCGTGGGTCCTGAGGGATTCGAACCCCCGACCCTCTGGGTGTAAACCAGATGCTCTGAACCAACTGAGCTAAGAACCCGTGCGATCTGTTATGATTGCGGGTACAAATGTAGATGTTTTTTTAATTCCTCCAAAATATTTGCAAAAATAATTTTAACGGATAGGATTCCCGATATCTCCGGCTATACTTGGTTTTGCTCTCCGCTTGTATTATCTTTGCCGGAGATAAGAACGAAACAGTATGAATATCGGTTCGATGCGATGGCGGCGGGCTTTGTTGCTTTTGCTTTTGGCACTCTCTTTTGCAGGACAGGCCGAAGGGGAGAATGATGCCTTGCGTACGGATTCGCTTGCAATGCGGCAGTGTGAACAGAAGCGGCAGCCGGCTGTGCCGTTCAGTTACAAGAATGTCAGGGATTATATTTTCGGCCATCTGAACTATCCGGCGCAGGCTGTCGAGGAAGAAATAGAGGGGACGGTGCTTATCCGTTTTACTTTGATGAAAAGCGGCGACATAGACAGCGTCGAGGTGATTGCCCCTGTACATCCTTTGCTGGACAGGGAAGCGTTGAGGTTAATCCGGAATATGCCGAAATGGGAACCGGTTTATTTGCAGGGGCAGCCGGTGGAACTCTCCTATGAAGTGCCTGTGATTTTTGAATTGTTGCCGGCTGCGCAACAGGACAGCCTGAAATAAATATTGTAGAGAAAAACAGGTTGTTATTTAAAGATATTTAATACAGTCGCGTTTGGTAGTTAACATTATTTTACAGTCGCCAGCGACTTTATTAAAAAATAACCGCTACTTTTGCACCGTCTTTAGAAAAGATTGTTTTTCATAAGTTTGTATGGTTTAGGTTAGTAGTTAGTAATGTGAAAGGGCTGAAATTCAGTCCTTTTTCATTTTTATACACGTAAATGGGAAAATGATGGACGGTATCATCGAAATAGAGAATATGGAATTTTATGCCTACCATGGCTGTTTTGAAGCCGAACAGATTGTCGGCAATAAATTCATCGTATATGCCTGTATCCGTTATGATTGTCAAAAAGCGGCGCAATCGGACCAGATCGGCGATGCGTTGAGCTATCAGACGGCTTATGAAGTCATTGCCCGGGAAATGATGAAAAACTCACATCTGCTTGAGAACGTGGCGGCCCGGATGATAGAGGCCATATATGCCGCTTTCCCCCAGGCTCTTCATGTAAAAATCAAAATATCCAAATTAAATCCGCCGATAGGGGGAAAAGTGGGGAGTACGAGTTTAACCGTAGAGAAATAATTTTCTTTCTTTGTTTTGGTAATTACTAAAATTGCCCTATCTTTGCCACGCAAATCGTGTTAGGGTCGGTTGGCCGAACGGTTAGGCAACGGTCTGCAAAACCGTGTAAAGCAGTTCGACTCTGCTACCGACCTCCGGAAATCAGTCATTCATAATGACTGATTTTTTTGT
>CAZYJV010000043.1:0-14934 GCA_964647845.1 uncultured Odoribacter sp.
ACCCCGACCTTGGCAAGGTCGTGCTCTACCAACTGAGCTATTTTCGCATTATTCGCGTGTACTGTTTTCGCGGAGCTTTTTCAGAATTGAAAAAGAACGTGTTTTTTCGCGAGTGCAAATATAAAGCGTTTTTTTAGTTTGCACAACAGATGCGTGCTTTTTTTTCTTCTCGGTATGGGGGATTCCGGAGGGAGATGGCGGTCGGGTGAGGGAATTTTGTGACACAATGAATTATTATTATCTTTGCAAAACTATAAACGTGACGAAAAATGTCGGCAAAGAGAAGAGTCGCAGGATCTTATTTTGTTTCCACCCTCAGTATCGCTCTGGTATTGGTGGTGGTCGGTATATTGGTGTTTATTCTGTTGAATGCCCGTTCCATCTCCGAGCATGTGAAGCAGAATATCGGTTTTTCCATTATTGTGAAAGACAATGTGAACGAAGCCGAAATAAAAAAGATGCAGAAAATATTGGATACCAAGTCTTTTGTCGCGTCGTCCGTTTTTGTCAGCAAAGAGGAGGCTGCCCGGGAGTTTAAGGCGGAACTGGGAGAAGATTTCGAGCAGGTCCTGGGCTATAATCCTTTGTTGCCCTCCATTGAAATCAAACTGAATCCTCTGTATGCGAACAACGATTCGCTGGCGATGATCGAGAAGAAGCTGGCGGCTTACGATGCGATACAGGAAGTCTCCTACCAGAAGTCGTTGGTGGAGTATATTAACGACAATATTCGCAAAATCAGTATCATTCTGGTGATTGCGGGAGCGGCGCTGGTGCTGATTTCTTTTACTCTGATCCGGAATACGATTCATCTTTCCGTGTATTCCCAGCGTTTTCTGATCAAGACGATGCAGCTGGTGGGGGCAAAGCCTTTTTTCATTTGCAAGCCTTTTATTCAGAACAATGTGTGGTTCGGTTTTTTCGGCAGCATGTTCGCCAATATGGTGTTGTTGCTGGCCGTTTATTTCGTGCAGAAAGAGGTGGGGGGAGTGCTCGACATCATGAATAAGGATTTGCTGGTCGTAATGGTGGTATTTGTTTTCGTGTCGGGCATTTTTTTGTCGTTCATCTCTTCGTGGCTTTCGGTGCGGAGGTATCTGAACACGGATCTGAACGACCTGTACGGATAGTTTGTTAAAAAGAAAAAGTAAATAAAATATATCATGGCAGTAAAAAATGACTTGAAGAAATCAGTTGCGGAAAATAAGGCGGGCTTTCCTGTTCCGGAAGGAAACTATAAAATGATATTGCTCGGCTTTGCAATCGTGGTGTTGGGATTTATTCTGATGATGGGCGGAGGAAGCGAGGATCCCGACCGGTTTAATTACGCTATTTTCAGTTTCCGGAGAATCACCTTGGCGCCGATTGTCGTTTTAATCGGTTTCGGTTTTATTTTTTGGGCGATCATGCGGAAGCCTAAGAAAGAGGTAAAAGAGTAGTGGAAGGCTATGGATTGGATTGAAGCATTGGTACTTGGAGTCATCCAGGGACTGACGGAGTTTTTGCCGGTGAGCAGTTCCGGACATCTTCAGATTTTTAGCACCCTGTTTGGCATACAGGGAGAGGAAAACTTGGCTTTCGCCGTTGCGGTGCATGCGGCTACGGTCTGCAGTACGATTGTGGTGTTGTGGAAAGAGATTGCGGCGTTGTTCGGAGGTTTGTTTAAATTCCGTTGGAATGAAGAGACCGTATATATTGCGAAGATTGTCGTTTCGATGATTCCGGTGGCGGTAGTGGGAGTTTTCTTTAAGGATGCTGTGGAGGAGTTGTTCGGGTCGGGATTGTTGGTGGTCGGGATTGCGTTGCTTGTCACGGCGGCGCTGCTTGCTTTTGCTTATTATGCCAAACCCCGTCAGAAGACGGTGATTTCATTCCGGGACGCTTTGGTTATCGGGGTGGCGCAGGCATGTGCCGTCATTCCGGGACTTTCTCGTTCGGGTTCCACGATTGCGACCGGTATCCTGCTGGGGAACAACAAAGAGCGGGTGGCGAAGTTCTCTTTTTTGATGGTGTTGGTGCCGATTCTGGGAGAAGCCCTGCTGGATCTGCTGAAGGGTGATTTCGGCCAGGTTGAAAGCGGAATCTCTGCATTGTCCCTTTTCGTCGGCTTCTGTGCCGCGTTTATTTCCGGATATTTTGCCTGCAGCTGGATGATCAACCTCGTGAAAAAAGGGAAATTGATCTGGTTTGCCCTGTATTGTTGTGTGGTGGGTGTCGCGATCCTGATATTGCATTGATTATGGTGTTGTTTAAAGAGGACGGAGATTATCGGGAAGGAGCGTTGATATTGGTCGATAAGCCGCTGCACTGGACGTCTTTCGACGTGGTGAACAAGATCCGTTGGTGTCTGAAAGCGAAGTGCGGCAAGCTGAAAGTGGGGCATGCCGGTACGCTGGATCCTTTGGCCACGGGGCTGGTGATCGTGTGTACGGGGCGCTGGACGAAGGAGATCGAAAGACATATGGGACAGCAGAAGGAGTATGTGGCGCAATTGACATTCGGGGGCGTGACGCCTTCTTATGATTTGGAGACGGAAGTGGAGGGAAATTATCCGTATCGGCATATCACGCGTGAAATGTTCGCTTCCGTTGCGGAGCGGTTCGTGGGGGAGGTGGAGCAGGTGCCTCCCGTGTTTTCGGCGGTGAGGGTGGATGGTGTCAGGGCCTATGAAAAAGCCCGGAAGGGCAAGGGACCCGAGATGCAGTCCCGGAAAGTGTATATAAAAGAGATTGAGATAGTGCGTTTCGACTTGCCTGTGGTGGAGCTGAGGATTGTTTGCGGGAAAGGAACGTACATCCGTTCTTTGGCGAACGATTTGGGGAAAGCTTGCGGCAGCGGAGCCTATCTGTCGGCGTTGCGCCGGACGGCTATCGGAGAGTTCCGGGTGGAGCGTGCGAACAATATGGAGGATTTGGTTGCTTTTTTGCAGGAAAAAATATAAATTGCGCGACTTATTTTGTATCGGGATGTTCTTTGCGTCAAAGAATATTCCTTGATCTTTTTTCTCGGTATAATATAGACATAATATAAGAATTTTACTATGAAGTTATCTAAGTTTAAATTCAAATTACCTACGGAATTGATTGCGTTGCATCCGGCGGAAAACCGGGATGAGTGTAGGTTGATGGTTTTAAACAAAAAAACGGGGCAGATCGAGCACAAGGTGTTTAAGGATATACTTGACTATTTTGAC
Source organism: uncultured Odoribacter sp. (assembly GCA_964647845.1). Classification (GTDB taxonomy): domain Bacteria; phylum Bacteroidota; class Bacteroidia; order Bacteroidales; family Marinifilaceae; genus Culturomica. The sequence continues at coordinate 3,194 of CAZYJV010000043.1, forward strand.
GAGAAGGATGTATTCGTGTTTAACGACACGAAGGTTTTCCCGGCCCGTCTGTACGGGAATAAGGAGAAGACCGGTGCGGAGATCGAGGTCTTTTTGCTGAGAGAGCTGAACAAGGAGTTGCGGATATGGGACGTGCTGGTGGATCCGGCGCGGAAAATCCGCATAGGAAACAAGCTGTATTTCGGAGAGGACGACAGTCTGGTGGCGGAAGTAATCGACAACACGACCTCGCGGGGACGTACGCTGCGTTTCCTGTTCGACGGGGAGTATGACGAATTTAAAAAGATTCTGTACGGTCTGGGGGAGACGCCGCTGCCCAAGAGCATCGAGCGGAAAGTGGAGCCGGAGGATGCGGAGAGGTATCAGACGATTTTTGCAAAGAATGAAGGAGCTGTCGCCGCGCCGACCGCAGGGCTGCATTTTAGCCGGGAGTTGATGAAACGGCTGGAGATCAAAGGGGTGAATTTCGCTTTTTTGACGTTGCATGTGGGGCTGGGCAATTTCCGGGAAGTGGATGTGGAGGACCTGACGAAGCATAAGATGGATTCGGAACAGATTTTTGTCGGCCCCGATGTAGTGAAGTGTGTGAATGAGGCGAAGGATGAAAAACGGAAGGTTTGTGCCGTGGGTACGACTGTCGTGAGGACATTGGAGAGTTGCGTGACGACCAAAGGACGTTTGACGGCTTTTGAAGGATGGACGAATAAATTTATTTTTCCTCCTTATGACTTCAGTGTTCCCGATGCGTTTATTTCCAATTTTCACCTTCCTTTTTCCACGTTGCTGATGATGGTTGCCGCTTTCGGAGGCTATGAGCAGGTGATGAAAGCCTATGATGTGGCCGTGAAGGAGAAATACCGCTTCGGGGCATACGGAGACGCGATGCTGATTATCTGACGGAAGACAGGATGAAAGAAATTAAAGAGAGCCGCCGGCTCTCTTTTTTTGTATTATTTTATAGCTTTGTAGAGTTCGTTATTACAAATTGCTAAATAATTGAAATATGAAAAAAGTGGTTGTGTTCGTGTTCGGATTGGCGGTGTTGTGTGCGGGAGGCAGCTATGCGCAGCAAGTCGGTTCGGAGCGGGATTATGAAGAATTGACGGACAGTCGGGAAGTGAGGATGGAGGAGTGGGAGCGATGCGGGGACGGGGTGGCTGTGAGTTGGGGTTCGACCGATGTGCGTTATGAGAAAAAGAATGTTCCTTCGTTGACAAAGCCTGTTTCCGTATGGCGGGAGACTGCCTGGAGGGGAGAGCGGGTAAACGGTGTGGCTTTGCTGTGGACGAAACGGGAGTGCGGAGAGGTGATAGCGGCTGCTTCCGATTTGAAGGGTCCGGGCGGGGAGGTTATCCCGGCTTCGGCGGTACATCTGGGTTTCGTCCGTTATGTCATGACGGATGAGTTGAATAAAGACAAAAAAGGGACGTGCGGCTATCGTCCGGACCGTACTCTGTTCGATTCTTCGGTCGTGGCGGATGTCATCGATTTGAACGCGACGCAGGTAGTGAATGCCTGCGAGACCCGTCCGTTGTGGGTGACGGTTCAGGTGCCGCGGGGAGTGAAAGCGGGAGTGTACCGGGGACAGATCCGGTTTACCGCTCCGGACCGGCAGATCGGGCCGCTGTCGATCGAACTGAAAGTGTTGAACCGGGAACTGCCGGCACCGAAAGACTGGGCATTCCGGCTTGATTTGTGGCAGAACCCCTATGCTGTCGCCAGGTATCATCGGGTGCCGGTATGGAGCAAGGAACATTTCGACGCTATGCGGCCGGTAATGAAAATACTTGCCGATGCCGGGCAGAAGATTATTACGGCGAGTATTATGCACAAGCCCTGGGGCGGTCAGACGGAAGATTATTTCGAATCGATGGTGATGCGCATCAAAACACTGGACGGTCGGTGGGTGTATGATTACGCCGTGTTCGACAAATGGGTCGAATTTATGATGAGTTTCGGCATCGACCGGCAGATCAATTGCTATACGATGATTCCGTGGGATCTTTCTTTTCAGTATTTCGACCAGGCGACCAACTCTCTGCAAAGGGTGAAAGCGGAGGTGGGAACGCCGGAGTATGTGGATTACTGGCAGCCTTTCCTGACGGATTTCGCCCGTCATCTGAAGATCAAGGGATGGTTCGATATCACGATGATAGCGATGGACGAGCGGCCGCAGGAGGCGATGCGGAAGGCGATCCGCATAATCCGGGAGTCGGATCCCGCCTATAAGATTGCTTTGGCGGGGAATTACCATGAGGAGATAGAGGCGGATATAGATGATTATTGTGTGGCTTCGGGGCAGTTCTTCCCGGAAAACGTGTTGCGGGAAAGACGGGAAAAGGGGATGAGCAGTACGTATTATACCTGCTGTTCGGAGGCCTATCCCAACACCTTTACTTTTTCGCCTCCCGCAGAAGCGGCCTGGCTGGGATGGTATGCGGCGGCAAAGGACTTCGACGGCTATCTGCGCTGGGCTTACAATAGCTGGACGCTCGATCCGCTGAGGGATTCCCGTTTCCGGGCTTTTGGCGGCGGCGATTGTTACCTAGTGTATCCTTCCGGACGTTCGTCTGTCCGTATGGAACGGTTGATAGAGGGCATACAGGCGTACGAAAAGGTGCGTATTCTGAAAGAAAAGTATGCGAAAGAGAAAAATGCCTATAAACTGAAGCTGGTGAATGACCTGTTGAAAGATTTCGAAATCGGGAGACTGGCTTCGGTGCCTGCCGGGGATATGGTGAATAAAGCCCGGACGGCTTTAAACAAGTTCTGATCTTGCGGAAGGGGATAAAAATAACGGGCGGATGATTCCGCCCGTTATTTTTTATGGTGGTGTGCCTGCCGTTACAGCGTGCTGGCATCGACCAGGGTTTCTTTGTTGTATTCTCCGTTCGCCAACTTTTCAGCCACGTTTTTAAATGCCTTGATGGTGTATTTAACATCTTCGAGGGTGTGCATGGAGGTCGGAATCAAACGCAGCAACAGTTGTCCTTTGGGGATAACCGGATAAACCACGATGGAGCAGAACAGGTTGTAGTTCTCTCTCAGGTCGGTGGCTACCTGCATGCCTTCTGCAACGCTTCCGGACAGGTAAACGGGAGTCACCATGGAGTTGGTGTTTCCGATGTTGAGTCCGTCTTCTTTTAATCCGGTCTGCAGGGCATGGGCGATCTGCCACAGCTTCTCCCGGCGTTCCGGTTGCGTCTTTAACAATTCCAGACGTCTGATGGCTCCTTCGACCATCGGCATGGTCAGGGATTTCGCGAAAGTCTGGGAGCGCATGTTGTACCGCAGATTCATGCATATCTCTTCGTCGGTGGCGATGAAAGCTCCGAACCCGGCCATGGCTTTGGCGAATGTTCCGAAATAGAGGTCTACCTGATCCTGTACTCCGAAGTGTTCGCCCGTTCCGGCACCGGTGGGTCCCATGGTTCCGAAGCCGTGGGCGTCGTCTACCAGCAGGCGGAAGTTGAATTTGTCTTTCAGTTTTACGATTTCATCCAGCTTGCCGAGGTCTCCTGCCATACCGAATACTCCTTCCGTGATGACCAGAATACCGCCTCCGGTCTCTTCCACCCATTTTTCGGCTCTCTCCAGCTGTTTCCGGAGACTCTCCATATCGTTGTGCAGGTACACGTAGCGTTTGGCCGGAGAAAGGCGTAAGCCGTCCATGATGCAGGCATGCGCTTCTGCGTCGTACACGATGCAGTCGAAGCGGCTGGTCAGACAGTCGATGATGGAAATCATGCCCTGGTATCCGAAATTCAGCAGGAAAGCATCCGGTTTCTTTACGAAATCGGCCAACTGCGATTCCAGGTATTCATGACGGGAGGTTTGACCGCTCATCATGCGGGCACCCATCGGGTAACCCAGTCCCCATTGGGCGGCGGCTTCCGCATCCACTTTTCTGACTTCGGGATCGTTTGCCAGTCCGATGTAGTTGTTCAGACTCCAGTTTAAGACTTCGCGTCCGCGGAATCTCATCCGGGGACCGATTTCACCTTCCAGTTTCGGGAATGCGAAATAGCCGTGTGCCTGTTTGGCATACTGGCCGATATTGCCTTTTTGCTTTTTTACTCTTTCAAAAATGTCCACGTCTATACTATTTTGGAATTTTTAATATGTCATAAAAATCGTAGCAAAGGTATAATAAAAAAAGTAAAAGGAAAAGTTTTTACTTTTTACTTTTTACCCTATCTTTGCATGATGCAAAAAAGCACTCCGTTTATGAAGAAGTTTTTAGGTTTGATATTCCTTGTTTTGTTGCTCGGCTCCTGCGGAGAGTACCAGAAGTTGTTGAAAAGCGACGATTACCAGCTGGTCTACAAAAAGGCGGTGGAGTATTACAACAAGGGGGAATATCAGAAAGCCATGAACCTGTTCGACGGAATACGCAGTGTGTTTACCGGAACGAGCAAGGCCCAGAGTATCGCTTACTACCGCGCTTTTTGCAGTTACAACCAGAAGGAGTACGAGTATGCCTCGGAGCTGTTCAAGAATTTCGTAGCGAGCTATCCGGAGAGTAATTTCGCGGACGAGTGTCTGTATATGGTGGGGTATTGCAATTATCTGGCTTCTCCCAAGCCGCGTCTGGACCAGGGGGCGACCCGGAAGGCCATCAGCGATTTTCAGCTGTATCTGACACGTTATCCGAACAGTCCGCGGAAAGACAGGATCAACGGCTATATGGATGAAATGCTGGACAAGCTGGCTTACAAGGATTATCTGAGTGCCAGGAATTACTATCAGCGGGAGTACTACAAGGCGGCGGTGGTCAGTCTGCAGAACTGCCTGAAAGATTACCCGGGTTCCAAATACCGCGAAGAGATCATGTACCTGCTGTTCAATTCCAAATACCAGATGGCGGTGAACAGCGTGGAGGACAAGAAACTGGAGCGTTATAACGCTGCCAAGGAGGAGTATTATTATTTTGCGGACGAGTATCCGAACAGCAAATATGTGAACGATATAAAGAAAAAGTACGATGCTATCAATCTTTTTCTGGACAATTACAAGTTTAAAGATTAGTTTAATATAACATCAATTATGGTAGACTTTAAAAAAGTAAAAGCTCCGAATAACACGATTACCCGTAATCCTGCCGTATTTTCAGCGAAAGCCGGCAATATTTATGAAGCCGTGACCATCATCGCCAAACGGGCGAACCAGATTTCCGTGGAGATGAAAGACGAACTGAGCCGCAAATTGCAGGAATTCGCTTCTTATTCCGATAATCTGGAAGAGATTTTTGAAAATCGCGAGCAGATAGAGATTTCGAAGTATTACGAGCGTATCCCGAAACCGGTGTTGATCGCTACGCAGGAATTTCTGGACGACCGGGTTTATTTCCGCAATACGGCCGATAAGGACAAAGGTGTAAAGGAGAACGCTTAAGAACCGGGAATCGAGGATGGAGAGTGGAAAATGGGCCGGAAGGACATTTTCATTCTCCATTTTTTATAGGATGACTATGCTGAGAGGAAAACATATTGTCGTAGGTGTGACGGGGAGTATCGCCGCCTACAAGGTCGCGTCTCTGATCCGACTGCTGGTGAAGGAGGGGGCGGAGGTGAAGGTCGTGATGACCCCTTTGGCTAAGGCTTTTATTACGCCTCTGACGTTGGCGACATTGTCGAAGCATCCGATAATGGTGGATTTCTACGACCCGGAGAACGGGGACTGGAATTCGCATGTGAGTATCGGGGTGTGGGCGGATTTGTACCTGATCGCCCCGGCAACCGCCAATACGATGGGGAAAATGGCTGCCGGTATCGCCGACAATCTGCTGCTGACGACTTATTTGTCTGCGAAGTGTCCCGTGATGATAGCGCCGGCGATGGACCTGGATATGTACCGGCATCCGGCGACCCGCAGGAATATGGAAATATTGCGTAGTTACGGCAATTTGGTTATAGAGCCGGAGGAAGGGGAGTTGGCGAGCGGTCTGTCGGGGAAAGGGCGTATGGCGGAACCGGAGGAGATCGTGGAGGAAATACGCGTTTTTTTTGCCCGGACAGCGGAGCTGAAAGGCAAGAAGGCATTGCTGACGGCCGGTCCGACGTATGAGCAGATAGACCCCGTCCGTTTTATCGGAAATCACTCTACGGGGAAAATGGGGTTCGCTTTGGCCGAGGCTTTGGCGGAGCGCGGTGCGGAGGTTACGCTGATTGCGGGACCTGTGCATCTGACGACGGAAAGGGCTTCGATACGGCGGATCGATGTGGTGTCGGCGGCAGAGATGTACGAGGAGGTGATGCGGGAAGCGCCGCACGCCGATATCGTTATTTCCTGTGCGGCGGTGGCGGACTTCGCGCCGAAAGAGAAGTCGGGCGTGAAGCTGAAACGGGGAAAAGAGGCGTTGTGTCTGGAATTGCTTCCTACGCGGGATATCGCCGCCGAATTGGGGAAGAGGAAAAAGCCGGGACAGCTGCTGGTGGGATTCGCTTTGGAGACGAACGACGAAACGTGTAACGCGCTGCTGAAACTGAAAAAGAAGAACCTGGATCTGATCGTATTGAACAGTCTGCGGGACGAAGGGGCGGGGTTCGGTGTCGATACCAATAAGGTGACTTTGATCGACAGAAGCGAAAAGGCGGAGGTGCTCGGCCTGAAACTGAAATCGGAGGTGGCTGCGGATATTGTCGACCGGATTGCGGAAATGGTGAAAAATCAGGGCGGCGGGAAATAATTCCGGACGGAAAAAGAGCGTAAAATATTATTAAAAAATAGCGATATGAATGAACGTAGCTTAGTATCTATTGAAGATTACACGAAAGAAGAGATTCTGGAGGTTTTGCAGTCTGCTTCGGAATTTGAAAAGAATCCCAACCGGCGCTTGCTCGAGGGCAAGGTGGTCGCTTCTCTGTTTTTTGAACCTTCCACCCGTACGCGTTTGAGTTTCGAGACGGCCATCAACCGTCTGGGCGGCCGTATCGTCGGTTTTTCGGATTCCTCTTCTTCCAGCGTAACCAAAGGGGAGACGCTGAAGGATACCATTAAGATGGTGGATAATTACTGTGATCTGATTGTGATGCGCCATCCCATAGAGGGGGCTGCCCGCTATGCCAGCGAGGTGGCGAAGTGTCCGGTGCTGAATGCCGGTGACGGGGCCAATCAGCACCCTTCCCAGACGATGCTGGACCTTTATTCTATCTATAAGACGCAGGGGACGCTGGAGAACCTGAATATTTTCATGGTGGGGGATCTGAAGTACGGACGTACGGTGCATTCTCTTTTGCAGGCGATGAGTCATTTCCATCCTACGTTCCATTTTATCGCTCCGAAAGAGCTGCAGATGCCGGACGGCTATAAGCTGCATCTGAAGGAGCTGAATATTCCCTACTACGAGCATACGGAGCTGAACGAGGTTATCAATGAGGCCGATATCCTGTATATGACGCGCGTGCAGCGGGAACGCTTCGCCGATCCCCTCGAGTATGAGAAGGTGAAGAATGTGTATATCTTGCGGAATGCGATGCTGAGCGGCACGAGGGAAAATATGCGCATCCTGCATCCGCTGCCCCGGGTGAATGAAATCGACGTGGATGTGGATGAGAATCCGAAAGCGTATTATTTCGAACAGGCGCGGAACGGCGTGTTCGCCCGTCAGGCGATTATTTGCAAGGCGTTGGGAATCAAGTAGGAATTAAAATAAAAAGTGTAGTTATGGCAAAGAAAGAATTACAGGTAAGTGCTATTGAGAATGGTACTGTCATCGATCATATACCGGCTGATAAACTGTTTGATGTGATTAATGTGCTGGGGATTGCGGAAATGGATAACGCAATGGCTTTCGGAACGAATCTGAAGAGCAGCAAACTGGGTAAAAAGGCCATCGTGAAGATCTGGGACAAGTTTCTGGAAGACGAGGAGGTGAACAAGCTGGCGCTGGTGGCTCCCTCCGCCAAGATTAACATTATCCGCGGTTACGAAGTCGTGGAGAAGAAAATGGTGAATGTGCCGGCGAAGGTGGAAGGCATTGTAAAATGCATGAACCCCAAGTGCATCACCAATCACGAGTATGTACGCACGAAATTCGATGTGGTCGGTACGCAGCCGATCGTGTTGAAATGTCATTACTGTGAGAAGCTCACCGACGAAGGACACATTGTCGTGATATAGCATGAAAAATCCCTGAGAAAACTCAGGGATTTTTTTTATTCTCTTCCGTCGATGTAGACTTCGAGCAAAGTCGCCTCTTTTTCCGGAATGAGGAAGATATTTTTGAAGCAGGCCGGGACGAGCACCGTTTCGCCCTGCTTTACTTTTACGAATTTGTCGGTATCGTATACGACGGAGAAGTTTCCTTCCAGACACATGTAAATGACGAATGAGTCGATGGCGATGTAGTCTTTTTCGATTTCTTTGTCGAATTTCAGGTAGTTGGTCGTGAAGTATTTGCATCCGACGAGTTCCTCCGTGTGGTTTTCGTGCCGGTGATAGCGGACGCCGTGTTCTTTCTGCTCATTGAAGTGAATGACATCGGTGGCCAGTTCCGTATGCAGTTCCCGCGGGTTTCCGTTTTTGTCCCGGCGGTCGTAATCGTAAATACGGTAGGTGATGTCGGACGTCTGCTGGATTTCCGCGATGAAGCAGCCTTTGCCGATGGCATGGACGGTTCCCGCCGGGATGAAGAAGCAGTCGCCTTTCTTTACTTTCTCGGCATTCAGTATTTCCGGCAGCGTGTTGTCGCGGAGTTTGGTCAGGTATTCCGATTTGTCGGTGTTTTTGTTGAAGCCCATGAGCAGCTGCGCTGCCGGATCGGCATCCACGACGTACCACATTTCGGTTTTGCCGTATGCGTTGTGGCGTTCTTTGGCGACTGCGTCATTGGGATGCACCTGGATGGAAAGGTCGTCGCAGGCGTCGATGTATTTGATCAGCAGAGGGAATTCCACCCCGAACTGTTCGTATATTTTGTCTCCGACCAGATCGCCCATATATACTTCCGTGAGCTCCTGCAGGGTGTTGTCGGCTAAAGGACCTTCCGATACGACGGATACGTTGTCCTGGACGCCGGATATTTCCCAGCTTTCCCCGATACCCGATTTTATGCCCGGGTCTTCGCTTTTGTATGTCAGTTTCTCGCCTCCCCAGATGGTCTGTTTGACGATGGGTCTGAATTTTAAAGGATACAGCATGATATTCTTGTGTTTTTTGGTTGCTTTTTGCAAAGGTATAATTTTATTTTCTTCTCCGGAAAGATAGGTGAGGAGGAGTTCTGCCAATTTTTCCGGTTGTTCGCTATGCAGCCAGTGACCTGTTTGGGGAAGGACGGCCAGCAGGGCGGCGGGAAAGTTTTTTTTGAGGATTTCGGAGTCCGGGATATAGGGGGAATTTTCACCTTTGACAAACAGAATTTCCCGGGGGCAGCGGTTCTCCGTCTCTTGCCAGAACAGCAGGTTTTCCCGGGCGTTGTATATTGCTTCGGCGTTTATTCGCCAAAGGAATCTTCCTCTTTGCCGGCTGATGTTTTTCAGGATGATCTGCTGCTCCCGTCCGGAGGGGAGGCATTGGGCGAGATGTTGTTTCAGCGCTTCATAGGAATCGAAGCGGTTCAGGTCTGCCGAACGGAGGAAATGAAATATGCGCCGGTGTTCGTCCGATAAGGGGTAGGTTTGCGGTGCGATATCGAGAATGATGTTGCGTGCGGTCAGGGCGGGATTTTTCAGCAAGAGCGACATGGCGGTCTTGCCGCCCATGGAATGGCCGATCAGGTGCGGTTTTACAGACAAACGGAGCGTATCGATCAATTCTGCGGTGTCTTCCGCCAAAGCTTCATACGTGTGTACCGGATGATGGGGGGAGTGACCGTGGTTCCGTAAATCAGGGAGAATCACCCGAAAAAAGGGACTCAGTAAATGGGCTATGGGCAGCCAGTTCTCGGAGGCGCCGTAAAGGCCGTGTAAGATTATTAACGGATGACCGCTGCCTTCTTCTCTGTAAAATAGTTTCATGAAGTGGATATAAATCAAGGGTGCCAAATTGTTTTTGACACCCTTGGGTTGTTTATCGCTGTGAAAGCTGCTTAGTCTTTCAGTTTCGCCTTTAAGAATTCCCGGTTCAGGCGGGCGATGTGCTGGATGGAAATGCTTTTGGGGCATTCCATTTCGCAGGCGCCGGTGTTCGTACAGTTCCCGAAACCGAGTTCGTCCATCTTGGCGACCATCGCCTTGGCTCTGCGTGCGGCTTCCACTTTTCCCTGAGGCAGCAGGGCCAGCTGGGATACTTTGGCAGCGACGAAAAGCATGGCGGAAGAGTTCTTGCAGGTAGCGGCGCAGGCTCCGCAGCCAATGCAGGCGGCAGCGTCCATCGCTTCTTCTGCGTTGTCGTTGGAGATGGGGATGGCATTGCCGTCGGGTACGCCTCCCGTGTTGACAGACACATAGCCGCCGGCTTGCAGGATCTTGTCATAGGCGTGACGGTCGACGATGAGGTCTTTGATTACGGGGAATGCTCCGCAGCGCCAGGGCTCGATGGTAATTGTAGCTCCGTCCTGGAAGCGGCGCATGTGCAACTGGCAAGTCGTCACATCGTCGTCCGGTCCGTGGGCTCTTCCGTCGATAAACAGGCTGCAGGTACCGCAAATCCCTTCCCGGCAATCGTGGTCGAAGGCCACCGGTTCTTTGTTTTCGCTTACCAGCTGTTCGTTCAGGATGTCCAGCATTTCGAGAAACGAAGTGCCGGTAGAAATATCATGGATTTTGTATGTTTCAAACCCGCCTTTGGATTTGGCATCCTTTTGACGCCATACCTTCAGTGTCAGTTCTTTTAATATTTTATCTGCCATAATGATCTTGTGTTTAATGGTTCTTTATTTGTAAGAACGCTGTGTTAATTGAACATTTTCGAACACCAATTCTTCTTTGTGCAACTCCGGAGCGACGTTTTCTCCTTTGTATTCCCATACGGAAACGTATTTGAAGTTTTCGTCGTCCCGCTTGGCTTCCCCTTCTTCGGTCACGGATTCCAATCGGCAGTGACCTCCGCAGGATTCGTTGCGGTCGAGGGCGTCGTGTGCCATCAGGTCCGCCAGTTCGATGAAGTCTGCCACACGACCGGCTTTTTCCAGTTCATTGTTCATGGCGGAGAACTCGCCTACGATGCGAAGATCTTTGTAGAATTCTTCTTTCAGTGCGGCGATCAGCTCGATGGCTTTTTTCAGGCCGCTGGCTTCCCGGGCCATACCGATGTATTCCCACATGATGTGTCCCAGCTGTTTGTGGAAATGATCGGGAGATTTGGTCCCTTTTATATCGTAGAGTTTGCGCAGACGGTCGGTTACATGTTTCTCCGCTTCCTCGAATTCAGGCGTGTTGGTCTGGATTTTCGGCGTCTGTATCTCTTTTGCCAGGTAATCGCCGATGGTGTACGGCAGGATGAAGTATCCGTCAGCCAGTCCCTGCATCAGGGCGGAGGCCCCCAGGCGGTTCGCACCGTGGTCGGAGAAGTTGCATTCGCCGATGGCGTATAATCCCGGGATGGTGGTCATCAGGTTGTAGTCCACCCAAAGTCCGCCCATGGAATAGTGGATGGCCGGATAAATCATCATCGGGTTTTCATATGGGTTGACAGCCGTGATTTTTTCGTACATCTGGAACAGGTTGCCGTAGCGTTTCTCGATGGTGTCGCGCCCCAACTGTTCAATGGCATATTTGAAGTCCAGGAATACGGCCTTGCCCGTGTTGTTTACGCTGAATCCGGCGTCGCATCTTTCTTTGTCGGCACGGGAAGCGACATCA
>CAZYJV010000044.1:0-14788 GCA_964647845.1 uncultured Odoribacter sp.
GGATGCGAGGGTCGCCCCTGTGTCATGAACTGCCCCAAAGGAGCCATCTCCTTCCAGGGAGGCAAGGCCAACATCAGTACGGAAGTCTGTGTCAGTTGCGGGCTCTGTCAGAAAGTATGCCCTTACCATGCCATTGTTTACACGCCGGTACCCTGTCAGGACGCCTGTCCGGTAAATGCCATCTGCAAAGACGAGAACGGCATCGAACACATCGACAAGGAAAAATGTATCTATTGCGGGAAGTGCATGCAGGCCTGCCCTTACGGAGCCATCATGGAACGCTCCAAAATTATAGACATACACAAATCCCTCGTAAACCCGGACAAAAAGATTGTCGCCATTGTCGCTCCCGCTATTTACGGCCAGTTCAACGCCGCCCCGGGACAAATTCTGTCCGGCATCAGGAAAATAGGTTTCGAGGCGGTGATCGAAGTCGCCCTGGGAGCTGAAATCACGGCCGCCAACGAAGCCAAAGAACTCAAGGAGAAACTGGCAGAGGGACTGTCTTTTATGACAACGTCCTGCTGTCCGGCTTACACGGGCTGGGTCAATAAACACGCCCCCCTGCTGAAACCCCACGTTTCGGCCACCCGCAGTCCGATGGTTTACGCCGCCCGCTATGCCAAAGAAAAATTTCCGGATGCCGAAGTCGTATTCATCGGTCCGTGCCTGGCCAAGCGGTACGAGGCGGAATCCGTTCCGGAAGTCGATTACGTTATGAGCTTCGAAGAGCTGGGCGCTTTTATGGTAGCCTACGACATCGACGTAACCAACTGCGATGCCCAGGAACTGCAGGACGAGGTGACGAAATTCGGCAGAGGCTTCGCCCAGGCCGGAGGCGTGAAAAATGCGGTCGTGAATGTGGTGGGAAACGACGTCACGACTCTTTCCATCGAAGGATTGGGCAAAAAAAATCAGGGCTTGCTGAAAGCCATGCCGCACAAACCGGAAGCCCGCTTCGTTGAAGTCATGGCGTGTGACGGCGGATGTATCAACGGCCCCTGTTCTCTGGCTCCCCTCACGCTTGCCAAAAGACAGATAAAAAAGATACTGGAATAACCCTTATTTGTTTTTCTTGAACAGACGTCCCAGAACGCTTCCCAGATCTTCCGGATGATTGATGATGGAAAGGGTTCTGAACGACCCCATCTCTTCTTCTCCGATTCCCAACTGCACCGGATATACCAGAATGCAATTGTTATTCTGGAAATACTTGTTCATATGGTTCGGAATCAGTGCCATCTGCCTGGAGTAAGACGGGAAATTGCGCCGGCTCATGACAACGACCAGGGCGTCATCGTCGTGAATATCCCGGGAAATGATCAGGAAATCATCCCAATCCGTAAATTCGACGAATTCGGCATTCACATTGTGCTTGGCCTTGACTTCCTGCAATATCGACAATACTGCCCGGTTCCCGTAAAAAAGCATTTTGCTTCCGGAATTGCGGGCCAGATTCCATACTCTTATCACCCAGTAGGGGAAACCGACCTCTTTCTCCGCGTCCGCGGGAATAAGCATGATATAGCGCTTCACGGTAGCCAAAGACTGAACCGGACGATACACCAGCGTCGTCGTCGCACATTTGGCCAGCACCCCTTCCGCCAGTTCACCCAAAAAAGTATTGGAAATCTCGGACGCTTTCCGCAACCCCAATACAATATCCGTAATCTTGTGCTCCTTCACTACATTCTTTATCCCGTTCACCACATTGATGTCATAACGCATCAGGGAATGGAGCATGTTATCGGTCGCCGCCGCTGTCTTTTCGGCTTTTTCCAGCAACTGCCGGGAGCGTTTCTCCGCAGCCGTGTCATTACTGTCCGATTTGATGATGCTCAAAGCCATCATCGTCGCTTTACAACGGGGCGATTTTATCGTTATTCCCAAATTGATCAGCTCCTCGACGGTCTCGGAATTACTCAGCGGAATCAGTATCCGGTCCTCGGCATCGTCCTTATCCACCAGCTCTTCTTCCGTCATATCGGCCAAAGCCACGTTCTGCGCACCTTTCTGAGTAATAAAAGAAGCTATCGTACAGGTAAACAGTATCATGACTATCGTCCCGTTCAACACGCTGTCGTCCAGCAGACCCGCCTGATACCCCACCATAACCGCAGCCAGTGTCGCCGCCGCCTGGGCATTAGTCAGACCGAACAGCAGCAATCTTTCATCCCGGGTGTAATGCAGCGTCTTTCCGGCAATCCAGGCCGCCCAATATTTAGCCGCCGTGGCGACCACACACATCACGATCGCCACCCATAACGAATCCCAGCCCGTCGTAAACACCTGATAATCGACCAGCATCCCCACTCCGATCAGGAAAAAGGGGATAAACAGCGCATTGCCCACAAACTCTATCCGGTTCATCAAAGCCGACGTATTCGGAATAAGCCTGTTCAGTGCCAGACCGGCAAGGAAAGCCCCGATGACATCTTCCAGACCGGCGACCTTAGCCAGAAAGGAAGCCAGGAAAACCAACGCCAGAACGAATATATACTGGGCGATCCGATCTTCATAGCGCTTAAAAAACCAGCGGCCGAACAGCGGGAAAAGAAAAAGCACCAAGCCGACAAATACAAGGGTCGACGTACTCAGGCGCATCCAGAAACTGTTACCCATATCCCCCGTCGACATCCCGACGACCACCGCCAGCACCAACAATGCCAGCAGACAGGTAATCACCGTCGCTCCGATGGAAATATTCACCGCCCGGTTTTTCGTCACCCCGTACTTGCTGACAATCGGATACGTCATCAGCGTATGGGAAGCGAACATACTGGCCAACAGAATGGAGGTAAGATAGGAGAAATCGAGCAGATAGATGCCGGCCAAAGTTCCGGCGACCATCGGAATGGCAAAAGTCAGCAAACCGAAATACACGCTTTTCCCGTAATTTTTTTTCAGGTCGGCCAAATCGATCTCCAGCCCGGCCACAAACATAATATACAACAAGCCGACTTTACCGAAGAGCTCGATACTGCTGTCCCGCGACATGATGTTAAGCCCCTGCGGCCCGATTATCGCGCCGGCAATAATCAGCCCGATCAAATCCGGGATTTTAAACCGATGAAGCAAAACCGGCGCCAACAGGATAATGAAAAGGATCACTGAAAAAATCAGCACCGGATCCGTTAAAGGGAAACTCAAGCCCAAAATAGACATAACCTATTCCTCATATCTGACAATCGTCTGTTCGCGGTCGGCTCCCACCGATACGATTTTTACGGGAACCCCCGTTTCCTCCTCGATAAAACTGATATACGCATTATACTCCTCCGGGAATTCATCCTCCGACGTCATTCTCGTCATATCGGTTTTCCAGCCGGGAAATTCCACATATACCGGCTCGATTCCGTCATGGATTTCATAAGGGAAATCCTCTACCACCTTCCCGCCGATTTTATAGGCGGTGCATACTTTTATCGTATCGAAGCCGTCCAATACGTCGCTCTTCATCATGATCAGCCGGGTCACGCCATTGATCATCACGGCATACTTCAATGCCACCAGGTCCAGCCAGCCGCAGCGGCGCGCCCGTCCGGTCACCGAACCGAATTCATGACCCAACGTAGAGAGAAGTTTTCCGGTTTCGTCAAACAGTTCGGTGGGGAAAGGTCCGCTTCCCACACGGGTGCAATACGCCTTGAAAATACCGTAGACTTCGCCGATTTTTCCGGGAGCCACGCCCAATCCCGTACAAGCTCCCGCACAGATGGTATTGGAAGAAGTCACGAAAGGATAAGAACCGAAGTCGATGTCCAGCATCGTCCCCTGCGCCCCTTCCGCCAATACATTCTTCCCTTCTTTTAAGGCATTGTTGATAAAAAATTCGCTGTCTATCAACTGGAAACGTTTCAGATATTCTACCGCTTCAAACCACTCTTTTTCCAAAGCAGCGATGTCATAGGAATAGTTCAGCGAACGCAGGATGGCCTCATGACGGGCTTTGGCCCTGGCGTATTTCTCTTCGAAATTATTCAATATGTCTCCCACGCGCACACCGTTACGGCTCACCTTATCGGTATACGTCGGTCCGATGCCTTTTCCGGTCGTCCCGATTTTTCCGTCCCCTTTAAGCGCTTCATAAGCAGCGTCCAGCATCCGGTGCGTCGGCAAAATCAGATGAGCTTTCCTGGATATATACAACTGTCCGGTAATATCATGTCCGCTGGCTGCCAGACTCTCCGCTTCCTGTTTGAAAAGCAGCGGATCGAGCACCACCCCGTTGCCGATGATATTCATTTTACCGCCCTGAAAGATTCCGGAAGGGATAGAACGCAAAATATATTTTTCGCCGCCGAATTCCAACGTATGACCGGCATTGGGACCTCCCTGGAAACGGGTTACTAAATCATAATTCGGAGTCAACACGTCCACCACTTTGCCTTTCCCTTCATCCCCCCATTGCAATCCAAGTAATACATCTACTTTCATCAGTCAAAATTTAAATTTCTGTGCCATCGATTTGCAAACGCAAACATGCAAAAGTAATATATTATAAAGAATTTCCCGCGTTCTTTTTCATTTTTAATTTACAACGTTTACACACGCCGTACACATACAGCATATGCCGCTGTATTTCAAAATCATACTGCTCTTCCACCTGCTTCAGCATTTCATCCACACGGTCGTCCGCAAACTCCTCCACCCGGTTGCACCGGACGCAGATCAAATGCTCGTGTTTCTGGTTCAAAGCCCTTTCATACCGTGCCATATCGTTTTTATAGGTATGCTTTACGATCAGCTCGCACTCCAGAAGCAATTGCAACGTATTGTACACCGTAGCTTTACTTACCCTGTAATGCTTGTCCCCCATTTTCTTAAAAAGGCCGTCCACCGTAAAATGCCCGGGATGGGAATAAATCTCTTCCAGAATAGCGAACCGCTCCGGGGTCTTCCGGTATCCTTTTTCTTCCAGATAAGCGGTAAAACTCGCCTTTACCGCTTCTTTCACCTTTTCCATCGCAAGTAAATTTTAAGATTATTCTCTCGTCACACTCTCCACTCCTTTTATTTCCGAAATCTCAGCCATCAATCGGTTCAGATCCTCCGTATTGTACACATACAACTGTATCGCCCCCTCGAAAATCCCATCCGTCGTCTCGAAATGTATCATCCGCATATTCACCCGTATGTCGTTGGTTATCAAAGTCGTTATATCACTGACGATGCCGGCTCTGTCGATGCCGCGGATACACATCATCGCAGGGAACGACATCATCTCCCGGCTTATCCATTTCACCGGAACGATCTTGTCTCCATAACTGGCCATCAGACGGATCGCTTCCGGACACTTCCTCTTGTGAACCGTTACCTTCCCCCCTATATCCATGCCGACCACATCATCCCCCGGTATCGGATTGCAGCACGGAGAGATAACGATATCCTGTTCCTTTTTTTCTTCCTTCTCCCGGTCGTTTCTGAAAAACTGCAGTTTCCAGTATTTCATAAAACGGCTCTCCTCCTTCCTTTTCAGCTCTTTCTCCACCTCTTCCGCAGACAGTACGCCCGCCCCCAGCTTCAAATACAAATCCTCCTTGTTCTGGATTTTGAAGGCCGCCAGCACTTTCTTCAATGGTTCAGAGGTCAGAGGAAGCTCCTGTTCCCGGAGCATTTTTTCAAACAGGGCCATTCCCGCCCTCAACACCTCTTTCCGGTCTTTTTTGAAATAAGCGACAATATGACTTTTGGCTTTGGCCGTGATGATAAAATCGAGCCACTCTTTCTGAGGATGCTGTTTCTCGCTGGTCAATATCTCCACCTGGTCGCCGCTCTGGAGCTTGTGACTCATGGGCACCAGCTTGTGATTCACTTTCGCACCGATACACGTATTCCCGATTTCGGTATGGATATCATACGCGAAATCCAGCGCCGTAGCCCCCTTCGGCAAAGTTTTCATGTGTCCGCGGGGCGTGAAAACCCGAATCTCCTTCGCATAGAGATTCAGCTTGAACTCGTCCAGAAAATCCAGCGCATTGGAATCCGGCTGTTCCAGCAGCTCCTTTATGCCCGCCAGCCATCTGTCCAGTTCCGAATTACTCTCGCTTCCCTCTCCCTTGTATTTCCAATGCGCCGCAAGCCCTTTTTCGGCGATTTCATCCATCCTTTCCGAACGGATCTGCACCTCGAACCATTGGCCGGCAGGTCCCATCACCGTCAGATGGAGGGCTTCATATCCGTTGGCTTTCGGTACGCTGACCCAATCCCGTATCCGCTCCGGCTTCGGACTGTACAGATCCGTAATGAGGGAATAAATGTTCCAGCACTGCCACTTCTCCGGCTGCAAAGGCTTGGGTTTAAAGACAATCCGCACGGCCAGCAAATCGAATATCTCATCGAAGCTGATATTGCGCCTTTGCATTTTATACCATACGGAATACACACTCTTGGTACGGGCCGTAATGGTATATTCGTAACCGTTCCGGTCCAGACTCGCCCGGATGGGTTCGATGAATTTCTCAAACAGACCGGAATATTCCCGATGATAGGTCGCGATTCTGCGGGCGATCACCTCATATTCCTCCGGATGCTCGTATTTCAGGCTCAAATCCTCCAGCTCCGTTTTGATCGCATGCAAGCCCATCCGATGAGCCAGGGGAGCGAAAATATACAGCGTTTCGCCGGCGATCTTCACCTGCTTGTGCTCCGGCATGGAAGCCAGCGTCCGCATATTATGAAGCCGGTCCGCGATCTTTATCAGTATCACCCTCACATCGTCCGCCAGCGTCAGTATCATCTTCCGGAAACTCTCCGCCTGCAAGGTGGTATCCGTCCCCATCGCCCCCCGGATCTTCGTCAAACCGTCCACCAGAGAAGCGATCTTGGGACCGAAAATTTCCCGTATATCCTCCACCGTATAATCGGTATCCTCCACCACATCATGAAGCAAAGCCGCAATCACCGACTTCGTTCCCAGCCCGATTTCCTTCGCGGCGATCCGGGCCACAGCGACAGGATGCAGGATATAGGGCTCTCCGGAGCGGCGTTTTATTCCGGCATGAGCTTCCCGCGCGAACTCGAAAGCCTGCCGGATACGCTGCTTTTCTTCGTCCGTCGTATCCTTGCGCAAAACCGTAAGCAGGTCCGCAAAAGCATCTTCTATCAATTCATTGTCTGCCATACGGAAAATCATGAATGTTTGCCCAAATATAAGTCGGATAAAGAGACATGCTCCGCCTCGACCTTCTCCCCCATAAACAGTCCCGCCATCGGAGCGAACAGCTCCGGCTGTTCGGTCGTCAGGTAACGGACGGACCGCTGTTTTGACAGAAGCGCCTCCATGTCTCCGTGCCGCTTCAGATAATCCTTCAAACTATCCGCCACGATATGCCCCTGTTCGATGATCTTCACCCCCTGAGGCACATACCGGCGGATCAATTCCCCCAACAGCGGATAATGGGTGCATCCCAGCACCACCGCATCTATCAGCGGATCGCTCTGAAACAGCTCATCGATGTATTTCTTCACAAAATATTCCGTCCCCGCTCCCGAAAGCTCATTGTTTTCAACCAAGGGCACCCACATCGGACAAGCCTTCTGGGTAATATGAAAACCGCCGGGACCATACAATTTTTCGATTTCAAGCGGATAGGACTCCGAAGCCACGGTCCCCCGGGTAGCCAATATCCCGACATGCCCGTTACGGGAATAGGCGGCCAATGCCTCCACGCTGGGACGAATCACGCCCAGCACCCGTTTCCCGGCATCGATCAGCGGCAAATCCGTCTGCTGTATCGTACGCAGCGCCTTCGCGGAAGCGGTATTGCAGGCCAGAATCACCAGCGGACACCCCAAACTGAACAGTTTTCTGACAGCTTCGTTCGTGTAATGATACACCACGTCGAAAGAACGTGTTCCATAGGGAGTACGCGCATTATCCCCCAGATAAAGATAATCGTACCCGGGCAGCACCCGCACGATCTCTTTCAATATACTCAGGCCTCCGTATCCCGAATCGAAAACTCCTATCGGACTCTTTGTTTCCATATTCAGCCGAACATTTAACGGTTCTTACTGCAAAGCTAAAAAAAATAAGCCGCCTTCCGGCGGCTTATCTGTCTAAATTCAAATTTTATTGAAGACCTAATTTTTTCTTCACCAGAGGCAGAACATCTTCCGAGGTCTCGGATACATATACGACTCCGCCGGAATTCAGGTCGAAAATATACGTAAAACCGTTTTCTTTTCCGACTTCCTTGATTGCGTTGGTAGCTTTCTCGTATATAGGATGCAGCAAATCGTCCCGGGTCTTGTTCAGGTCATTCATGGCCGTCTCTTCGAAACGCTGAATGCGCTGTCCCAGTTCCTGGATTTCCTGTTCCTTGGAAGTACGAATGACATCCGAATAGGTATTTACATTTTTGGCGTACTCGGCAGCCTTATTCTGATACTGCTCTCTCAGATTCTGACTTTCGGTCTGTATTTCGGTCTGTTTAGCCTCCAGTTTTTTCCGGGCCTCTGCCATTTCAGGCATTGCAGCAATCAGCTTATCGCTTTCGATATGTCCCAGTCTTACCGGTTTCTGCTGTGCAGACATACTCATCGCTGTAAACACAAAAACGATTACAGCCAGCCATTTCATCGTATTTTTCATCATTTTCAGTTTTAATTTATCGTATTTAAAAATCAATTTCTATTCTTCCTTTTTCTCCGTCGAATACCCCAATTTCCTCAGCACCGTTTTACTCTTGTCCAGTTTCGGATCGTAAAAAAGCACGGAATTGTCGGCGGATACATCCAGAATCATACCGTAATTCCCCTCTTTCGCCAGATCCTTTACCACATCCAGAATCTCGTCCTGGATCGGTTTCACCAGCTCCTCCCGCTTGACAAACAACTCGCCGTGGGGTCCGAAATAAGCCTGCTGCAATAACCGTGCCTTATTCTCTTTTTCCGCGATCGTTTTTTCCCGTTGCTCCCGCATCGAAGCCGTCAGAAACACTTTGTCGGAATTGTATTTATCCTGCATCGTCGCGATCTCCTGGTAAACGGCATCTACTTCTGCCTGCAGCTTCTTCGAATACTCGTCCAACTCCAGCTGCGCTTTCGCATATTCCGGAATATTAGCCAGAATATAGTCCAGATTGACAAAAGCATAGCGCGTCTGCGCCGATGCCATCGCAAAAGCATACGACAAAATTAATAAAAATATCGCTCTTTTCAAATCTTTCATAACTGCTCTCCCTCTCTGTGTCCGCACTGTTACTTAAAACTCCTGTCCCAAGACGAAATGGAACTGGGAACCGGCGGCACCCGGTCTGTTGGGGATCTGGTCGAATCCGTACCCCCAGTCTATACCCAGCAAGCCGAACATCGGCAGGAATACACGCAAACCGACACCCGCCGACCGGTAAAGATTGAAAGGCTCGAACTCTTTCAGTTCATACCATGAATTACCTGCTTCCAGGAATGCCAGAGCATAAATCGTCGCAGACTGTGCCAATGAAATCGGATAACGGACTTCCATCGTCCATTTGGTATAAAGACTGGCATCGGCGGCGCTCGGCGCTATGAAGCTGGAGCCGGCATTCGTCAGAGAACCGTTCTGATACCCCCGCAAACCGATATATTCCCGTCCGTACAGACTATAACCGGACATACCGTCGCCCCCCATCTCGAAACCTTCGAACGGCGAACGCTTGTGCTTGTTGAAATATCCCAGATACCCGTACTGCACACCTCCGTACAACACCAGTTTTTCCCTACGGTCCAGAGGCATGAACATCTTTCCGACAAACTTCCACTTATGATACTCGATCCATCTGTATTTCACTTTGTCCTTCATATTCGACTTCTCGTAATCTTTTCCGTCGAACCAGGAATAAGGAGGAGTAAACGACAGCAAAAAAGTAAAATCGCTTCCTTTACGGGTATACAGCGGATTATCGATGGAGCTTCTCTTCAGTTGCGTAGCGAACGACAAATTGTTGGAATTGCCGTTGCTCATGATATAATACGGCCAGTTTTTCAACTGATACCGCTGAAAAGAAACCTCATTATACATGGTAAAATAATCATCCGGCCACTTGATTCTCCGCCCCAGTCCCACACTTACACCGAACGTCGTCATCAGCTGATTCGAGTTGTACAGGTCCTTGGCATTGTTCACATAGTAGGAATGATTGTAATAACTGGAAGAATAACCGGTCTGCCGGGAATAATAAGCGGAAACGCTCAGCGAATTCGGTTTCTTTCCTCCCAACCAGGGCTCCCGAAAAGAAATGCTGAACGAAGTATAATATTTCCCGTTCGTCCGCGCCGTCAGGCTCAATGTTTGCCCGTCTCCCTGCGGCAAAGGCCGGTAAGATTCCCAGTTGAAAATGTTCCGGATTGAGAAGTTCGTAAACGTCAGACCGACCGAACCGATAATCATACCGGCTCCCCAACCTCCGGACAGCTCAATTTTATCGTTGGCCTTTTCCTCCACGTTGAAGTAGATGTCAACCGTACCGTTCTCGGCATCGGGCTTGGGCTCCGGCACGATATGCTCCGGATCGAAATGCCCCAGATTCGCCAGTTCCCGGATACTTCGCACAATATCCTCGCGGCTGAACAACTCACCCGGATAAACATACAGTTCCCGCCGCGCCACATGTTCATGGGTCCGGTTGTTTCCCTGTATAACCACCCGGTTGATCGTCGCCTGCGGACCTTCTATGATACGGATCTCGATATTGATAGAATCCGCCCCGGCTACCGTTTCTACCGGAATGGCACGGAAAAACAGATAACCGTTATTCACATACAGTTTGTCCACCGCCGTATTTTCATCCGTCCGGAGACGCTCTTCAAAGTATTTCTTGTTATATACATCTCCCTTCTTGATATTCAATACCCGCGACAGATATTCAGAATCGTAGATCGTATTGCCTACCCAGGAAATCTTATTGAAATAGTATTTGTTCCCCTCCTCCACATCGATATAAATCTTCACCCGGTTCGGAGAAACAGCGACTACGCTGTCCGCCACGATCGTAGCGTCCCGGAAACCCTTCTCGTTGTACTTGTCCAGAAGATTGTACTTGTCGTCTTCGTAGTTGGTTTCTATGTACTTGGACGATTTGAAGAAATTGCGCAGCGCCTTGTCCTTCGTCTTTTTCATCGCCCTCTCCAGCACGCCGGACTTCACTTCCTTGTTTCCGGTAATGACAATATCCTGAATCTTGATCTTGTTATTCCGTTCCACCATGACGTCCAGCTGCACGAAATTATCCTTCTCCGGATCGTCGCGCTGCAGCGTCTTGATCGTAATATTATAATATCCCTTTTCCTTGAAATGCTTCTCTACGATATGTTTCAGATTGGCAATCATATTGTCGGTCACCTGGGTCCCCGGCAACGGATTGATTTTCTCCTTGATTTTCTTTTCCTCCGATCTTGTCAGACCGATATAATTGATCTGGGACAGCTTCTGCCGCTCCTGCAAGTGTAAAATCAGATACACCTCATCTCCCACAATGCGGTCAACGGAAATATTGACATCCGAGAACAATCCGTTGGAATACAGCCTTTTTATGGCCCGGGTGATCACATCGCCGGGTATCTTCACTTCACTGCCCACCGACATGCCCGACAACTGAATCAGCGTTTCGGGATCATAGTGGTCCGCCACTCCCGTCACCTCTATACCGGCAATCTTGTATGTTTTGGGAGAAGAATAATATACCTCCGGCCGGGCGACGGTATCTGCCTGAGCCTTCGCTTCATAAAAATAAAAAACCGTAAGTATCAAAAAAAGAATTACTCTTCTTGCCATCTTTTCTACTTTTTATCTTTCCCTATCTGTTCTCCCGTCTTTCCGAAACGCCGCTCGCGTTTCAGGAAATTCCGAATTGCCAAATATAAGTCATCTTTTTCAAAATCAGGCCAAAATTTGTCAACAAAATAAAATTCCGTATAGGCGCACTGCCACAACAGAAAATTACTCAATCTGCACTCTCCGCTGGTCCGAATCAGCAAATCCGGATCCGGGATGTCGCAGGTAGTCAGACGGGCGGCAAAAAGTTCATCGTTTATCTCTCCGAGCGTTTCGATACGTCCCTCCTTGTATTCCCGGGCGATTTTCCGGGCCGCCTCCACAATCTCCCAGCGGGCTCCGTAACTGAGGGCGAGCACCAATGTCACCCCCTTATTCTTTGCCGTACAAGCCGTCAGTTCATGCAACTTTCGTCTCACTTCCTCCGGCAGATCGGCGATATTTCCGATCACCATCACCCTTACATCCTGCTTCATCAGATTGTCGGTCTCCCGGATAATGGCATCCACCATCAGCCCCATCAGGGCATCGATTTCCTCTTTCGGACGCTTCCAGTTTTCAATCGAAAAGGTATACAACGTCAGGTACTCCAATCCGATCTCGCCGCTGGCCTCCACAATCCGCTTCACCGTATCCACGCCCTTCTTGTGACCGAATACCCGTTCCATCCCCCGCTCCTGCGCCCACCGGCCGTTACCGTCCATAATAATCGCCACATGCCGGGGCAGTCGTCCCAGAGTCTTCAATTCTTCCGATAAACCCATAGCCTAATCATCATTTATATCCCCGACATTCGGTATTCATCGGGAATCTGTAAGTCAACGTAATCCCCGATACGAAAAACCAGTCTTTATTGAAAAAGAAATTGGTTTCTCCCGTTTCCCAGGCATCCTCCAACCCGTCGATCTTGTCCGTGAACAGCTTTCTGCATCCCCATTCCACCCCGCAGGACAGATTGCCGTACAAATTAAACTTCACCCCGACTCCCAGAGGAATGGCAAGCCCCCCTTCATCATTCGCCGTGAAAAAACCGAGTCCCGTATACAGATAAGGAGACCACAGGGACGACTTATCCGTTTTGGGCACCAAAAAACTCCGGAAGTTGAATTCGACCAAAGCGCAAATATCCCTTACCGAAGCATTGAACTCTTTGGGGAAGGTTTCTTCCCCCGGCCATTCCACCTGCTGAATGCCCATTTTTGAAAAACCGACATTCAGACGGAGTGCGAAACGATCGTTCAGATTATACCGGTACAAACCGCCGAAATAACTGTTCATTCCTTTAAAAGGGGTGGCCGGATTGTATTCCCCGATATAATATCCCCCGCCTCCGATCACACCGATCTCTCCTCCCGGCTGGCAAAAACCGTTCAAAGATAGCAACAATAGCACGAAAAGTGAAACGCGGAAAGTGAAAAAACGGGTAATAAATGCAAACAATCTATAACACACCCTCCCGTTTTGCTGGTTCTGCTCTGCCTCTCTATATTTCAACACGTACATATCTCATTCCTTTTATCCTCTCCCCATCCCAATTTATTACGCAACGTCTCATAATAATTATGCCCCGGAAATTTAACCACATTTATTTTAAAGTTTCCGGCAGCAATCTTTATCGTACAGGAATCCGCCATTCTCTCCGCCCTCGAATCCAGACTCAGAATAAACTCTCCGCTTCTCCCCTCCACCACGATACGGATCACGGCATGGTCGGGAATCACCAGCGCCCTCATGCTCAAATTATGAGGACACACCGGCGTCAGCACAATTGCCCGGCATTCCGGACTCACAATAGGCCCTCCGCCGCTCAGCGAATAAGCCGTCGACCCCGTAGGAGTCGCGACAATCAGCCCGTCCGCCCAATAAGTCGTAAGATATACGTCATCCACATAGGCATGAATCCGCAATAAAGAAGAACGGTCCGTTTTCTGTATGCTGACTTCATTCAATCCGAAGCGGAAACCGGGGAAATCCCCTCCTTCCACCTGCAACCCCACCAAAGTTCTCTCCTCCGTATCATATTTCCCTGCACAGATATAGTCGACAGCCGCCTCTATCTCCGCAAGCGACACATTCGCCAGAAAACCCAGATGACCGCTGTTAATCCCCAAAACGGGAATATTGCTGTCCCTGACATACAACACCGTATCCAAAAAAGTCCCGTCCCCGCCGATACTCAACAGCAAGTCCGCCTTCTTCTCCTTCAAGGAAGAAGCGGAAAAAAGATCGTCGAAAAAATAACCGCAACCATAAGCAGTCTCCAGCAAACCGACAAACTCTTCCTCCCCAATCACCACCGCCCCTCTCTCTTTCAGCCCTTCCAGCAACCTCCGGAGATAAGGATAAAAAACGGCATCCGCACTTTTTCCATATACAGCCACTCGTCTCATAGACTCCTGTTCTTAATCACGACTATCTTCTATTTATCATCGTCCATTTTCCGGAGCGTCCGTCTGATGCCTGCCAGCATATCCACACAGGTACGCTCCACCTTTTCAATGCCTTCCTCATTCAAGTATTTGTGAGTACGGGCCTTGTCCATGAAATCCGTGATTTCATGGCAACATCCGGCGGCTTCAGACAAGAATGACTGAAACACCACCTGAGACCCTGAACTATAACCCTCTGCGATATTACACAAAACCGCCATCGCCGTTCTTTTGACTATTTTGCCAAACTGCTCATTTTCATTCCCCTGTAGTTGGAAATACACCTCTTTCACCAAATTCCGGGCCTCTTTCCAAATGTGCAACTCATCAAACTTATCGGTAGGGCACATAATAAAATAAAATTGTTTAAGTTATAGAAAACTAATTTTTTACTTCGGCAATAAAGATACAACTTTTTATAATAATCGCTTATAATCCTTCCAATTTTCGATTAAATAAAATCACCCCCTTCTTTTCAATAAAAAAACGTACGGAAAATTCCGTACGTTTCCGCTGTATCTTCGATTCAGTTTTAATTTGTTCTTAATAAATTGCTCAATACATTCGCTTCCTTCCTGCTTATTGAAGAAGAAGCAGAAGA
>CAZYJV010000045.1:0-8218 GCA_964647845.1 uncultured Odoribacter sp.
CCGCTGATTCGGGAAGCCTGCCCGATGGTTCGGGGTTGTATTTTCGCCAACTTTTGCCGCGCTTCGATCGAAAGGTTCTGCAATTCTTCGTAATTGAACTTGCCTGCTATCACTAAATTTTCCAAACGCTGTAATTTGTCCGCCAGTTGTCGCTCCCGGTCTATGTAACCCGAGTATTTAATCAGTATCTCCGCCGATTCCGCTATTTCTTCCCGGATTTCATGCTCTTCGATAAACCGCTTCAACGGAAGCAAGTCATTCTGCAACGAATCAATGGTCAATTGGGGACGGGTCAATACATCCACCAATTTCATCCCCTGTTTCAGAGGCTGGGAGCCCAATCTGGAAAGACAATCGTTGATTTCATCGGGTTTTACGCTATAATTCCGGATAAAATCGACCAGTAAATCCCGTTTTTTTATTTTATCAATAAAAATATTATGTCGCTCATCGCTTACCAACCCCAGTTCGAATCCTTTCGGGGTCAGGCGACTGTCCGCATTGTCCTGACGTAATAAAATGCGGTATTCCGCCCGTGAAGTAAACATCCTGTAAGGTTCGTCCACCCCTTTGGTAACCAAATCATCTATCAATACCCCGATATAGGCCTCATCCCGCTGCAATACGAACTCCTTGTCCGAACAAAGCGACAAATGGGCATTTATTCCCGCCATGAGCCCCTGGGCCGCCGCTTCCTCATAACCGGTCGTCCCGTTGATCTGCCCTGCAAAATAAAGCCCTTTGATGCGTTTCGTCTCCAGGGTGTGATACAACTGTGTCGGCGGAAAATAATCGTATTCTATGGCATAGCCGGGCCGGAAAATCCGAACCCGTTCAAAACCTTCCACCAGACGCAACCCCCGCAACTGGACATCCCAAGGCAGGGAAGAAGAAAAACCGTTCAGATAAAATTCGGTCGTATTTTCTCCTTCCGGTTCCAGAAACAAATGGTGAGTGGTCCGGTCGGAAAAAGTATTCAATTTGGTCTCGATACTCGGACAATAGCGGGGGCCTATGCTTTGAATCGTTCCGTTAAACAAAGGACTGTCGGAGAAACCTTCGCGCAGCACATCGTGTACTTTTTCATTCGTATAAGCCATATAGCAGACCCTTTGCTTCAACGGACAGGCATTCTCCGCAGGAAGATAAGAAAAACGGTGG
This sequence comes from uncultured Odoribacter sp., assembly GCA_964647845.1. Lineage (GTDB taxonomy): Bacteria > Bacteroidota > Bacteroidia > Bacteroidales > Marinifilaceae > Culturomica. Next base: position 1,162 of record CAZYJV010000045.1, read on the forward strand.
AAATCGCCGTCTCCTCCCTGTTCCGTGAGCTTGCCGAAATCCACACTGCGGCCGTCGATCCTTACCGGTGTGCCGGTTTTCATGCGTCCCACCTCAAATCCCAGTTCTTTCAGCTGGGCGGAAATACCGAAAGAGGCCGGTTCTGCAATCCTTCCTCCCTGAAAACTCACTCTCCCCACATGCATCAATCCGTTGAGAAAAGTCCCGTTCGTCAAAATAACCCGCCGGGCCTTGAATTCCACCCCCAAAGAAGTATGAACACCCGTCACCTGCCCGTCCTTTACCGACAAGCGCACCGCATCGTCCTGCCACATATCCAGATTGTCCGTATTTTCGAGCACCCTCCTCCAGTTCTCCGAAAAACGCATCCGGTCGCACTGCGCCCGCGGACTCCACATCGCAGGCCCCTTAGAACGGTTCAGGATGCGAAACTGTATGGAACTGTCGTCCGTCACCCGTCCCGTCATACCACCCAACGCATCTATTTCCCTGACTATTTGACCTTTAGCAATCCCACCAATAGCCGGATTACAGGACATCTGAGCTATTTTGTTCATATCCAGCGTGATTAGCAAGGTCCGCGAACCCAGATTCGCAGCAGCGCAGGCAGCTTCGCAACCGGCATGTCCCGCCCCTATCACGACAATATCGTAGTCAGGCAATAAACCCGTCATTTTATACTGTTTTAAGAAGATCTAAGCAAATATTTTCATTCTCACGCATCAATACACTATCGGGGTCCGTTTTGTCTTTAAAACCGATTAAATGAAGCACCGAATGACATACGACCCTGTGAAACTCCGATTCGAAATCCGTCCCGAACTGAACGGCGTTGGAACGGACCGTGTCCAGACTGATAAAAACATCTCCGGAAAGCGTCTGGTCGTCACAATAATCAAAAGTGATCACATCCGTATAATAGTCATGATTCAGATACTTGCGGTTGATATCCAGGATATAGTCGTCATTACAGAAAATAAACGACAAGGCTCCTGTTTTCCTGGAATAATGAGAAGCAATTACATCAAGCCAGTTTTCAATCCGTTTCCCGGAAAAAAACGCAGGAAGCTCCACACCCTCTTCATAGAACAAAATTTCTTTCATAAAAAAAGATTAGAGATTGAAAACCAGGGTCACCTTCGCCCCGTTGTTTTCAAACAACAATTCGTCCGACAAAGTTTTCATGACATACAGACCTCTGCCAGCCACTTTTTCAATATTGTCAGGTAACGTGGGATCGGGGATATGCGTGTAATCGAACCCCTCTCCCTCATCCTCCACGGAAACATAGAATTTATCCTTGTCTTTCCAGGCTTCCAGGGTGACTTTCTTTTCCGGAGACAACTTGTTGCCGGAGAGAATGGCATTGTTCACCGCCTCAATCACAGGCAGGCTGACTTTTCCGAACAATTCGGATCTCAGACCGAACACTTCACTAAAACTTTCCACGAAGTTTTCCACTTTAACAATATTTCCAACTTCAGACGATATGGATAAATTCAATTTATTCATCACCAAGTTTGATATAATAGTTGTTATACAAATTTTTAAAATAAGGATTGAGCTTCAGACCCGATTTCTGCAAATCCGTCTTCATCAAACCGCGTTTTTTATCCGTTTTAAAATACAATTCCGGACGTTTGAACTTCGTATCGTCCGCTGTCACCGATTTCCTCTTCTCCTCGTATTCCTCACGCTCCCGGGAGGCCTTTTCAGACATCAGCAGTTTGTTATAAATCTGGTTGTTTCTCTGTATCAGATTATTCGTCACGGAATAATTGGCTATATCCCGGATATTGTCCTCCAACAACTTATTAATTTCATTCAGTAACTGTTTCTCCTGTTCCGAAAAACTTCCCTCCCCGGACATGAATTCATTCAAACTCTGCCGGAAAAGTTCGTTCTCCCGTATTATCTTACTGATTCCTTGCTGCAAAGGTTTTCCTTTTTCTCCTTTTTTCATCTGGGAAAGCAAATCTTCCATCTGCTTTTTCAAACCGTTCTGGAACTTTTTCAGATTGCCGTAGCCCTCTTTCTTATCGCCTTTCCCTCCCTTCTTCTGAGTCCCGCCGGGATTGTCGGATTCACCGTTGCCGCCCGACTCGCCTTCTTCCGATTTATCCTTCTGCAGCGCCTCGCTCAGCACCAGGGCCATATCATTCAAATAATTGATAATATACTGCTGTTCCGCGAGCAGCTCTTTTCTTTTGTTATTCTGGATATAATCCGGCAACAAACCGAATTTGATTTCAATATCATAAAACTTATCGTTCAGCACAGAGGCCAGCATCAGGTTCGTCCTGGCGATGGCCGACAGACTGTCTTTCACAATCTTGTATTCCAGTTTTTTCATATCCTGCAAACGTCCCAGTTCATTGTAGCGGGCACTTTGGGCAGGCACTTCCCGGAACTGATAGAGCAGGTCCTCCTGTGAAAACGAGATCAACAAAATGTTCTGGATAATCAATTCTATATCTTTCTGAGGAAGAGACATCTTCATAAAATTTTCCTGCTGCTGTTTTTTCATTTCCTCAGCCAGGCTGTCCATCTCTTTTTTTATCTTTTCCGAGAGCTTGTCCTCCTTTTTCCCTTCGGAAGCCTTTTCCTGCTGCTTTTGCAGATCTTCGGACAACGGCGCGAACTTATCGTCCATCTCCTTCAAATCATAGGGCTGGGACAATTGCTTATTTTCTTCCTGCAGCTTATTATAATTATCCTTTATATCCTCCAGCTTCTTCTGTATATCTTCCGCAGCCTTGCCCAAAGAATCGGAAGACAGTTCGCCGGCACTGTCTTCAAAACGGTTCTGCTGCTCCCTGAGCTGCTCCAATTGCTGGGAAAGCATATTATGCTGCTCCTCGATCTGATAGCGCTTCAACAATTCTATATTCCGGTCCAGTTCCTCGCTCAGCTGATCGAAACCCAATTTCATCTTTTCGTCTACATTCTGAAACTTCTCCTTGCTGAACTCCTCGGAAAGCTTGCTGAATTCCTCCATGAGCTTTTTCATCTCATCGTCCATAATATTGTCCAGCAATTCCTGTATTTTCTGCTGTTTCATCCGGAGAAGACTGTCCTGTTTCGTGAAATTATTGTTCAGGGAAGATTTTTTCTGGTTCTGTTCCTTGACCTCCGTCAGGAGCTTGTCCAACTTATTCTTTTTTTCGACAATATCCTTCGAAAGCTGCTGCTTTTCCCAATTATCGACGGAATTGTCCAGCATTTTTTTCTGGAGATCCTTTACTCCGGCAACAATATCTTTGGCCAGCTTCTCGGCCTCATTCATCGCCGTATTGACGCTGGCATTCACTTCCGTGTTGTAGTCGAAAATCGAATTCAAATCGGGCACCAGGTAGTTTCTGGCATCCGAACGCGTACTCTTGGGGCCGGATACCGCATCGTTGTCGAACACTTCAAAAAAGTAGCTGATTTTTGCCTTGTCTATTCCGGCAAACTCCGCGAAATTAAACTCAAAGTAAAATTCCTGGGTATTCAGGTTTTTATTCATCCGCACCGGCACGACCGTATGGGTCTGTCCGTTTAACGAGTAATTGAAACGCAAATCGGAAAAACCATAGTCATCCGTAATCACCCCGTAAAAATAGTGCAGCGACACATTCAAAGAATCCTGCAATTCAGACACCTGGATACCGGGATAGAGGTCCGGAATACAGGTCACGCTGAAATTTATCAGATTCTTCCGGATAAAATCCGAATTCGAACCCCACAGCGTATATTCCCCCGATGCCGTAATGTTCCGGGAAAAATCCGCTTCACTCTGCGATTTTAAAGCGATCTGCGACCATTTGTCGCCCGACTGCAGGAAGAGAGTATCTATGTTCGAAAAGTGGACATGAAAGCGTAAAACCGACCCGTACAACACCCGGAAATCGGCAATGTCTTTCAAAACTTCGGCCTTCAATCCGGTGTAGGCAGGCGGTATCACCGTTACCTGACAACCATCGACTTCCGGCGTAGGCAGCACTTTTATCCTGTAATCCCCGCTCCTGGCCTCGCCTGTTTTGAAATAAAAATGAATATCATTGTTGACCATGTCGAAATTGTACAGAAAAAGCGAATCCCTGCGGTTCATCAAAAATTCGCCGCCTCCATAGCAAACGAACACATTTTCCACCTCGAAAAGGTCGCTGCCGACTTTCAGCTTCAACTGAAAGGGTTTTCCGTATTCCGCATTCAGGGATTCATTCAAAAGCAGAAAATCGATGTTCCGGCGCGGGTCGTCGATTTTATCATAAGCCGCCATATTCCTGTACAGACTGCCGAGGTTCCTGCCGTTTAAAAAGAAAATTCCGGTCAGAAGAACCAGCACGGCCAAATGTCCCAGGAGTAATCTGAAAGGAAAGACAACCTTTACACTCTTGTCATCCAAAAACCGGTATTTCTGAATAAAAGCCGCCTCTTTCAGCTGTTCGTCACCCGATACGGTATCGGAAAGAAAGGCCAAATCGTACAGACTGACGAAAATATCATCCGCCGCCGGACAATACCGCAAAATCCGCCGCAATATCGTTTTATTCCGCAGATTAAAGGAAACGGCAAAGAGATATACCGGACGGAACAGGAAAAAGACAGCAAGGAAAATCCCTCCTCCGAGAAACAGAAAAAAAGACACGCTCTTGAAAAACAGCGTAACAGGGAAAAAACTTATAAAAAAGTAATACACAAAAAGATAAAGCAATACATAAGCCGCTAAAAACACCGCTCCTTTCAGCAAATCCGACAGAAGCAATTCCCATCTGAAACGGGACAGAATGCCTCTCAAATTGTTTTTCAAATCACTGTATATATTCCTCATTCCCTGCTATTAGATATTGACGACCTTTCATTTTGCCAGCCACAGTTCAGGATTCTGTTTCTCCAGATTATTCCATACCTGGAAGCCCAGTACACTCCCTTTTTCACTATCGTAGGCCACTTTTCCTATCGTCTGTTTCGTGGTTACTTTATCTCCTTTTTTCACACTCACATACACCAAATTCGTGTAAACCGTCAGATAATTTCCGTGGCGAATGATCACCGCGTTGTTTATTCCCGGCATAAGCGCTATATCCGAAACCACCCCGTTAAAAACGGCTCTGACTTCCGAATTTTTGGAAGTAGTGATATTAATTCCGTCATTCGACATCAACACCCGTTTATACACCGGATGGGGATTCACCCCGAACTTTTCGGAAATAATCCCTTGTGTCACAGGCCAGGGCAATTTTCCCCGGTTCTTTGAAAAATCGTCCGAAAGCAATTTTTCTTCGGGCGTAAGCTTATAGCTGGAAGAAGTCCCACCCGATTTTTTAGCCTGGGAAGCAATCAGCTTGTTCAACTCTTTCTCCAATCTCTCCCTATTTTTAGCCTCCGCCTGCAATTTCTTTACAATCTGCTTCTCCTTCTTCTGTAATTCGAGTATCAATTTATTCTCGCTCTCCTGCTGACTGACCAGATCCCTGTTCTGAACATCTATGTCGTGCAATGCTTTGTTCTTCAAAACCATATACTTCTTCAGTTCCGCATTCTTCACATTCAGGGAATCGTTCATCTGCCCGATCAGGGCCAGCTGACGCTTGGAATAACTCTGTATCTGCTCGAAATATTTGTAGCGGTTATAAGCCTGGTTGAAATCGGACGAAGCGAAAATAAACATCAGTTTATCGGTTTTGTTCCGTTTTTTCCAGAGTCCGTAAATCAATTTGCCGTACATCCCGAGCATCGATTCCCTGTCGGTCAGCAACTGGGATATCTGGCTCTCGTTCCGGCTAATCTGATTCTCCAGATATTTCACCTCCTGTTGCAGGGACTGGATCAGCACCTTACTCTGAGCTATCTTCTGCTGGATGATATTCAGCCTCTCCACCGATACGTTTTTATTGCTCTTCGCCTCTTCCAACAGTTTGTTGAGATAAGCTATTTCCTTTTCGATTTTCTCCTTGTCTTTCTTTATACTGCTGACGGACTGTGAGAATCCCGTCAGTTCCGGAAGAAAGAACAGCAAAAACACTATGCCGACATATTTTAACTTCATTCCTGTATCTCCGTCAAACTATTTATCAAACGAAAGAGGTTTATATTTGGAAGAAAGTCTGAAACCCGGAATCACTTCCACATCGAATTCGAGCTTCTGGACTTTCAAGCCCAGCTTTATTCTCAAATCATCCAGAACCACATTGAATTCTGTCATTTCGGGATATATTTTTTCACCGAAAGATTTGAAATCGTCGTATTTCACACTGATTCCCATATCGCCTTCCAAATCCTCGAGCAGCATTTTCGAAGGACGGAACAATACGGGATCTATGTGTATCTTGTGCAAGATCAATGTATAATCCTTATTTTTTCTCTTCTTCTTAAAAAACTTCTTTATTTTCCGGTCCAACGCTTTCCGGTGTACGTTCGACAACACATAATCGCTGTCCGTTTTCTCAAATTTGAATCTGACATCATTCGACTCATTCTTCCCGCAATTCTCCAAGTTAAAGTAGATATTAGACAACAAGTTCTGAAAACAATCAAAATTAATCTTTATATCGAATTTATCATGAAAAAAACCATAATCCGTAAAAAAATACTTTTTATTGTAGGAATCTATGAATTTAATGCTATCGGGCGTCAGTAAAACGCGGGCGATTTCAATGCCCAAAGGAGCCGTCAGAGACATCCAGATAAAACTGTCCCGTTTGATTTTCAACGCCGCTTTCAAATTATCCTTCTTTCCGTTGCGGTCTATGGAAACATCCATTTTTTTGATATACAGACTGTTGAAATCCAGTTCATTTTCATAAACATTCTTCAGCAGTTTCGCCTCCGTAATATTGGGTACTTCCCGACGCACCGGAACTTTTTCAGTCACTTTACACGACGTTACGCAAAACACCACGAAAAATAAAAAGAAATATCTGATCATTTAGCCTTTTCAATTAAAAACATAAGTACCCGCTATTTTCGCATCCAAATCGGTACTTACCTCGTCTCCCGTATTTTTAGCCTTTCTCCACATTTCCATCGCCTCCTCCGTTTTTCCGTTCACATACAGAATATCTCCGTAATG
>CAZYJV010000045.1:8318-12318 GCA_964647845.1 uncultured Odoribacter sp.
ACTGTCGAGATTATAATAACAATCCCCCAGGTAAGAAAAAAGCTGGGATTGCAGCTGAACTTTGTCGTCTGTCAGCGAAACGCCTTTCGTCAGGAAACCGACAGCCGACGCAAAATCTTTCTGCATCATCAAAGAAAGCCCTGCCAAAGCATAAGGAAGCGGCTGTTCGGGAAAATACTTTATCGCCTCTACGCTCTGCGTATACATGCAGTTGGTATCTTCCAGCTGGTTACAGGTCAGCAGCAGTTCTTCCCATATCATGTAATTGTTTTTCTCCCTTTCGAGAATGTATTCCAATTCTTTCCGGGCCTCCCGCAACTTCCCGTCCTTTCTCAGAAAATCCGAATATAACGCCCGTACGGACAAATCCTCACTATATCTGTTTATAAGAATATCCATGTAGGAATTCAGTTCGGAGTCCGTCACTTTCGTGGAATCAGCGTCCAATATCAGTTTCAGTATATACTGGACCTTGAACGAATTTTCAAGCTGGTCGCTCTGCAAAGCGCTCTGCATATGTTTTGCCACCTCCGAAGGCTGTTTCTTATCACGGTAATAGTCCGCTAGATACAGATGGACATAACCGTTTTGCGGGTCTTCCTTCAACAGCTTGTTCAGAATCTGCAGTCCTTTCTTATCCTGATTGTAATTGAAATACAATTCGGCCAGCAGACTCAGGTATTCATTCCTTTCCGGATATTTGTTAATCAATTTCAGCAGCTCATTGGAAGCACCCTTGGCATCATCCAGTTTGCTGTACAATTTGATTTTTTCAATGGAAGTGGGTTCAGTCACACCGTACTGCTTCTCATACCGGTCATATACCTCTATCGCTTTCTGCCATTTTTCAACGGAAGCATACAGAGCGGCCTCCATCAGATAGAACTCTTCCTTGTCCGGATATTTCCCGATAATATCGGCATAGACATTGCACGCTTCCTCTATCATGGATTTTTTCTGCAATACATTCGCCAGCAACAGTTTATACCACAAATTGGCGGGATTTCCCGCAACAGCTTCCCGTGCCAGCTGTAAAGCTCCGTTATAATCCTCCGTACCCAAAAGAAGTCCGGCTATCTCATACTTGACAACGGGACTTTCCGGATCGATTTTCAGGCAGTTGTCATACCATCCCATCGCTCCCTGAAAATCTCCTATAACCTTGCATCTCACCCCTTCCATAAAGGAATAGTCGAATTCCAGCTTAGACTTGTCGTCCAATTCTTTTCTTACCTCTTCCTTCTTTTTTTCACTCGCAAAGGCGCTTACTGCAAAAAAAAGAACCGCTGCTAAAATAAAACTCCTTTTCATTCGCATTACTTTGTCAAGTCACTTCTCACCGTCGGTTATACTCCTTACCTGCGGCTAAAGTTCATTTTTTTCCGGTGTGTCCGAAACCGCCGGCTCCCCGTTCCGTGTCGCCCAACTCCCGCACTTCCGCCCATTCGGCCTGCTCCACCTTGTTTATCACCATCTGTGCTATCCGGTCGCCGTCCTTGATACTTATTACATTATTGGACAAATTGACCGCAATAATTCCTATTTCCCCCCGATAATCGGCATCGATCGTTCCGGGACTGTTGAGAAGCCCCAATCCTTCATTCAAAGCCAGACCGCTGCGGGGACGCATCTGCGCCTCGTAACCTTCCGGCAACTCTATAAACAGCCCGGTAGGAATGAGTTTCCTTTCCAAAGGCTGCAAAACGACCGTTTCACTCAAATTCGCACGGATATCCATACCTGCCGACAATTTCGTCTTGTATTCCGGAAGCCGATGTTTCGATTTATTGATAATATTGACTTTCATATTTGTCTGTTTATTCCATATTAAATACTCTTTCCCAATCTTTTACAAAGATAGTACAAGTTGAATGCAAAATCAAGTTTACCCGAAATTTGGTGAAACACTACCTTTTGCCGAACACCTTGCGTACAAAATTCCCGGCAAACAGAAATTTCATCTCCCTCCTCAGGAAAATCAAAACGAACACCATCAACAAAGGCGTTCTTGCCAAACACGTTATCCAAGGATTATCAAACGTAATATATCTGCCGGCAAAATAAAACACAACGGCTAATAAAAAATAAAAAATAATCTTACGGATATCGTAATTTATCCTGTAAAATTTATGTCCCAATATCAAAGAAAGAATACACATCACCAGAAAACAGGTGAAAACGGCGTAAGCCGATCCCATGAAACCAATCCGCGGCAACAGTATAAAATTCATGGAAACGGTAATCACACTTCCCGCAATGGCCATATACGCTCCGTAAATCGTTTTGTCCGTCAGTTTATACCACAAAGAGAGCGAATAATACATTCCCTGGAAAAGATTGGCCAAAAGCACCCAGGGCACAATGATTATACCCGCATAATACTGCGGCCGGCGTACAAAGAATTTAATAATGTCGATCCAATACATGACCCCTAAAAAAATAATCAGACCGAATCCCGTAAAATACAGAAATACCTGTCTGTACACTTTTTTGGAATCTTCATTTTTCGAATAATTGAAGAAAAACGGTTCGAAAGCGAACCGGAAGCCCTGGGTAAAAATATACATGACCAGAGCCAGCTTATAATTCGCTCCGTAAATACCCGTCATCGCCAACGCCTCCTCCTGGCTCATAACCTGTCCCAGAATTTTAGGCATCATGATCTTGTCTCCCTGTAAATTGACCATCCCTGCCAGGCTCACAATCAATATCGGAAAAGAATAATTCAGTATCTCTTTCAGCAGCCGGAAAGAAAAATAAAAATGAAATTTCAGAAAATAAGGCAACAGCATGAGGAATGTCACCACCGAAGCCACTAAATAGGATATGAAAATATAAAGAATGCCTCCCTGCGGATCAAAAAAGGGTACGTGTATTCCTTTTTTCTCCAGAAAAGGACAGCAGAGAAGAAAAAACAGGTTCAACCCTATATTGATTCCGATATTCAGCAACTTGATGATCCCGAAACGCACGGGACGGCTGTCCAGTCTCAAAAGCGCGAAAGGAATGGAGCTGATGACATCGATGCCGATAGTAATTATCAACAGGACCAGATACTCCTTGTGTTCTTCGACATCCAGAAAAGCCGATATATCCGTCAGAAAAAAGAGTGTGAGAAAGACGAACAAAAAAGTAGTCGCCGCCAAAGACGACATCAGGGTCGAAAAAACATTATTCCGGTTCTCCCGGGTGGCGAATCTGAAAAATCCGGTTTCCGTACCGTAAGTCAGTAACACCACCAAAAGAGCCGTATACGACATTAAATTAATGACTACTCCGTATTCACTCGCCGCAAAAATTCCGGCATACAAAGGAACGAGCAGCCAGTTCACAAAACGGCCTAAAATGGTCGTAAATCCGTAAATAACCGTTTCACCGGCTAATTTTTTTAAAGGATTCATCGGTTCAGTTAAATTTGATATAGGATTTTATCCTTGCAAAGGTACACATTGACGGTTTTAAACAAACTTATTATAATTATATTCTTCTTCTTTTTTTTTTATTTGAATATGAAAATGATGATGGAATGTTAGTTTGCGGAATAAAAAAAAAGCGCACTTTTTTGATTATCCCGTTTTTGATTCGGAAAAGAAAATTATTAACAAGAGATTTAATAGTAAATGATTGATTTATATTTTTTTATAAAAATTATTGACAGCTGTTAGAAAAAGAATAGAATAATAAAAAACGATTTTTAAACCGAAAAAAATTGTTAGAAATGTGTAAGAAGAAAAACAAATAAAGATGGGTTTTTAATTTCGGTATGTCATTAAAAAATATAACACCCCTCTTTTTTAATTTTCAAAGATAAGATGTATGAATTTCTTTAATTTTTTACTAACATTTTTTCACAGCTTGGTAACATCTTTCTAACAGCCGGAAAAAACGGAATTCAAATCAGTTGATTGGTGGTTGTATCGGGGAACACCAGGGTAGGTTTGTGTGTTTTGGCTTCTTCAAAATCCATGGAAGCATAGGAAATAATGATGACTACGTCGCC
>CAZYJV010000045.1:12418-14701 GCA_964647845.1 uncultured Odoribacter sp.
GCTGTTTCAATTGATAGACCGGTTAAAATACAATATTGTCGATGAGCCGGATTTTACCCGCGTAAACGGCTACGCAAGCCACTTTCGTTCCTTTCTCGCTCCAGTCGTTTATTATTTTCAGAGTCGTATCATCCACAATTTCCACATATTCCGTTTCTAAAAAAGGATTTCGGTTGATTTCATCGGCAATCCATTTTTTCAATTCGTTCACGCTCATCCGGGAGGCCAATTCGCGTGCTTTTTTCAATGTAGCGTAAATATGGGGAGCATTTTCTTTATGTTCTTTGTCCAACAGTGCGTTGCGCGAACTCAGTGCCAGACCGCTTTCTTCTCTGACGATAGGACAGGGAATGATTTCCAGCGTATAATTCAATTGGCGTACCATATTCTTTATAATGGCTACCTGTTGGAAATCTTTCATTCCGAAAAAAGCTTTGTCGGGTTGCACCATGTCGAACAGACGGCTTACCACCTGGCCTACTCCGTTGAAATGTCCGGGCCGTTTGGCTCCCTCCATGACGGATTCCAGATAGCCGAAATTGAATTTTCGGGTGTCTTTTTCAGGATAAATCTCCTCTACGGAAGGCAGAAAAGCGACATCGCATCCTGCTGTTTCGAGTAAGGCACAATCCTTTTCAGGCGTGCGGGGATATCGTTTTAAATCTTCCGGATCGTTGAACTGGGTAGGATTAACAAAAACACTTACTACGGCTACATCGCTGTTTTTTTTACATTGGGAAACGAGTGACAGATGTCCTTCGTGCAAAGCTCCCATTGTAGGTACGAAACCGATGGTTTTTCCTTCTTTTTTATAGTTGCCGATTAAATCGGTTAATTCCTTTTTCGTATATACAACTTTCATACGCTTATTTTTTAATTTCAGCGTTTTTGCGGAATTTTCCCTTCCGTGACTTCTACATGCGAAATCAAATCCGGGGTGCAAGTTTACAAACTATTTTTGAGATAAGAGCACAAATGATTTATAAATTAAAAATAGTATGCCTCATGAAAGCATACTATTTTTAATTTCATTCTTTTTTAAATCTATGATTTATATCCTACGACGTAGATATTTAATAGTTTTTGACGCAACGAATAGTAAAACCATTAAATTTATCGGTAGATCCGTTTACATTTATACTTGTGCTGGTGAAGTATAGTTTACGGGCACTAGAAGCGTTATTATAAGTGCTAGTCCAATAATTTCCTTCACGATTTGCTAAATTTACTGAAGTTTGTGCATATCCGCCTAGTTTTCCTTCAAAAGTTCCTGTTCCAGGATAAATTTTATTTACAGTATTGCATAGTGCTGTGTATAATTTTTGAAATTCACCCGTACTCCCACCACTTGGTAAATGCCATCCATCCGGACAAATTCCTTTCCATTGGACAGGACTATTGCCATTTACATTTCCTGATGGATTGCCTCCGTTATGTTTGGCATTGGAGTGATTCATAGCTCCTTGCCAATTATACATATAACCTGCTCCAGATCCGGTACTAGGTTTACATACACCCCAATATCCAGAAGCGATTTTATTTGAAATTGAGCCATTATAGTAGGAATTAAATACGGAAGCATTACAGTTCCCGAATTTTAAATCTTCGATCATCCACCAATGTCCGTCTGGCATTTTTCGGATTTTATAGGTTTTTCCGTCACGGGTGTCTATTAAGGTACTATCTTTAATGGGATAAATAATAGTAACAGTATCAGAAACTTCATTACCGCATGCTCCTGAAATTTTGCAAAAATAAGTTCCATTATCAGCACTTGATAGTGGTTTTTTTTGATATATTGTCGCAATAGCTTCCGGAATATTTATTCCGTTCTTTATCCATTGATAAGTTAGAAAAGAACCTTGTACGGTCAGGTTTAATGTCATACCATTGCAAAAAAGATTGGAAATATTTAGATTTTGTGCGGTAATGGCTGTTTTAATTAAAACGGTAAAAGTTGTTATTGTTTCAGCAATGCCAAGAGCACAAATGCCTGTACGTTTAAATTGATATGTACCTGATGTTTGGATAAAACTTTCTATTTTTGAATATGTCAATGTTTCTCCGTTTATATTCTCCATCAATTCAAATCTTGCTTCTCCGGGTTTCTTCACATACCAGTTGTATTGAAACCGTACATCTGGAAAATCGGGACAGGATGCTGCTTTTATATTTAGAATGCTTGCTTCTTCTCCTGGACAAATAGTATCAGGGTTGCATCGTATCTCTCCTCCGTCGATCTTTATTCCCGACAAATTATATACTCCCCGGAAACCTACCGTA
>CAZYJV010000046.1:0-4749 GCA_964647845.1 uncultured Odoribacter sp.
TCAATACTCGTCCTCGTTGAAGAAAAAGTCGTCTTTGCTCGGATAATCCGGCCAGATGTCTTCGATACTTTCGAAAATTTCTTCATCGTCTTCGATGTCCTGAAGGTTTTCAATCACTTCCAGGGGCGCCCCGGAACGGATAGCATAGTCTATCAATTCATCTTTGGATGCCGGCCACGGCGCATCTTCCAGTTTCGATGCAAGTTCAAGAGTCCAGTACATAATTGCTCTGCTTTAAATGTTGGCATTCTATTTGCCGCAAAAGTATACTTTTTATAAGAATAAACAATACCTATTCTTTAAAATATCCGATGCAGCCCGTCACATTTTTTCCAGCGGCTCAATATGGATCGTCGCATCCATATTCTTTTCCGCGGCTATGCGCTGTTCTACGCGGGTGGCCAGGTCATGCGCCTGCCGGACTGTTTTTTCGCCGGGAACTTTCACGTGCAGGGTAAATTCGGCGTGATCCCCGTAATTATGGATGTGGAAATGATGGGGACAAGCCTGCTCTCCCATTTCCTCGCGAACAATTCTTTTTACTTCGGCGATCATTTCTTCCGAGGGCTTTTCGCCCAATATCTTGTTGACGGCTTCCCGGATTATTCCGTAAGCGGCATAAAAAAGCATCAGAGAGATCAAAACACCTAATGCGCTGTCCATCCACCAGACATAAGGATTGAGAAACAGCCCCGCTAGTACCATGACGGAGGACAGGGCATCGCTCCGATGGTGCCATCCGTCGGCTTTGACCGATGTGTTTTTCGTCTGCCGGGAGATGCGGAAAGCATAACGCGCCAGGCCTTCTTTCAATACAATGGAGGCCAGCGTCGCCACATAAGCCCACATTCCATAGCGGGCGGATTCGTGAACCGTTAATTTTTCGACGGAATCCTCTATGAAGCGCCAGCCGACGACCGCCAGCAATATCGCAATAATCACGGCCGAAATCTGCTCCCAGCGTCCATGCCCGAAGGGATGTTCCGAATCCGGTTTTCTGGAAGAGAGGCGCAGGCCCAGAATAACGACCACGGAAGTCAGCGAATCGGAAAGCGTATGCCACGCATCGGCAATCAGCGCCACTGAGGCAGAAACCACCCCGGCATAATACTTCAGCGCAAAAAGGAAGAGATTCACAAGAACCGAAACAACACCTTCCCGGTAGCCTAATCTCGAATTTTCATTCGTTGTCATTGAATACTTAGTAAGCGGTTATTCGTCGGAAAAATGCTGCAATACGCGTCTGTACGTATTGAATATTTTGGCTTTCGAAACGAATCCGACATATTTCCCCTCCTGAATCACCGGCAGATTCCAGGCACCGGTATCCTCGAACTTTTTCATCACCGCATCCATCGGATCTTCCACATTGACGATCGTCGGAGGCGTCGTCATATAATCCCTCACATAGGTCGTGTCGTACAAGTCCTGATTAAACATAATCTTACGGATATCATCCAGCAGCACGATTCCCAGTAATTCGTCGTTCGCATCCACGACGGGGAAGATATTCCGGCAGGAACGGGAGACGATCTTCACCAGGTCGCCCAAGGAGGCATCCACCGACACGGTTTTCAAGTCCGTTTCAATCACTTTGTCCAGCTTCATCAGGGTCAATACGGCCTTGTCCTTGTTGTGCGTAATCAGATCCCCCTTCATGGCCAACCGGCGCGCATATATCGAATGAGACTCCATTCCCCTGCCCGTCAGATGCGCCATGACCGAAGCGATCATCAGCGGGACCAGCAGGGAATAGCCTCCCGTAATTTCCGCAATCAAGAACATGGCTGTCAGCGGCGAGTTCATCACACCGGACATCACCCCCGCCATCCCCGCCAGGACGAAATGGCTCACAGGCACAGTAGCGATACCCGACAGATTGATCAATATCGCCACCAGGTATCCTCCGACACCTCCCGTAAACAGGCTGGGTGCGAAAACACCGCCTACACCCCCGCTTCCGTTGGTCAAGGCCGTTGCTATCACTTTCACGAAAAGCAACCCTATGACATACAAAACGATCATAAAGGCGCTGCTTTTGAAATCAAAGAAATAAGTATTTTTTAAAATGTTGTCCGCATTGTCCGTCAGCAGATCCTGCAAAGCCGTGTATCCCTCCCCGTACAAAGGCGGGAAAGCATAAATCAGCAAGCCCAGCAACGCCCCTCCTACCGCAACCTTTTTAAAGGGATTTCCTATTTTCGCCACGAACTGCTCTATCTTTATATTCATGCGGATGAAATACACCGACAAGAAACCGCAGCAGATGCCGAGAAGGATGTAATAGGGCACATTGGCCAGCGCGAAATGGTCATGTACGGCAAAGTTCAGCACGATGCCGTCCCCCATCATGAAATACACCAGGACATAGGAAGAGATCGCCGATATCATCAGCGGTATCAGCGAAGCCATCGTTAGGTCCAGCATCAGGACTTCAAGGGTAAACACGATACCCGCAATGGGCGCTTTGAAGATTCCGGCAATGGCCCCCGCCGCCCCGCACCCGATCATCAGGGTCATCACTTTGTAGTTCATCCGGAAGAAACGCGCCAGATTGGAGCCGATGGAAGCCCCCGTCAGGACGATGGTCGCCTCCGTTCCCACCGATCCGCCGAAACCGATGGTGATGGTACTCGCTATCATGGAAGAGTAGTTGTTGTGGGGTTTGATCATGCTGTTCCGCCTGGAAATGGCATAGAGCACTTTCGTCACTCCGTGGCTGATGTCTTCCCGCACAAAATAGCGGACAAAAAGAGAAGTGAGGCATATCCCGATGAAAGGATAGATGAAAAAAAGCAGGCTTCCGCTGTCCACCTGCAAGCGTTCCGTAAAAAACGCATGGGTGAAGTGCACCATGTTTTTCAGCAGTATCGCCGCCAACCCCGACACGATCCCCACCAGCAGGCTCAGCACCAGGATAAAGTTTTTTTCCTTTACGTACCTCACCCGCCAAATCAGGAAACGTCCGAACCAACTGCTTTCACTGTCTTCAGCCATAATTTTCTACTGTAAGAGATGTAAAACTGCGACCCGGTCAGCGCGCGATCCTGTTAATACTTTTTACCGAACCGTATTCCGGATAGAATTCCAGTTGCAAGCCTTCGATGTTGATCACATCCGTAGGAAATTTCCTGATCACGCCCAACTGGGGGATGACGCCGCGGAATCGCTGCAATTCCTCGCTCAGCCGTACAAGCTTCACATCGGCCACTGCCGGCACCCGATAATAAACGACCGATTGGGTCGGCGACGTCTGTACTTCCGCCGCTGCCGGCACAATCGCCCTCTCAGCTATCAGACTGTAAGCCGTCGCGGAAACATTTTTCCTGTCAACAAACCCTTCCGAACCGCTGAAACGGAAAGCGACCGCCGCTTCATTCTCTTTCTCTATGGTACAAACGAATACGCGTTCGAAAGTCTGTTTCACTTTCTTCCCCATGAAAAGGCTCAGGTACTCCTGCTCCATGCGGTCGAATTCTTTCAGAATCACCTGCAGGGATTTCCCGTCCGGCACCTCATTTTCCGCTGCCAGCAATTTCACCCGTTCCGAACGAATCCGGAATATCTCTTTCACCGCCTCCGCCATCAAATCCCGCTTCGATTTGGGCTCGTAACTTATGATGGGGTCCCAGATCCGTTTCACCACACCGTCGATTTCCTGCTCTACATAATTGGTGTCCAGCACCTCTTTCAAGGGATTGTACGTAGACAGATCCGTCATCCTGATCTCCCGCTGCCGGTCGGTTCCCTGCCGCCGGTATTCCACCCCCTCCGTCTGTGCTTTCAGATCCGGAGATCCGACAGCAATACCGGCCAGAAATCCTTCCGGACTCAGGCTCAGCATGACCGAACCGTACTCGCCCGTCGCCGTCATCGAATACACCGCTTTTTCGTCAGGCACGGAAAAAGGGGTCACCTCGACGGACTTTATCTCCCACTGTTCCCCGGATGACGTACCTTCCGGCTTCATTCCCAGCTCTTTCTCCGCATACTCCGCATAAGGTCCGGGAATATAACGCACCGCCTCCGCCTTCACTTTCACCTTGTATGAAACTTTCGGCAAACAATAACTGACCGTAAAAGGGGTATTGATTTCCTTTTTCTTCTGGGCAAAACTCCCGGAAGTCATTAAAACTGCACAAAACAGAACGAATACGATTTTTTTCATAAAAATGTGTATAGATACAGAGGTGCAAAAATGCTTAAATTATTTAATCTCTCAAAATCTTTCGAAATCGAAAAATAAAGAAAAATTCTTACATTTGCCTTCGAGCATAATTAATATTAACCAAAAAATAAATCTATGTTTCAAAACCAACCCAAAGGATTGTATGCCCTGGCACTCGCCAACACTGGAGAACGCTTCGGGTATTACACGATGCTTGCTATCTTTACCCTCTTTTTGCAAGCAAAATTTGGCTTTAGTTCAGCAGCAACGTCCAACATCTTTGCTGGTTTCTTGGCCCTTGTATATTTCTTACCCATCCTGGGAGGTATTCTTGCCGACAAATTCGGGTATGGAAAAATGGTAACAGCCGGTATCATCGTTATGTTTGCCGGTTATACCTGCCTTGCCATTCCTACCGGCGGCGATGCTTTCGGCATTGCAGCCATGTTCGGCGCGCTTTTCCTGATTGCTTTGGGAACAGGCTTGTTCAAAGGCAATCTTCAGGTAATGGTCGGCAACCTTTACGATGACCCGAAATACGCCGACAAACGGGATACCGCATTCAGTTTGTTCTATATGGC
>CAZYJV010000046.1:4849-13177 GCA_964647845.1 uncultured Odoribacter sp.
CAGGTATTCAAGAGAACTTTCAAACACGCAGATGTAAACACCAAACAGGCGGCAGCAGCCGGCAAACAGGAAAACATCGTCGAATTGACTCCGGAACAGACCAAATCGCGCATCACGGCTCTCGTGCTGGTATTTGCGGTGGTTATCTTCTTCTGGATGGCATTCCACCAGAACGGCTTGACCCTTACCTTCTTTGCCCGCGACTATACCGCCAGAACGGCAGCCGGAGCTTTGGGAATGAGCTTTAACGTATTCAACCTGGTATTCATCATTACCTTGGTATATAGCTTATTCTCCTTATTCCAATCCAAGGGAATCAAATCCCGGATCATATCAGCCGCAGTAGCTGTTGTTTCAGTGGGCATTTTGGTTTACAAATACATGGCTATACAAACGGGGGCCGCTATCGAAGTGCTTCCGCAAATGTTCCAACAGTTCAACCCGTTCTTCGTGGTCGCCCTTACCCCGGTATCTCTTGCCGTATTCGGAGCCTTGGCCAAACGAGGCAAAGAACCTTCCGCTCCCCGGAAAATCGGTATCGGTATGCTGATCGCCGCATTGGGTTTTGCAGTAATGGCGTTCTTCTCTATGGGACTTCCTACTCCCAATCCGGACGGAGCTACGGTTGTCGCCAGCAATTTGTTGGTGTCTCCTTCCGTATTGATTAACACCTATCTCGTATTGACATTTGCCGAGCTGTTCCTCTCGCCGATGGGTATCTCTTTCGTATCGAAAGTGGCACCTCCCAAATACAAAGGTTTGATGATGGGGTTGTGGTTCGGAGCCACCGCAGTCGGAAACTATCTGGTTTCTATCATCGGTATGCTTTGGGGACATATGGAATTGTGGGCATTGTGGTCTATCCTCATCGTGTTGTGCTTGGTTTCCGCACTGTTCATCTTTATGATGATGAAACGTCTGGAAAACGCCACCAAATAAGTCGAACGATAACGACATAAACAACAGAAGCTGCTCTTACGGGCAGCTTTTGTTATAAATATCCCCTTTCTTGTTCTTCAGACAAAAGAAATAAAAACTCCGCAAGCAACAAGTCCGGCCAGCACACAACCAGGCAAGGAAATTCATAAAAATATCGGATTTTTTTTGCTGAGAACAAAAAAATATATACTTTTGTGCCGTTCAAACAAAGGGACATTGTTCAATGGTGTAATGGCAGCACAACAGATTCTGGTCCTGTTAGTCAAGGTTCGAATCCTTGTTGAACAACAAAACCGCCGGAGTTTCCGGCGGTTTTTTCTTTGTCAAGCTCTTTATATTCCCAAATACCTACCTTTGTAAAAATTTGACTGGCAATGAAAGGCAAAATATCGGAAACGGCGGTGAATGTCCTGTTCTGGCTATGTATTCTGTTTGCGGGGTGGGTTGTTTTGAATGTGCTGGGCTACAGTTCTTTTAAGATTCCGAGTGATTCGATGAAGCCGGCATTGGTGACGGGCGACCGCATCTGGGTTGCCAAACCTGTCTTGGGTGCCCGCATTTTCAATCCGTTTGCCCCTTTGCACAAAAAAGATATAACAATACGACGGTTGCCGGGCTGGAGGAAGGCGAAGCGCAATGACGTGCTGGTGTTCAACTTTCCCTATCGCTCGGCGTGGGATACGGTGTGCATGGATTTAGGCACTTACTATGTGAAGAGGTGTATCGGCGTGCCGGGAGATACGGTCGAAATCAGAGAGGGATTTTACGTTATCAACGGACAAACGGGAACGGTCGGGAATCAGTCCGCGCAGAAGGAATTGTCGCTGAAAAACCGGGAGGATTTCGAACCGGAGGTGTACAATACATTCCCCTATCACCCGGCTTATCCGTGGAATATTCGCCGCTTCGGACCGCTTGTCGTGCCCGGGGAAGGGATATGTATTCCGCTGTCCCCGGAGAATTTATGCCTGTACAAACGCTGGATCGAATGGGAAACGGGCAAGCAGGCCGTATGCCGGAATCAGGAGGTGTACATCGGAGAGAAGCGGACGGATACGTATTGTTTCCGGAGAAATTATTATTTCGTGGGCGGCGACCGGGTGGAGGATTCCAGGGATTCCCGCTACTGGGGTTTCCTGCCGGAAGTGTGCATCGTGGGGAAAGCGTGGCTCATCTGGAAGTCGGAAGAGGAAGGCAGAACATGGAAATTAATCAAGTAGATGAAATTTACCGAAGGAAATAGGTGGTTCGGCTATGCGCTCGTCATGCTTTGCGCAACGGGCATTTTATTGCCTGTCGTGACCGACGATTCCCTGCGAATTGCCGACCTTAATCCCAGACGCTTGCAGGTATTTGCCGTATGCGTACCTGCCGTGCTGTCGGCGGTTTGCATTTTCTCTTTTTTCCGGCCTGTCCGTTTCCGCTTCACTTCCACCGACGGATGGGCGGCGGCTTTTGTCGGGTACTGGTTTTTCCGGTACTTCGCAACGGGCGGCAGTTGCCCCACCCTTGCTTTTGTTACGGTTTTATCAACCGGCGTTTATATTTCCGTCCGGGCTATGGTGTCGATAGAGTGCCGCTCCCGTACCGTTATATTCTTTTTTCTTTGCCTCACCGGCATAACGGAGGCGGTTTGGGGGCTGGGACAGCTGTTCGGGTATCTGCTTTCTTACCACAGCCTCTATCCGTTTACGGGGTCGCTTTTTAATCCGGGGCCTTATTCGGGCATGCTGGCCTGCCTGTTTCCCCTTGCACTGGGATTAAGCCTGCACAAACCGTCCCGAAGCAGGGAACGATGGATTTATTATGCCGGGGCGGGCTGTGCCGTAGCAAGCATAATCCTCCTCCCGGCAGGCATGAGCCGCAGCGCATGGCTGGCTGCGCTGTGCGGAAGCGTTCCGGTTTTGTGGCGACACTGTTCCTTTCCTCCTGCCATCGGAAATTTTTTCAGAAAAAAGAAACGGTATCTCCTGCCGGCTGTTGTCATCGGTTTGTTGCTTCTCGGCGGCTGTATCGCCGGCATATATATGTTGAAAAAGGATTCGGCGGACGGACGGCTGCTGATGTGGAAAGTATCGGGTATCGCCCTCAGGGAAACCCCTTTCACGGGACAAGGTCCGGGCAGTTTCGCCGGTGCATACGGCGAAGCGCAAGCCCGCTACTTCCGCGACGAACCGCATTCCCCGCAGGAAGAGTATGTCGCAGGAAGCCCAGCCTACGGATTTAACGAGTACCTGCAATTCGCAACGGAACTCGGCATAACGGGATTAATCCTTTTTGCGGGAATGCTTCTCTCCGCCCTCCAACAGGCTCTCAGACAAAGACAAACAGGTTTGGCGGGAAGTCTTGCCGCGTTCTCGGTTTTCGCCTTCTTCTCCTATCCTTTCAGTGTGCTGCCTCTGACGCTTTTGTTTGTTGTTTTTACGGCCCTTTGTTCTCCGCCGTCCGCTCCCGGGAACGGCCCGATGATCCGCCCAGTGCTTGTGCTTCTTACCTGTTGCTGCCTGTATGCGGGTGACGAACTGAGCGAAAAAGTACAACGGCTCCACGACTGGAAAGAAGAAAAAAGATATTTCGACATGGGAATCTATGAGGGTACGGCAGACGGTTACCGTTCCCTGTATCCCGCCCTGCGGGAGTTCGCCCCTTTCCTGTTCGAATACGGGCAGTGTCTGGCCAAGACGGGGCAATACAGGGAGAGTATTCCGGTTCTGCGGGAAGGGACAGCCAAAAGTTCCGACCCGATGTTTTACAATATCATCGGCAAAAGCGAGCAGGCTCTCGGAAATTACGAAGCGGCGGAGGCGGCTTTCCGGCAGGCTTACCACATGGTGCCCCACCGCCTCTATCCTCTTTATCTGCTGGCGGAGCTGTACGCAACGACCGGGCAGTATGAGAAAGCCCGGGAGGTCATCCGCCAGGCGCTGGCACAAAAACCCAAAATCATGTCCCCCGTCATCGAGGAGATGCAGCATAAATTAAAGAAATTGTATGAACAGCTTCCTTCTTAATGCACTTTGGAGCATCGCCCTGTTGCTGTGTTGCTTCGCCTGCCAGACTCCGGAGGAAAAGCAACTGGAAGCGGCTTTGCTACTCGCCGGAGAGAACCGGAGCGAACTTGAAAAGGCGCTGGGATATTACGACCCCGCGTCAGGCGACAGCCTGAAATACAAGGCCGTCCGCTTCCTCATCCGGAACATGCCGGGCTGCTGGGGTCCGGACGACAGTTTTTTGCAATCTTACAAACAGTTTTACGACGACTACCACGACTTGATCGTCCGCTATCCGAACCGATACCCCGCCCTCGGCAAGAAAACCGATTCGCTGTGGCAGCGGAAAGGCCCCCTGCTTCCGGCTCTGGAAGAATGCGGCATACCGGATGTGCGCCACCTCACCTGCGATTATCTGATCGAGGAAACGGAAAACGCTTTCCGGGCATGGCGGGAAAACGCATACTGCCGCAACTGTTCATTCGAAGAGTTTTGCGAATACATACTGCCCTACCGGCGGAAGAACGGCATTACGGCAGATTCCGCCAGACGGACTTTTTACCGCCGACACCGCGGCCTTTTCTACGGGAATGATTCTGTGGCCCGGCAAGGCATTCCCGCTTTCATCCGCGAGACGGACAGCCTGCTGTATCTCTACCGTCACATCACCCACACGCGTTTCTATGGAAACAGCATCCCCATTCCTTCGGCTTCGGTCCTGGAATATCTGGGCAAAGGCCTGTGCGAGCACCGCTGCTGGTTTAATTCCATACTGTTGTCCTCTCTGGGCATCGCAGCCGCCGTAGATTTCGTCCCCGCCTGGGGAAACCGCAACAATTCGCATTCCTGGAATGTCGCCGTCATCGACGGACGATCGTATGCTTTCGAATCTTTCTGGGATGACGACCGGTGGAAGTACAAACGGATATATAATAACAGGACCTATGACAAAGGCTGGGGAAGTTTCCGGCTGCCGAAAGTGTACCGGCACACCTATTCCAGCCACCCGGCAGCACCTGCTGCCGACAAACGTGTCAGAAGCGAGGATGTTCCGCCGCTTTTCAGGAATTACAAAAAGAAAGACGTTTCCGCCGAATATTTCGATACGGTGAATCTTACCATCCGCCTCCCGGAAGTACCCGAAAAGACCTACTACGCCTATTTGTGCGTATTCGGGTACCAGCAGTGGCATCCCGTGCAGTACGGGGAAATCCGGGGAGACCAAGCGACGTTCGAGGGCATGGGTAAGGACATCGTTTACCTTCCCGCTTTCTACCGGGACGGAGAGATCATTCCCGCCGGCGATCCGTTTCACCTGCGGCCGGACAACAGCATGGAGGTGCTGACACCCCGGGGAAACCTCCAGACCCTGGCCGTCAATCAAGTTACCGGTGTCGGGTTCTACGCAAAAAACCAACGGGAAAAAGCTTATCTGACACACAGCCGCTTTCTCGGAAGCAATTCGCCCGATTTTTCCTCCGCCGATACACTGGGCGAAATCCCGGCATCCGTATCCACAGAGGCGGAAAAATTACCGGCGGATTTTTCCCGCAGTTACCGCTATATCCGGTTAATCTGCCCCTGCGACACCTTCGCCGCCGGAGACATCCGCTTCTACACGGCTGACCGCTCCGCCCCGCTTCCGTCAAGCATCCTCCGGTGCAATTACACGCCCCTTTCGAAAGCGGACCGGACAGAACATCTGACTGACGGTCTGGCGGCCTCCTGTTTCAAGGGAAAAATCCGCAACGGCGCCCCCCGCATTATCGATTTCGATTTAGGCCAAGCGTATCGTCTGAACCGCATCGACTATGCCTTTTATACCCTCAACGGAATCCTGCCGGATACGGAATATGAATTATTCTACTGGCAGGAAGGCGACTGGCACTCCTGCGGCAGGCAACGAGGCAGCGGCCACTGGCTGCGTTTCACCGACGTTCCCTCCCACGCGCTGTATCAATTGCGGAATTGCCGCTGGACGCAGCGTATCGAGCGGATCTTCACGTACGAAGACAACGAAGTGCGATGGAAATAAATATTTCCCTATCGAATAAAACTATCGGCTGATTTATTTTGTTTTTAGTACTAAATTTAGTATCTTTGCCAAAAGAGAATAAAATGAGTAAAAAAGAGAAGCTGATTGCAAGGTTACTGACCTGCCCGAAAGACTTCACCTTTGAGGAGGCAGCGGCATTATTCGGAGCATTAGGTTTCGCCACTGACAACAAAGGCAAGACATCGGGTTCTCGTGCAAAATTCGTCAAAGGTTCACTTGCATACTTGCTTCATAAGCCGCATCCGGCAAACTCATTCAAGTCTTACGCGATCAAACAGATGATCGATTTTCTAAAAGACAATAAACTGATTTGATTATGGGAGTTTTAAAATACAAAGGTTACATCGGTTCTGTCGAATTCAGCGAAGAAGACGATTGTCTTTTCGGTAAAGTGCAAGGGTTGAAAAAAGTACATATCGGCTACGAAGGCAACACCATTCAGGAACTACGAAAAGATTTCATGGCAGGTATCGACGACTACCTCGAAATGTGCAAAGAATCCGGAACAGAACCCCTTAAACCGTATAGCGGCAAATTTGTGGTAAGAATGACTTCGGATTTACATAGCCGTGTTGCAGCGATGGCGGAAGCTACCGGCACCACTATTAATGAATTTGTCAATCGGGCAGTAAAGAACGAACTCGACCACGAATTAGCCGTATCATGACAAAACGGCAATAACCGCCCGATCTTACTCTCATTTTTAATTATTATCTTTGCCTTTATAAGAAAAAATAAAAATAATGTCGGAATGTATAGAGCATCCTGAGAATTCACCGGAATACGAAGGACTGAAAGTAAACAGGGGTATCGAACAGCCGGAGGCGATGAATCCGAATATCGCCGCCCGCCTGAAGTTTATCAAGAAAAAAACGCTGACGACGGACGATTATGTCGAAGGCATCCTGAAAGGGGACATTAATATTCTCAGCCAAGCCATTACCTTAGTGGAGAGTTCCAGGACGGAGCACCAGCTCATCGCACAGGAAGTCATCAAGCGCTGTCTTCCCTCTTCGGGCAATTCCGTCCGGATCGGCATTACGGGCGTACCGGGAGCCGGGAAAAGCACCTTTATCGAGAGTTTCGGGAAATACCTGACCGGCCAGGGCCACCGGATCGCCGTGCTGGCAATCGACCCCAGCAGCGAACGCTCCAAAGGGAGTATATTAGGAGATAAAACCCGGATGGAGGAACTTTCGTGCGACCCGAAAGCCTATATCCGTCCTTCTCCCTCCGCCGGTTCGTTGGGCGGGGTAGCGCGAAAAACGCGGGAAGCGATGATTCTCTGCGAAGTGGCGGGATTCGATATCATTCTGATAGAGACCGTAGGCGTGGGACAAAGCGAAACAGCCGTCCATTCGATGGTGGACTTCTTCCTGCTGCTGCAAATCGCCGGAGCGGGCGATGAACTGCAGGGCATCAAACGCGGCATCATGGAAATGGCGGACAGCATTATCATCAACAAAGCCGACGGCAACAATATACAACGCGCGGAACTGGCAAAGGTGCAGCTGCAAACGGCGCTGCATTTCTTCCCCCCGCACGAATCGGGCGTGACGCCCCAGGTCATGACCTGCTCGGCATACGAACGGACGGGCATCGGCGCCATCTGGGAAAACATCCTGCACTATTGCAGCGAAACGCAACAAAACGGCTATTTCGACGGCAGACGAAGAGAACAGGCCAAATACTGGATGTACGAAACCATCAACGAGCAACTGAAAAACCGTTTTTACCAGCACGAAAAAGAAAAGATAAAACAGGCGGAGGAAAAAGTGCTGAATAACGAGCTAAGCTCTTTCACAGCCGCATTCGACCTGTTGGAAGATTACTTCGATAAACAGGGTTAGAAAGAAGGGAAATCGGGCAGGAAGGAAAACGTCCTGTCTTCATTCAGTCGGCCGCAATAATGCGTCACCCCGTTGGTTATCGCCACATAGGGAGCCGCCAGCACCAGATTGTAGCGAAACACCTGGTCGAACACCGACTGCGACAAAGCGACAGTCGGGGCCTTGCACTCTACAATGAGACAAGGCTCCGATTTTTTATCATAGCAGACAATGTCGAAACGCCTTTTCAACCCGTACAGGTCGATCTCTTTCTCCACCGCAATCCAGGTTCGGGGATACCGCTTTTTCTCTATCAGATAGTGAATCACGTGCTGCCGCACCCACTCCTCCGGAGTCAAGGCCACATACTTCCTCCGGATGACATCAAAAATCACCGGCATTCCGTTCTGTTTCCCGAGTTTGTATTCAAAGGGCGGCAAGGTCAGATTCAACATGGCGACATTTATTTCTTTATCCACAATAAACTGCTGTCTCCGTAGCTCAGAAAGCGGAA
>CAZYJV010000046.1:13277-14498 GCA_964647845.1 uncultured Odoribacter sp.
TAGCACTCCCATTGCGAAACGCTGTTGAAGTCCTCATAGCCCTCCAGGAGTTTCACCCCCATCCAGTAAAGACTCTCAAGCGTCCGGACGGAGGTAGTCCCGACGGCAATCACCTCCGCGCTCTTATCCCTCAAAGCCGCCACCAGTTTTTTGGCGACCACGATATGTTCCGTATGCATATCGTGTCCTCCGATCGTCTCCGCTTTCACCGGGCGGAAAGTCCCCGCTCCCACATGCAGCGTCAATTCTTCGGTATGCACCCCCTGCGCTGCCAGATCCTTCAAAATGGCTTCCGTAAAATGCAAACCCGCTGTCGGGGCTGCGACAGAGCCTTCCTTTTTGGAATAAATCGTCTGGTAGCGCACCTTATCGGACTCCTCCGACTCCCGGTTCAGATAAGGCGGAATCGGTATTCTTCCGCAGCCTTCCAGCACTTCGCTGAAAGACAGCGCGGCATCCCATGAAAAACGGACGATGACTTCACCGCCGGCTTTCACCTCCAGCTTCGTCGCCTGCAACGTCACCGGCTTCCCCCGATAGTCGAAAACACACGAGATCGTCCCCTCCTTCCACTTCTTCAGATTACCGACCATACAGCTCCAGTCGCACGAAGAGCAGGACGCGAAATTCACCGCATAATCGGCAGGAGCAAAAGGTTCCAGACAAAACACCTCGATATGGGCCCCTGTCGCTTTCTGAAAAAACAAACGGGCATAAATCACTTTCGTATTATTGAATATCAACGTCTGCCCGGCCTTCAAGATACGGCGGACATCGTGAAAATTCCTCTCCTCTATCCGTCCCCCCTCGTACAGCAATAATTTGGAAGACTCCCGGTCCGCCAAAGGAAATTTGGCAATCCGCTCTTCCGGCAGTTCATACGAATAATCCTCTATCCTTATATTTTTCAGCTCTTCCGGCACCATACCCGTGTTCTGTTAACTCAGTCCTACTTTGCGTGCAAAGGTATTAAAACAAGTTGAAAAGAAAAAAGGTTGAAAAGAATCGCTCCTTTCAACCTTCTTCAACTCTTCAACGCTTTCAACTTTTTCAATTCAACGGTGTAATCCGCACCTGTCCGTGGCCTGTTTTTGCTCCCGCAGTCGTTGAAGTATTGGTAAAAAACAAACCGGAATAATGCTTCGGCTGTCCGGTATGAATGATATTCGTAGCGGTTGAGGCTGCATCAATCGCATTACAGCCGGTATGCCCGGAAATAAA
>CAZYJV010000047.1:0-2347 GCA_964647845.1 uncultured Odoribacter sp.
CGTCGCTATTAACTTCTCTCTTTTTATTTTGTTTATAGATTTTCTGTCTGCTTTTCCATTTTATCCCATGCTTACCAAGCAGGTATCACTCTTCAAAACAGGTGTGGTTTTAAGAAAAATTTAACAGAAAATGCGGCGATTTGATACATATTTTAACATTCGGGAAACAAAACAGCCTAAATATGTCTAACTTAAAATTAAAATGTATGAGAAAATTGATTGGACTATTTGCACTCCTGTGCTTCATGGGATTGCAGATATGTTTTGCGCAGACGCGGGAGATAACCGGTACGGTTGTCGACAAGCACGACAAATCTCCTCTACCGGGAGTGTCTGTCGTAGTGAAAGGTAATCCTTCAGCAGGTGTGGCTACGGATGTCAGCGGAAAATTCGCCCTCCGTGTGAATGACGACGATGTGCTGGTATTCAGCTTCATCGGTATGAAACCGCAGGAAGTAGCCGTAAAGGGCCAGACGAATATTTATGTGGAACTGGAGTCCGCAAGCGAAGCGTTAGAAGAGGTTGTTGTTGTTGCATACGGTACAACCAAACGTGAGGCAAAAACGGGATCCATCGCTTCCGTTTCGGCAGAACAATTGGCCGATATCCCTGCAACTTCTCTCGATAAAATGTTATCCGGTAAAATGGCCGGTGTGCAGATCACCCAAAGTTCAGGACAACCGGGTTCAAGCACGAGCATCCGTATCCGCGGTACCAGTTCTATCAACGCCGGTAACAATCCGTTGTACGTAGTGGATGGTGTTGCCATTATGAGCGGTGACGATGCAGACCTGGTAAATACGAGCAATCCCATTGCCATGATCAATCCGAACGATATCGAGAGCATTACGATATTGAAGGATGCTGCGGCAGCTGCCGTATACGGATCCCGTGCAGCCAACGGAGTGATTCTGGTTACGACCAAATCCGGAAGAGAAGGCCGGAGCAAATTTACGGTACGTGCCAAATACGGAGTCTCTTCTTTGGCCAATGACAATAATTTCGGTATCATGAACAGCAGGCAGTTGCTTGATTACCAGCGGCAGGCCGTTATCAACGCAGGCCGGGACCCGAATGATCCTACGGGAGGTTCTTCCTATTATCGTCCTTATGAATTACTGACCCGTCCGCAAACGAACTGGATGGATCACCTGACCCGTCTGGGGACCATGCAGGAGTATGAAATCAATATGTCCGGAGGAAGCAGTAAGACGAAATATTATAATTCTTTGTCTTACCATGAAAATGAAGGTATTTTCTACGGAGTCGATTTCGAGAGAATACAATTCCGTGTAAATGTAGATCATGAATTGAACAAGCATTTAAAGACCGGAGTGCGTTTTAATGCCGGTTATATGTACAGCGAGGACGTGCCGATGCAAAGTTTGTATTATTCAAACCCTGCTTTTGCCGGGATGATGATTTTACCCTGGACTCCGGCGTATAACGCAGACGGTTCGCATTATACCCAGATTTCCGAAAACTCGAACCAGAATCCCCGGGCTACGGCAAAATACGATGATCAGTGGGAAAAGAAATACCGTTTTAACGGTAATATCTACCTGGAATGGAAGCCTATTAAACAGCTGACGCTTAAAACGACGGATGCCATTGAAATGAGTTTCAACGAAGGCCGCCGCTATTGGGCGAACGAGGCACACAATTTCAACGCCGGTTATCCTATATTACAAACGACAGAAACCCAGTACCGCGTATTGACAACGTCCAATACGATCAGTTATGAGGATGTTTTTGGCAAACACAATCTGCGTGTTCTGGCAGGTCAGGAAGCCATACACGATCATGCCTGGCAGCAGTATCAGTATTCAGACGATCTGAATCCCGATATTCCGTATCATACTTCGGGTAACTCAGCGACATTCGACATAGACTACGGTGTCGGAACAACGACCATGCTTTCTTTCTTCGGCATCGCCGATTATAATTACGATTCCCGCTATTATCTGCAGGCATCCGTACGTTATGACGGAAGTTCTTTGTTCGGACAAAATAACCAGTGGGGACTTTTCTGGTCAGTAGGTGCTTCATGGAACCTCCACAATGAAGATTTCATGAAGAATGTGGACTGGCTGAATCTGTTAAAGGTTCGCGGTAGCTACGGTCTGAACGGTAACAACAATATTTCAAATTACCAGCAGTTCGGTACCTATACTTCTTCCGCCTACAACGGTGTCACCGGTATGCGTCCTTCAACGCCCGCCAATCCGGATCTTTCGTGGGAAAAGAACTATTCCTGGAATGCAGGTATCGATTTCCGCTTCCTGAAACGCTTTTCCGGCAGCATCGACGTGTACTCGCGTAAAACGACGGATATGCTGCTGACGAA
>CAZYJV010000047.1:2447-4079 GCA_964647845.1 uncultured Odoribacter sp.
AAGCTGTTTACTTTCTATCTGAAAGACTATTACGGAGTAAACCCTGTTAACGGAGAAGCATTGTGGAGAACCGAAAGCGGCGAGTTGTCAAACGATTATAATGCTGCGGCATGGGTGAAGAGCGGCAGCCCCGAACCGACTTATACCGGCGGTATCAACACAACGGTCAGCTGGAAAGGCATCGCCTTGAGCGCTGTCGGAGAATTCAAAGGCGGCAACAAGGTGATGATCATAGAGAACCAGTATATATCTTCCGACGGTGCCTCCATGAATAATAACCAGGTCAAGAGCGCTCTGAATTACTGGAAGAAACCGGGCGATACGGGATGCAATCCGAAACCGGTGGCAGGCAATGCTTCCAATTCCAACAGCTTCGGCTCCAACCGCTGGATTGAAAAAGGCGATTATTTCCGGATTAAGGATATTACCTTGTCTTATACTTTGCCGACACACATCATGAACAGGATTCATTTAGGCAGTGCCAAAGTGTATGCGAGCGCATTGAACCTTTATACGTTCCACGATGTCAATTTCTGGGATCCGGAACGAGGTATAGACGGTCTCGGATACGGTATCTATCCTGTTACCAAAACGTTTGTAGTCGGATTGGATCTGACATTTTAATTAACCAATTAAAAGAAATCTGAATATGAAAAAAATATTAATGGGATTAACGGTTCTTGCTTTGGGAGTGACTACGTCCTGCAGCGATTTCCTTAACGAAGAACCGGTATTGAAGCAAAGCAACGAGCTGACTTTGTCCAAATATTCAAGTATTGATGCTGCCGGTGCCGCCCTTTACTCTCCATTCCAGAGTTATTATTGGTATGGCGGACATTTCTTCCTGGATTCGGAGTTGCGCGGCGGTAATGCAAAAAATCCGCTTATGCTGTCAGGTTCCGGCCGTTACTTAAGCGAACCGCTGTGGAATTTCAATCCAAGTTCCACCTCCCCGATCTGGTCATACGCTTATTATGTAATTTCATGGGCCAATAATGTAATCAACAATTTAGAGGGGAAAGAGAGTTCGGATGTCACTGCACAACAGATTAACAATGTTATGGCGGAAGCGTTGTTCATTCGTGCCTTATGTCACTTCGACCTGGTCATTACCTATGCACAGCCTTATACCCATGCACCGGAAAGTCCCGGTATCCCTGTGGTATTGGTGACGGAAAACGGTTTGCCCGCCCGCAATAGTGTGAAAGAAGTGTTCGGGCAGATTGTGGAAGATTTGCTCCAAGCAGAGGCGTTGATGAGTGACGGTTATGTCCGCAAAGGTGTTACGGATGCAGCCGCTTCCGTGAGCAAACCGGCGGTTCAGGCTTTGCTCTCCCGTGTTTATCTCTATATGGGACAATGGCAGAATTGTGCGGATTATGCCACGAAGGTTATCAACTGCGGCAAATATACGCTGGCGGATAAGGCCGCTTACAAAGCGATGTTTACGGCTTCCGCAGCTCCGGCAGGAGGAGAAATCATTTTTGAGGTGTATGGTTCCAAAAAGAATGAATATTGGGACGGTTCCGGCTGGGAAGGCGTGTCTTATATCACTACCGGTCCGGACGGCAGCGGGGATGTATGCGCAACAATGGATCTGGTAAATCTTTATGAGGACGGAGATGTCCGCGG
>CAZYJV010000047.1:4179-14414 GCA_964647845.1 uncultured Odoribacter sp.
AAATTCAGCGACACCGACGCTTTTGTTGCGTTTACCAATACAACCATGAGCGTTGGAGAAAATAAGGGATCGCTTGAGATTCCCATCTTGTTAACTTCTTTGTCGGGTATTTCCACAACTGTTGATTTTGAAATCACGGCAGAGGGAACAAATGCAGCGGTGGAAGGCACTCATTACACCATCGCCAATACTTCCCATACGTTATCTTTTACGAAGGACGCCCCGACACAATTCATTACGTTGAATATTATCGACAATGAAACGTTTAACGGAGATGTAAAATTGAGCATTGCTCTGAAAAATCCTGCCGATGTCAATTTGGGAAGCAGCAAAACATGCAATGTAACCATTGAAGATGACGAGCATCCGTTACTGTTTATTTTAGGTAGTCTTACCGGTACCGGAGAATCCATTTGGAACGGAGAATTGGAATGGCAACTTACCATTGAAAAAGATGCGGAAGACCTTTCCAAAGTCTGGATAGGCAATCTTGTTCCCGGAGCAAGCAATCAGAAAGTGTATGGAACCGTTAATGCAGAAAAAACGGAAATCCATATTCCTGTCGGTCAAGAAATCGCCAAGGTTTCATCATATCCCCATGTCCTTTTGGACGGTTTCTACGGAGAAGAAGGAGAAGAGGATATCCCGACAGGAGGATACATTACCGGCATTATTGCAGAAGACGGGACCATTACTATTCAGGACTGGTTCGGTTCACATATTTATACTGACGAAGCGGCAACTAACAGTTGGTATGAAATCATGATGAGTGGATCTGTTTGGAAAAAATAAATTAAAATAAATGAATATGAAAAAGATATTATACAGTTTATTACTTGCCGGAATGGGTTTCGTCGGCTGTACCGATTTCGACGATCCGGTAGTAGAAAAGTACGGTGACGGTCCCTCTGTTTCCATCGAGGTGACAGCTACAAGCGATTCCGCATTTACCTTTACCATAACCCCCGCCAAGGGAGTGCAATATTATTCGTTCGTCGTAGCGAAAGGAAATGCCCCGCAACAGCTGAATGCCGCTTCCTTGCTGAAAGGGAATTACAGCGGCCTTACAGGGAATGTTCTGAAAGCGGCAGACGCAACCTCTTATACCTGCGATATGTATGATGCCAAAGGTGCACCTCTTTGTGAACCGAACACCACTTATCAGATTTATGCTGTAGCTGCCAGCGATAAGGGTATGACAGGAGAAATCGCCACTGCGAGTGCAACCACGACGGACGGAAGTGTACCGGCTCTCAAAACATCTAAGGGAGATGCTGCGAATAAAGCTGTTGCTGTGACCTTTTCCGAACCGGTCGTGCTCGGGGAAGGCGCAATTTCCGCAAAATACTATAAGGAATGGGAATTAGCCAATCCGGTAGTATTGGAGGAAGGCGATTTTACGGTAAGCATCGAAGAAAACGTCGTGACATTTACTGCCCCCGAAACTCCGGCAGGTGCGACTGTCGCATATTCTTGGGAAGCCGGTGCTTTTAAGGACAGTTACGGTAACGAATGCCGGGCTCTTAAGAGCGGACTAAATACCACGACAGGTAAATTTGCAGGTGTTTATGTACAGAATGCACAAGAAGCATTTGTAATCGCCGATTCGAATGTCACCGCTCCTGTTGCAGAAAGCGTTTTCCCGAAATGGGAAGAATTCGAGGGAGAGATTACAATGGATTTTGACCTATACAGAAATGAAAAGAATGTAAAAGCAGGCGCGATTTCCATTGTGTACTCCGGAGAAATCCAGTCTTCCGTTATAAAACTGACAGCCGAACAATGGCACATTTCCGGCAATAAAGTAACCTTTAGTCTGCCTTCCGCTCCGATGCCCGGAGATGTCGTAAAGATAGAAATCTCCGAAGGAGCCTTTACGGATGTTTATGGCAACCCGAATGCCGCCTATACATCAGAGAAAGTCTGGTGGAAATTCTTTGCCATGACAAAAGAAATGGTATTGGGTAGTTTTGATTTTACGTATGTTTCTGCTTCTAATGAAAAACTCTATGAGGGCGGTACCGTAACTATCGAGGAGGATCCGGAAGAAGAAAATGGCGTAATTATCTATGACCTATTCTTAGAAGGCTCTGAACTTCTCGGTCGGTATGATATTTCCACCGGTAAATTTTATGTCGGAACATTCTATGAATTAGGATATGCGGAATTAAAAGGTACAACCTACGGTTTGATTACTTATTCGTTAACAGAAGCGGATGAAATCGAATTTACCGTAAATGCCGACGGAACAATTGTTTCAACGGACTTTGGTGTATTAGCTTTTAATGAAGATTTTACAGAACCTATCGGATGGTGGGTAAGAGCTTCAACAGCGACGTTATCCCCTGCTACGGAGACGACTCCTGCAACAGCTGCCTCAACAAATACATTACGAAAAGTTGCCAAAATAAATGTGCAAAACCTTTCGTACATCCGTAAATAATCAGTAATAATCAAGACCCTTTCTCCTCTAAAAAGAGGGGGAAGGGTTTTTATTTTTTCTGTCATGACTAAAAAGTGTATTTTATTTCTGTTTTGTTTATGGCTCTTTGCGGCGTTGCAAGCAAAAGAAGTCAGCAGGGACGTTGCGACAAATGCAGCGATAGCAGTCATGGGACAATATGTGCCGGGATTTCAAGGCAATGTACAAACTGTGAAAGAAGTCACGTATAAGGGAGAAAAATCCTATTATATCATACAATTTGCTCCGCAAGGTTGGGTTCTGATTGCAGCGGACGATATGTCTACCCCCGTGTTGGGGTATTCGCCGAAAGGGACCTTCCGGAGTGAAGGACAGCCTGAGAATGTAAAGGCATGGTTGAACGGATATGACGAACAGATACGTTTTCATGCCCGTCAACAGGGAGCCCGTCATGAAAAATGGCAGACACTGGGACAGCAACCCGCAACCCGTGCCGTAACGGATAAAATTTCCCCACTGATAACGGTCAATTGGAATCAGGGAAAACCTTATAACCAATTCTGCCCTTCGAATACGAACGGGACGGCAGTGGTCGGGTGCGTGGCGGTAGCTATGGCGCAAGCCATGAGCGTTGTCCAGTATCCGGCGAAACCTCAGGGACAGTACAGCTATGTCAGTCCGACGTACGGCACCCTGTATATCGACTACGACCAGGAGCCCGCCTACGACTGGAACGCAATTATGACAGGTGCCAACGGCAAGGTGGAAGTCGCCCGTCTGCTTTATCACTGCGGTGTGTCCATCGACATGAATTACGGCGTAGACGGCTCCGGCACGCAGACTTCCTATATTCCGAAAGCGCTGGTACGGAATTTCGGTTATCCCTCTTCCGTGAAGTTTTATTCAAGAACGAATTATGACGGAGACTGGGAACAGCTTATTTTAAACGAACTGAAAGCCGGACGGGCAGTTTGTTACAGCGGCGCAGACCTAAAGAAAGGGTACGGCCACTGCTTTAACCTGGACGGTTATGACGGTACGTTTTTTCACGTCAATTGGGGATGGGGCGGTTCAAACAACGGATATTTCCCGATAGACGGTCTGCGGGACAATACGATGGGGATGGACTATACCGCCCAGCAAGGGGTGGTGGTAGGCATCCGTCCGCCTTCGGACAGGCCGAGCGACATTCTGCTTTCCAATGCGACCGTAAAAGAAAAGCAGCCTGCCGGAACGGTCATCGGAGCAATCTCCGTAGACAGCGAAGCCGCGAATCCCGAATATGAATTTTCAATCCGGGGAGAATACAGCATTGTTTTGCACGACTACATAAAGGCCCCTTTCATCATTGAAGAAGGGGATCTGAAAACGACGGAAGTACTCGACAAGGAGGACGGAGACTGGACTATCGAAATAACCGTCACGAATACACAAAACAAAGCCTCTCTATCCAAAACGTTCACTATCTACGTGACGGATGCCTCGGAAACGGCGGAATCGCCGGCTTCAAATGTGGCTCTGGGCTATGACAAGACAAAACAGGAATTGTCGCTTACTTCGTTAAAACAGGTTTCTTTCTTGCTGTACACCTCTTCGGAAGACGTCATCGCGGAAGGAACTCTTGCCGCCGGAGACACCGAGACCATCTCTTTGAGCGAGGTCGATGCGGACTACTGTATCCTCAGACTGACGAATGCAAGCGGCCACAAGGAGATTAAAATAATAACCCAAAACAAAAAAGAATGAGACTATTTCTTTTTATCGTATTCTTCGGCTGTCTATGGGAAACGCAGGCACAATACGCCCCGACGACGCGCTGGCCCTATCTGTATGAAAATTTCATTCCCGGCACGGTCGTATTTCCGGACGGTCAAACGAAGGAACTGCAATTGAACGTGCATTTATGGGGAAATGTTCTCCATTATATCTCCCCGGACGGAAGGATTTTTGAGAGTACGGACAAAACTATTTCCAGGGTGACCATAGGCGAAGATGTTTACTGCTCGTCGGACCATAAACTGATGAAAATCGTGGAAGAGAAGAATCAGGGCATGTTAGTGAAACTGATTCGCGGCGATTTCGATTTTATGTTTACGGGAACCGGTGCATACGGTGCCAGCCTGAATTCTTCTTCCGCTCGGGATCTGTCATCTATCGATCTGGGCGGTCTGAACAGACCGGAGCTCGGGAAGATGCTTCAGGAGAAGAAGGAGGGTTCTGAAATTCCATTGGTGACCGAATATTATTTTATCATCGACGGGCAACAAATGGATGCCAATAAGAAATCAGCGGAAGGCGTCGTGGGGGACGAGCGTATAAATGCCTGGAAACAATTTCTGAAAGAAAAAAAGATCAAGTGGAAGAAGGAGGACAACCTGAAAACCGTATTGAATTTTCTGATTACTAAAGAATAGACGATATGAAAGCATTTGTAAAAATAATATCATTTGTCGGATTGGCCGTGTGCGGAGCCTGCAGCAACGATAAAAAAGGCGTGGATGCAGAACCGGCAAGTGTCGGGCTCTCCATCTCCACGACCATTCAGACAAGGGCCGTCATGACCACTTTTTCATCAGGAGACAGGATGAATCTCTATCTCAAGACCGAAGCGTCTGCCGGGTCGGGGGATTTTGTCTCCGGAGTCTCCGCGTCTCTGGAAAGCGGGAACTGGAAAATATCTCCCGCGGTTGAGTTCAAAGAGAAGGAAGCCGCTTATCTGTTCGCTTTTTATCCGTATAGCGGTGACCAGACCGCTCCGACAGCCATCCCTGTCGATGCGGCGTCACAAACGGATTATCTGTATTCGGGCGATGCCGTCGCAGTATCCTATTCGTCGCCCGAAGGAGTTCTGAAAATGGAGCATGCCCTGTCCATAATCGCTTTTAATATTTCCAAAGAAGGATACACCGGAGAAGGGAAACTTGCCTCTGTAAAGGTTGTGAATATTCCCGTAAACGGGACGCTGGATGTCTCCTCTGGAGTTATCAGCAACACAAACAGCGGAGAGTACAGTATTGTCGCGGATAAACAGATCGCGCAAGAAGGCTGGACGGCACAACTGCCGCAAATGTTTTCTCTGCCGTTTGCCGCAGACGGGAAAAATGTTTCGGTAATCTTAACGGTGGACGGCAGGGAATACAGCGTATTCCTGCCGGAAGAAAAAATCGATGCCGGAATGAAGTATGTATTCCGTTTGGTCATGACTGACGATAAAGTCATCGCTTTGCCCGACCTGACCGAAAAGATTTCCTTGGATAAAGAAGGAAACAATTCGCAATTGGGAGGATACGGACTGTTGAAACTGACTTATTCCGGAAACCGTGCCGTAGCGCCCCTGTTGAGCGGAGCCGAAAAGGTGAATGGGATCGTATATTGGGGAGACCATACAAGCGAGTCGTACAGCCCGCTACTGATTCATGACTATTCCGAGAACGGGATGTATGAACTTCTGTTGGAAACGTGGGGAGCGTCATTGCTGAACATCGAGAATCTGGACGGAGTGGAATCCATCGATATTTCCGATTTCTGATCCGTCCGTTTTACGGTTTTACTTTCAATCCCCCGGAAAAATTTCCGGGGGATTGTCGCTTTTACCCCCTTCTTTTCACCTATTTTAAAAATAATTCATTCTTAAATAATTTTTTTAGTAAGTTTTTCTACTTTTGTAATGGTATAATCAGAACAATACATGCAGACGACTAAAAATTCTCTACCCGGCCTGAAAGAAAAAAGATACCAGCAAAAGAAGGATATTATCGGTTTTCTTTACAAAATGGGAGAACTTTCCAAACCGGAAATTTGCCGTTTAACAAATATGACCACTCCGACCATCAGCCGGATGATCGAGGAGTTAATCGACGAGGGATGGGTGACCGACCAGGGACAGGGAGCTTCCATCGGCGGAAAGCGGCCGCATATATTCTCTCTCAATCCGGACGCCACTTACATTATGGGCGTGGATGTCGGACGGATCCATCTGAAGATCGCCATCTTCAATTTGCGGAAAGAGGTCATCGGAGAGATCAAGGTTTATCCTTCCATCCTGGAGGAGGGAAAGAGCAACGAAGAAAATATCAGACACATCCGGGAGAAAATCGACCAGACGCTCTCGGAATTGAATATCCCCTATTCCAAAATCAAGGTAGCGGGATTCGCCATCCCCGGACTGATCGACAGCGACGGGACGTCCTATACCTATTTCACCTACGAAGACCGCAGCATCAAACAGGTGCTCGAGGAAGAATTAGGCATTCCCGTATTCATAGACAACGATTCCAAAATCATGGCCATCGCCGAACACACTTTCGGCGTAGCCAAAGGAGTGCCCCATGCCTTATGCATCAGTGTCAACGAATGCATCGGACTGGGCATGATCCTGAATTCCCAGCCGTACACCGGTTACAAGGGCATGGCAGGGGAATTCGGACATATCCGGATTTCAGGGCTGAGCGAACAATGCTACTGCGGGAAAATCGGATGTCTGGAGACGGTCGCTTCCGGACGGAGCATCGTGAAGGCAGCGAATGAGGCCATCGCGAAAAACGTGACGACAGCCATCCGGACACTGGCGGGAGACAAGGAAGTAACTCTGGCGACTATTATCCGGGCGGCCCGACAGGACGACATTTTCGCCATCGACCTGCTTCAGAATGCCGGAGAGAAAATCGGGGAAGGCATATCCACCCTGATTCACCTCTTCAATCCGCAGGTGCTGGTCATCGGCGGAGAAATCGCAGATGCAGGGGAATTGATCACGATGCCCATCCAGCAAATACTGAACAAATACACGCTCACCCGTTTGAAGAACCAGTGCGAGATCAAACTGAGCAATCTGAATTCGCACTCCACGATTATGGGAACGCTGATGGTGGTGATGAAACATTTATATTACGACTCGGACAGCAATTTTTCTTTATACTAAGGATATTACAATCTATAAACAAATAAAAACTTGATATTATGATGACAACTTACATCGCAAAAGGCGAAGGGGCAGACCGGTATGAAAAGATTCCGGTAGAGATATCAGAATCCCCGGAAACCGCCGTAAAAGCCGTTGCTAAAGAGATCGCCGGACTCATTCGGTCCAAAGCCGCAAAAAATGAAAAATGCGTATTGGGGCTGGCTACCGGTTCTTCCCCCATCAAACTGTATGCAGAACTGGTGCGGATGCACAAAGAGGAAGGATTATCATTCAAGAATGTAATCACGTTCAATCTGGACGAATATTTCCCGATGGCGAAGGAGTCCGAGCACAGCTACCACTATTTCATGCACCATCATCTGTTCGACCACATCGACATCGATCCGAAAAACATCCATATTCCGGACGGGACGCTGAAAGCGGACGAGGTGGATAAATTCTGCAAAAGCTACGAGCAGCAGATCGAAAATGCCGGCGGCATCGACCTCCAGATTCTGGGCATCGGCCGGACGGGACACATCGGATTCAACGAACCGGGCTCGCCTGTTTCTTCCAAAACCAGAATGGTCTATTTAGACCGTCTGACCATGAAAGATGCAGCAGACGAATTCGACGGTATCGACAATGTCCCCACCCGGGCAATTACCATGGGGGTAGGAACTATCATGAAAGCCCAAAGAATCGTACTGCTGGCATGGGGAGAACCGAAAGCCCCCATCATTAAGGCTACCGTAGAAGGAGAAGTAACGGACAAAGTGCCCGCCACTTTCCTGCAGATTCACCACAACGTACAGTTCTTCATTGACGAGAAAGCAGCGGAGGAACTGACCAGAGCCAATCTTCCGTGGCTGGTGAGCAAAGTGGAATGGAACGACAAGCTTATCCGCAAAGCCGTTATCTGGTTGTGCCAGAAGGTCAACAAGCCGATTCTGAAGGTGGAGGACAAAGACTATGCCGACTACGGCATGAGCGACCTGGTGAAAACGTTCGGTTCTTCCAACAAAGTGAACATACAGGTATTCAACGACCTGCAGCACACCATTACCGGCTGGCCGGGCGGCAAACCCAATGCCGATGATACCACCCGCCCCGAAAGAGCGAATCCGTATCCGAAAAGAGTCATCATTTTCAGCCCGCATCCGGACGATGACGTCATCTCCATGGGAGGTACGTTCGCCCGCCTGGTGGAACAGGGACACGACGTACATGTCGCCTATGAGACTTCCGGCAACATCGCCGTTCTGGACGACTATATCTACCAGCAGATGGACATCGCAGCCTCTTTCACCCGTCTGGTGGGAGGCGATACGAAAGCCATGGATGCCGCTTTCGAGAAAGTAAAACAATTGATTGCGAACCGCAAGCCGGGAGACAGCGAGCCGAACGAACTGCTGCCGTTCAAAGGCGCTCTTCGCCGTGCCGAAGCACGCGGAGCAGACCGTTATCTGGGCGTTCCGGAAGACCATGTACACTTCCTGAACCTGCCGTTCTATGAAACCGGTACGGTTAAGAAGAACCCGCTGGGACAGGCCGATGTGGACATCATCGTAAAACTGCTGCGGGAAATCAAGCCTCATCAGATTTATGCCGCCGGGGATTTGGCTGACCCGCACGGAACGCACGGCGTATGCCTGGATGCCATTCTGCGCGCTTACGACGTAGTATGCGACGACGAATGGTTCAAGGACTGCTATACCTGGTGGTACAGAGGCGCCTGGATGGAATGGGAAATCGAAAAGGTAGACATGGCGGTGCCCATCAGTCCGTCGGAATTGTCTATCAAACGGAAAGCCATCTACAAACACGGCTCGCAGAACAACGGTCCGGCATTCCCGGGCGATGACCCCCGTGAATTCTGGCAGAGAGCCGAAGACCGCAACCGCAATACGGCGGACATTTACAACAAATTAGGTATGGCGGAATACGAAGCCATGGAGGTGTTCGCCCGCTATATCCACAAGAAGAAACAACACTAAAAACCAATATTATGAAGAACAAGACCACCCTTCTGATCATGGCCGCAGGCATGGGTTCCCGTTTCGGCAGTCTGAAACAGATCACCCCGCTCGGCCCTCACAAAAAGGCATTGTTGCACTATACCATCTACGACGCCGTTCATGCCGGTTTCGATAAAATCGTGTTCGTTATCCGGGAGAGCTTTGCCGAAGAATTTAAAAATTTCGTCGGGAAATATGCGGAGAGCCTGGTGGAAACCGCATACTGCTACCAGGACATGAACAAATTGCCGGGAGGCATGCCCCCTATCGAAAGAGAGAAGCCCTGGGGTACCGCCCACGCCATCTGGTGTGCGAAAGACGCTATCCACGAACCGTTCGCCGCACTGAATGCCGACGATTTCTACGGAAGCGACGCTTTTGTCAAGGCTCACGATTTTCTGGCCGACAACCGGAATGAAAAAGAGTTCTGTCTGATCGGCTATCGTCTGGCAGCCACCCTTTCCGAAAACGGGACCGTTTCCAGAGGTATCTGCGAAGTGGACGCCAAGAATTACCTGAC
The DNA here is from genome assembly GCA_964647845.1 of uncultured Odoribacter sp. GTDB lineage: Bacteria > Bacteroidota > Bacteroidia > Bacteroidales > Marinifilaceae > Culturomica. Next base: position 14,043 of record CAZYJV010000047.1, read on the forward strand.
CGCCGTTACCGAATGCACCAAAATCGGAACGCAGGCAGACGGCAGCATCAAGGACGAGGAGCTGAACAAACCGTTAAGTCCCAACGATGTCGTATCCATGAATTTCTGGGGCTTTACTCCCGCTGTTTTCGCCGAAATAGAAAAACAGTTCGTCGAATTCTACCCCAAGAATAAGGACAACCTGAAATCGGAATTCTATATTCCCAAGGTAGTGGACCAGATGCTGAAAGACAAGGTGGCACAGGTCAAAGTCATTCCGACGGAAGCCAAGTGGTTCGGAGTCACCTACAAAGAGGACACTCCGGGCGTGAACGCCGCTTTGGCCGCTTTCGACAAGGAAGGGAAATACCTCGATTTATAAGAATCGGTTTT
>CAZYJV010000048.1:0-4342 GCA_964647845.1 uncultured Odoribacter sp.
AACGTGGATTTATGTAATCATTCTTACCAAGCCTTTCTCCTGTAAAACCACTCATTTTAAAAATCGAGCCATTATTCGTTGATTCAATATTAGCTATGGAAGATTCTCCATTGAATGTTTCCCTAAATTCAAAAACTCGTTGCTTTGAATTATCAAAAACACTTTGAACCCGGACCTTATCAAAATAGCATAAATAAACAAGTCTCCCTAAGCCTTTATGACTCTGTTCCTCAACATCAAATAATTTTGAAAACTTTCCAAATCTTACATCATCAAATCCAACACCATTATCAGAAAGTGTTACAACCAAATTATGTAATTCCCCATAATTACTTAATGATATATCAACATTAAATTCGGTAGCATCAGCATCTAAAGCATTTGCAAATGCCTCAAAATAAATCATTTCAAATGATGATTTAGAGAAAAACATTTTCAACGCCTGTTTGATATTAACTTCCATATATGCTATTTTTATAATTCATCTTTGTAATTAAACTCAACTTTACTTTGCTGTATTATTTCATTGAGCACATTAGAAATCAGTCCTGCTTTTTCTATTTCTTGAAAATATAGTAGCTTTGACAAAGCTACTAGTTTTATTCGGTTTGTATATATAAATGAACAACAATTTGATGATTCGAACTTTAATAACTGTACCACAATCTGTTATTATTCCCATTTTTAATATCCCCCTTCCTTTGATATAGTACAATGTACGTTATTAACACAATTTATAGAACTGTTCTTTGAATCATTCGACAATCACTTTACGTTTCCTTTCTCAAAACTGATAAGGAAACATAATTTTCCCAATTTCTTTCACAAGTATAATGACACATGGAGACGTTTTTGCATTGAACCCCAATATCCGTTCCCATGTCTTTAAAGTACATCAAAGATACTTAAATGTAATAGTTGATTTGCCATTTATAACGGTTTCCGTCCGGAGCACTGATGTAGATGAACGTGATGTATCCGGATTGGTCCCGTTCATAGTTCAGTGTCCAGACCTCTTCTTTGTATTTTATCTCATCCGGCAGATGGGAAGGACGGAGACCGGTCAATTGCAGCAGACAGGCATCCTCATCCCAGTCAAACAGCCCATACAGAAGGAAATAAAACAGATCTACATTGAGATTATTCCATATGGAAGAATGGGTAAACGAGAATATATCCCCGCCATTCTGAAGCATCCTCAATGCGACATCATTCCATATAAAACCTTTAACGAATAAAGACCCGGATGTTGTAATCCGCGTTAATTTCCCCTCTTCATCATACTCGTATTTCTTGTCCCGTTCTATCGTTCCAACGTTCATGTTCAGTTCTTTTTCATGAGCATTCCGGATAATACGGAGCGAATGTTTATAGACCGAATCCATACATTCAAAATAAGTATAAATCTGGTCCGGAAAGGCATCTTCCTGCTTTTTCACGGAACGGTTTATTTCCGACAGCCAACTATTGGTTACCCTGCTTTCCCGGCCCATCGTATAATAAAACATGGGGCACGTGGTGTCTCCGGAAACAATCGAGTAAACTAACTTTATCTCTCCGGCCTTATTGTCTTTCTCATCGTATATGACAATATTGCTTACTTTCCTGTCCCCTTCCGGTCCGGCAGCACGGAAAAGACGAACAGACAACCGGACGCTTCCACTTCCTTCTATAACAATAGCAGTACCAGTCAATTCCCTCGGGAAACGGGTTACTCCGACAATGATCCGGTTATTTCCCGGTCCGCCGCTCGTCTGACTCAATTTCAGCCACTTCGGGATTTCATTATTATTTTCGACCTGCAATTTCCAATCTGATGACGAAGTAAACTCAATCATGGATGTCGAAGGTCCTGCAAATTTCAAAATCGGTGCGGTTATCAGCATCATCTCCGCCTTCCCTTTATCACTCTCACACCCGACAAACAACAAACACAAACACCACAGTATAAACAGACTTCTTTTCATACACTTCCTAAAAATATAAAACACTCATACATAACTTCACTCCAACCTAAATTCGAAATAAAAATGCCTCCCTGTTGATAGAAAAGCACTTTTATTCAAAACAGTATTTATTCTCCGATTGCACTTACAACAACCATATAAATTTCTCTCAAAATATCCTTTTCATCAAATAAGACCGTAGATTCCGCATTACAGTTATAAAAAGGGTACATACAAATAAAAGGCAGTACCCATAAAATAAACATCAATTTTTTCATGATAATCAGATTTTATGATTTGTTGTTAAAAGTAGATGAATATTTCAGAATCCCGTCCTATCAGTATCTATCAAGTCACTACAAAACAATTTGATTATAAGATCATTACAACAATAAAATCTAACACATTCTAATAAGACAACAAAAGGCGAAAACCGACATCGATTTTCGCCTTTACTTCATTCAGAAGTAAAATTTTAACGTGATTCTGATTTCAGATATTCCAATACTTCTTTAATATAAACGGCAAGGGATTTTTGAAGCCCCATTCTTTTACCCAATCTGTTGCAACGGACATATACATTATCCACTCTGATGTTATACAGTATGCTTATCTCCTGTGGAGAAAACCCGGAACTTACAAAAGCACACAATTCAAGCTCTTCTTTGGTTAAATCGTGATTCTCTTTAAGATAATCCATAATCCCGAAGTAATTTTCATTTACAATACTCACCAGATCGACAAGCGTATGCCGGGTCAATGTATTGATATTTACCAATTCCTTCACTTTACGTGAAAACAAGGCATCCGTTTTTTCGTTATCTCCGTATTGATATAACAGGTCGGATATCTGTTTGATAATTTGCAACCTCCGCACCAACACTTTTTTCAATTCTTTTTCCTTTTCAACGGATTCATTCAGTCTCCCGATAAAATCATTTCTGTTCTCTTCGTATTTTTGATTAAGTTCTTCTATAAAAGCCACATAATGATCTATCTGTTCCTGCCTTTGTTTTAATATTTTCTTGCGCCGGACCGTAAAAAAAACAAAAAACACAATACTCAATACCACCATAAATAATAATACCAGTACCCATATCGTTTTTCGGCTGCTATTGATTTGCAAGCGGTAATTCTGATTCAGTAAGTGTTCATTGCGGTATTTCTCTTCGACTTGTATGATATTATCCTGTCTTACCTTGTTGTTTAACGAATCAGACAATTTCTGAACAATCAAAGCATATTCATAAGCCTCTTTATAGTTTTTATTATTCGCCGCTATTTTCTTCAATTGATAATGAAGGGCCAGTCGTTGCTTCAGAGAAAGAGTGAAAGAGGTATCCGCCAGTATCCGATTCAGATAAAACCGGGCTGAATCATCGCGATTTTCATGCAAATAATAATCGGTCAATCCATAGTAATAAAGAAACTTATTCTGCTTTTCCCTATAAACCTGACCAATTAAATCTTTTGCCTCCCGGTATTTATGAGAATCAAAATATATGGGAATCAGACATTGATTTACATAGGTATAAAACATCCTGTCCCCTCGCCGCATTGCTTGTTCCCGAGCCGTTAAATAATAATAAAGACTACTGTCCGGTTGCCCCATCCTCAAAAAACATTTGGCAATACTTGCCAATTGATAATTAGAATTTTGTGTATCTTGAACTGAAACGAATTCTTTTCTTGACTTTTGATAGTAGTTTAAAGCCTTATTTGTTATATATTGATTAAAATGATATTCTCCCAATTCATGATAAATCAATCCCAATAATTTCGTAGCATTCGCTTTTTGTGCATATTGTTCTGCCGTAACAAGATAATGAGTGGCTTTTTGTATACTATCCGAAAGCCCGGTGATTTTACCTTGATAATAATTGGTTTTGGCTATTTTAAGGAAATCATCGGTATGTGCATAATAGTTCAGTGCAATTCTAATTATAGAATCAGATTTCACAGCGCGCATAGTTTTAAAAGAGGCTTCCGTAATTAATAGAGCATAGTCAGCTCTATTTTTCTCCGTCCTCATCTCTCCTATATCCAACTTATTCAGAAGAAGACAGGCACTATCCGGATTCAGAGGCAATATCCGTTCTATATCGGATAAATACTCCTCCATTCTGTGTTTCTCATGACATCCGATACAGAAGGTCAAAAGAAGAATTAAAGAAGCTATTTTATACATAAACCGCGCGATTAAGAGGAAGTGATCATGACACAAATTACGACAAAATTCTAATAAACACAAACAAACACAGGAATAAAACAAAAACGGGGCGATGAAAAAACAACTTCTCATCGTCCCGTTATGTTTATTAGCCCGCGGCGGTTCAGGAATTCCCCGATACCTTTAGCACATCGTAGAAAGAGCAGTGGCCACCGCTCCGAAAACG
>CAZYJV010000048.1:4442-14070 GCA_964647845.1 uncultured Odoribacter sp.
CTCTTCCATAAGATTACCTTTTAAAAATGTCTGAAAATTATATCCAAACGTACTAAAAAAATATATAAACAGCAAGGAGGGCATAAAAAAAGGGCTGCGTAATGCAGCCCTTTTCAGTGATTCAAAAGATTATACTCATTCGCCGTACTTCATTTCAGCATGACGTTTGTATCCTTCGTATCTCCATTTGGCATTGGCTTCCGTCATTTCAAAGAGTTTTTCGGCATCTTCGGGAGCCGCTTTCATCAATGAATTGAAACGAACCTCGCCCATCAGGAAGTCGCGGAATTTGGTGTAATCCGGTTCTTTGGAATCCAGCTGGAACGGATTTTTACCTTCGGCTTCCAGCAGAGGATTGAAACGGTACAATTGCCAGTAGCCGCATTCAACCGCCTTCTTCTCTTCGGCCTGCGATTTGCCCATGCTTGCCTTCAATCCGTGGTTGATACAGGGAGCGTAAGCAATAATCAGAGAAGGACCGGGATAAGCCTCCGCTTCTTTCAGGGCTTTGATGTACTGGGCCTGGTTGGCGCCCATGGCCACCTGAGCTACATATACATAGCCGTAGGACATGGCCATCATGCCGAGGTCTTTCTTTCTCACCCGCTTACCGCTGGCAGCGAATTTAGCCACCGCACCGGCAGGGGTCGATTTGGAAGACTGGCCTCCCGTATTGGAATATACTTCCGTATCCACGACCAGGATATTCACATCGTGTCCGCTCGCCAATACATGGTCTACACCGCCGTAACCGATGTCATATCCCCAACCGTCTCCACCGAAAATCCACTGCGATTTTTTGGTGAAATAAGCTTTCAGCTTCAACAGCTCTTTTGCCACCGGAGCCGTTTCTTTCTGCAAAGCGGCGGTCAACGCGTCGCTGAGAGCCAGCGTGCGGTCTTTGTCTTCGAATCCTTCGATCCAGGCTTTGGCAGCTTCCTGCGTCGAAGCAGAGAAAGAGGAAGCGTTTTCTTCCAGCAGTCTCTTCACTCTCTCCCGCAAACGGTTCGCACCTTCCGCCATACCGAAACCGAATTCGGCATTGTCCTCGAACAGGGAGTTGGCCCAGGCCGGACCGCGACCGCTCTTGTAGTTGGTGCAATAAGGCATGGAAGGAGCGGAAGCCCCGTAAATGGAAGAACAACCCGTAGCGTTAGCCACCATCATTCTTTCGCCGAACAACTGGGTGATCAGCTTGATATACGGTGTTTCGCCGCAACCGGCGCAAGCACCGGAGAATTCAAACAACGGCTGTACGAACTGAGAGTTTTTAACGTTATTCGGTTCAACCAGTTGTTTGTAACCGACTTTTTTGTCCATGTATTCCCAACGGGCGATTTCCGGTTCCTGCGATTCCAGCGGTTTCATGACCAAAGCCTTGGTCTTGGCGGGACAAATATCCGCACAGTTTCCGCAACCGGTACAATCCAGAGGCGACACCTGCATTTTGAACTGGTATCCGGCCAGTTCCTTGCCGATGGCCGGTTTGGCAACCGTTCCGGCAGGTGCTGCGGACAATTCTTCGTTCGTCAGCAGGAAGGGACGGATGGCGGCGTGAGGACAAACATAGGCGCACTGGTTACACTGTATACAGTTTTCCACCTGCCATTCCGGTACGCTGATGGCGATGCCCCGTTTCTCGTATTTGGCCGTTCCCAGCGGGAAGGTACCGTCTTCGATGCCGTTGAATGCGCTTACCGGCAGGTCATCCCCTTTCTGTGCATTCATCACGTCCACGATGTTGCGGATGAATTCAGGACGATCGCCGCTCTGTTCCGGCATGGCATCCGGAAGACTCTTCCATTCGGCAGGCACGTTCACTTTCACCAGGTTGCCTTCTTTTCCGCCGGCATCCACGGCTGCATAGTTCATATTTACGACAGCCTCGCCTTTCTTGCCGTATGATTTCACGATGGCGGCCTTCATTTCTTTTACTGCCAGTTCGTAAGGAATCACGTTGGTAATTTTGAAGAAGGCACTCTGCATGATCGTGTTGGTGCGGTTTCCCAGCCCCAGTTCCTGACCGATTTTCGTACCGTTGATGATATAGAAGTTAATCTCGTTTTCGGCCAGGTATTTCTTCATGTGGTTCGGCAGGTGTTTCACCGTTTCCTCTGCATCCCACAGAGAGTTCAACAGGAAGGAACCGCCTTTTTTCAAGCCTTTCAACACATCGTACTGATGAATGTATGCCGGCACATGACAAGCGACGAAGTCGGGCGTGGTCACCAGATAGGTGGAGCGGATCGGTTCATCGCCGAAACGCAGGTGAGAAGCCGTGAATCCGCCCGATTTCTTTGAATCGTAAGCAAAATAAGCCTGGCAATATTTATCGGTAGCCCCGCCGATGATTTTGATGGAGTTCTTGTTCGCACCCACGGTACCGTCAGAACCCAATCCGTAGAATTTGGCCTCGTACGTACCGTCGGAAGTCACTTTCACCTCCGGTTCCAGCGGCAGGGATCTGAACGTAACGTCATCGACGATACCTACCGTAAACTGGTTTTTCGGTTCGTTCATGGCCATGTTTTTATAGATGGCGATAATCTGAGCCGGGGTCACATCCTTGGAACCCATACCGTAACGTCCTCCGACAATCAACGGAGCACCGGCCTTGCCATAGAATATGTCTTTTACATCCAGATACAGGGGATCGCCGTTTGCTCCCGGTTCTTTGGTACGGTCCAGAACCGTGATGCGTTTTACGGATGCCGGCACGGCTTCCATAAAATATTTCGCAGAGAAGGGACGATACAGGTGAACGGCAATCAAGCCCACTTTTTCACCCTTGCCCAGTTTGTAGTCGATCACTTCGCGGATGGTATCGGTTACGGAACCCATCGCGATGATGATGTTCTCGGCATCGGGAGCACCGTAGTAGTCATACGGACGGTATTTTCTTCCGGTGAGTTTGGAAATCTCATCCATGTAGGTGGCCACGATGTCGGGCACGTTTTCATAAAATTTGTTGGAGGCTTCACGTCCCTGGAAATAAATGTCGGGATTCTGAGCCGTACCCCGGGTCACCGGAGTTTCGGAATTCAGGGAACGGTCGCGGAAAGCCTGCAATGCTTCCATGTCCACCAATCCACGCAGATCTTCGGTATCCAGCGCTTCGATTTTCTGTATCTCATGGGAAGTACGGAAACCGTCGAAGAAATTGACGAAAGGAACGCGGGATTTGATAGCCGTAAGATGGGATACCGCAGACAAATCCATCACTTCCTGCACCGAACCGGAGGCCAGCATGGCGAATCCGGTCTGACGGGCCGCATAGATGTCGGCATGGTCGCCGAAAATATTCAAGGCATGAGCGGCCAGCGCGCGCGCGCTTACATGAAACACGCAAGGCAGCAGCTCGCCTGCTATCTTGTACATATTAGGAATCATCAGCATCAATCCCTGTGAAGCCGTGTAGGTCGTCGTCAGCGCCCCTGCCTGCATGGAACCGTGCACCGCTCCGGCAGCACCGGCTTCCGACTGCATTTCGATCACGCGTACGGTTTCACCGAACATATTTTTTCTTCCTTTGGCCGCCCATTCGTCAACGTTCTCTGCCATTGGCGACGACGGAGTGATGGGATAAATGCACGATACCTCACTGAACATATACGCGATATGCGCAGCGGCAGCGTTACCATCACAAGTCATGAATTGTTTTTCTTTTGCCATCTTTTAAATTATTGAATGTTGAAATCTGAATAGGGAGCACGCATCTCCCCTTTTCAAATTTTTACTGTTTTTTCTATTCGGACAAAAATAATATATTCCGCAATAAATTACAATGCAAGCGGATAAAATCGCGTCCGGAAATCTTCGCCGGATTTTTTCTCTACGGATTAATTCGCTATCTTTGTAAGTGATTTCGGCAGAATGTTCTGCCATTCATATAAACAGTATTATGACGATCACGGATTATTTACTTGTCGCACTGATTGCATTCGTTCTTCTGTTGTATCCGCTTTTCCGGAAAATACTTTCCCTGACGGAAATCATCGTAAAGCACCATGCACGCTCCGATGCACCCCAACCGGGTGCTCCGTCCGCAACCCAAACGCTGCTCAATCTGAAGCTGCTGGCCTACGAAAGAATCATCCTCTTCATCGAGCGGATGAAGCCCGATTCACTGGTCCCCCGGACGATCTCGGCCGGCTATACCAATCAGGAGTATCACCAGCTCCTGTTGGGTGAAATACGGAAGGAATTTGAATACAATCTTTCCCAGCAGCTTTACCTGAGCGAAAATGCCTGGACGATTGTTTCCAATTTCAAAAACAACATGACGACACTCGTGAACACCTCCGCCAACGACTGTATCCCGACAGAACCGGCAAACGGCCTGGCCAAAAAGATTCTCGAAAGATATATCTCTTCGGACGATATCAAGATCGACCGGATTCTCCAGGCGATAAAAAACGACATCGCATAAAAAAAGCAGGTCAACGCCTGCTTTTCTTCTTATTATTTTTAGGGGATTTGGCATGAAAGGCCCCTCCTCCTTTGGGACCTCCCCGCTGGTAAACGATGTTGCCGGTCTGTATTTTTTCTTCGTCCAGCAGAATATCGGAGATTTCCAGTTTTTCAGGCAAACAGGTAATTTCGACCTCCTGCTGTATCAGCCGTTCTATGTTCCTGAAATTCTCCTCCTCTTTTTCGGAAACGAAGCTGACGGCCGTTCCCTCTTTTCCCGCCCGGGCGGTACGGCCTATGCGATGAACATACTCTTCCGGCAAGGAAGGTATATCGAAGTTGATAACATGGGACACATCCTGCACATCGATGCCACGCGCCGCCACATCGGAAGAGACCATGATGCGGGTGCTTCCTTCCTTGAAAGCTTTCAGGGCATTCAACCGCGTGTTCTGGGCCTTGTTGGAATGAATGACGCTCAATTCGTCTTTCCAGAAATCCGCCAGTTTGTCCACGATGCGGTCGGCATTTTTCTTGGTCTCGGTGAAGACCATCACTTTCCGGAAGACCTCTTTGTCCGCCAGCAACAGCTTCAACAGATTGATTTTCGTCATGATATTAGGCACGTCATAGCGAATCTGCACGACCGTATCGACCGGCGTGGCCTGAGGCGCCACCTCCACCCTCTCCGGGGCCAGCATGAATTCCTCCGACAGCCGGGCCACCGTCTCCGAGAAAGTCGCGGAGAAGAGCAGGGTCTGATGTTTCTCCGGAATTACCTCCAGAATACTCCGCAACTGCGGCATGAAGCCCAGATCCATCAACCTGTCGGCCTCATCGATTACGACGGTTTTAATCTCGCGGGTACGGACTATTCCGTTCATGTAAATATCCATGAAACGTCCCGGGGTCGCCACCAGCAAATCCGCCCCTTCGTATACTTTCTCCTGCTGCGTGCGAATATTCGTGCCCCCGAAGATACCGACACAACGGATGTCCATGTATTCGGTCAGCAATTCCACGCTCTCACAGACCTGTACCACCAGCTCCCGGGTCGGAACGATAACCAGCGCCCGGGGATATCTGCCCTGCGCATAATGCAGTTTCATCAGGATCGGTATCAGGTAGGCCAGTGTCTTTCCGGTTCCGGTCTGCGCGATGCCTATCATATCCTTCCCCGAACGGATCACCGGAAAAACCTTTTCCTGCACCGGCGTCGGATTCTCGAAACCCGCCTCCTCCAGAGCCGACAAAATCTGCTTGCTTATGTTCAAATCTTTAAAAACCATCATTCCGTATATATAATCCGTGCGGAAATTCACCGGCGGCAAAGATAGGAAAAAATATGGCCGCTGACCGACAGAACTTTACGATTTTTTATTAAATTATGCAAACGTTTTATTTGTTTGTTTCAAAATTAAACGCTACATTTATTCCAACGATTAACCATAAAACTTTTGAGATATGACAACAATGATCACATTCAACGAATTGAGGAAAATCAAAGACCAGTTACCCTCAGGCAGCATGCAGAAAATTGCTGACGAATTAGGCATTGATGTCGAAACGGTCCGGAATTATTTCGGAGGAGACGACTATACCCAGGGAAAGGCCGCAGGCATCCATTTTGAAAAAGGCCCGGAAGGCGGCATCGTTCAGATCGACGACACGACCATTTTGGAGAAAGCGAAAGAATTGCTTGAAAATTAAGTTTACTCCGGGAGTGGCGGTCGCCTGTCACTCCCGGAATCCTCGGCCTTCCCTCCTCTCTTTTCCTTCCGATTCCTGAAATTTTATTATTTTTGTCTCCGCACTCAAACCCTATATGCATGAATCGTATCATCCTGAAAGCCGGCAAAGATAAATCAGTATTCAGGTACCACCCCTGGATTTTTTCCGGCGCCATTGCCAAAATCGAAGGAAAAATTCAAGAAGGCGAACTCGTAAAGGTGTACAGCTCCGACAAACAGTTTCTGGCCACAGGCCATTACCAGATCGGTTCCATTGCCGTCCGGGTTCTGAGTTTTGAAGACATCGAAATCAATTACGATTTCTGGAAGACACGTATCGAACAGGCTTACAGGATGCGCTGCAGTCTGGGACTGACTACATCCGGCACGAACAATGTGTACCGGCTGGTGCATGGTGAAGGCGACGACCTGCCGGGACTTGTCATCGACTGTTATGCGGGCGTCGCAGTCGTCCAGTTTCATTCCGTCGGCATGTATCTGGAGCGGGAGCATATCGCCAGGGCGTTGTTGGAGGTACTGGGAGACAGATTGACCGCCATTTACGACAAATCGGAGAGTACCCTCCCTTACAAGGCGGCCATCGAACCACACAACGGTTATTTGTACGGGAACGCCGAAAATTTCATCGCCCTTGAAAACGGTCTGAAATTCAATGTGGACTGGCTGGAAGGACAGAAGACGGGCTTCTTTATAGACCAGCGCGAAAACCGGAGTCTGCTGGAAAAGTACGCCCGGGACAAAGATGTGCTGAATATGTTCTGTTATACAGGCGGTTTTTCTTTCTATGCCATGAGAGGAGGCGCCCGTTCCGTACATTCGGTCGATGTCTCGGCACGGGCCATAGAACTTACGAAACAGAACGTAGAACTGAATTTCCCGGGAGACACCCGTCATGAAGCCTTTGCAGAAGAGGCTTTCCGTTTTCTGGAGCATTCCCGGAACAAATACGATCTGATCATTCTGGATCCTCCCGCTTTCGCCAAGCACCAGAATGTCATCAACAATGCCATACAGGGATATAAGAAACTCAATCGCAAGGGTATCGAAGTGATCAGGCCCGGAGGCATTATTTTTACCTTTTCCTGTTCGCAGGTCATGACGAAGGATTTATTTCGCCAGACCGTGTTTACCGCCGCAGCCAATACCGGCAGGAAAGTGCGCATTCTTCACCAGCTGACGCAACCGGCCGACCATCCGATCAATATTTATCATCCCGAGGGAGAGTACCTCAAAGGACTGGTATTGTATGTAGAGTAAAAACGAAGGGTGAAGAAACAGGCAGAAAGCCCGAGCGGTTCATACCGCCCCTGCCCTCTGCCTGAAAAATATAATTCAACCTCAGCGGATGCTCTGTGCCACCCGGATTACCTCCTCAGCCAATGCATTGGCGGCAGCTTCGTCTTTCGCTTCGGAATAAATGCGGATAATCGGTTCGGTATTCGACTTGCGCAAATGTACCCAGCCCCGCTCGAAGTCGATTTTCACGCCGTCGATATCCGTCACTTTTTCATCGGCGTATTTCTGTTTCAGCCCTTCCAGAATCTTATCGACATTCATTTCGGGAGAAAGGGTGATTTTATTTTTGGAAATGAAATACTGCGGATAGTCTTTCTTCAATTCCGTCATTTTCTTTCCTTTGGCGACATAATGGGAAAGGAACAGACCGACTCCCACCAAGGCATCCCGGCCGTAATGGCTCTCCGGATAGATCACGCCCCCGTTCCCTTCTCCGCCGATCACGGCATGCGTGGCCTTCATCTTAGCCACCACGTTCACCTCCCCGACTGCGGCCGCATTGTATTCCTGTCCCGCCGCCACCGTCACATCTTTCAAGGCCCGGGAAGAAGAGAGATTGGAGACCGTATTGCCCGGCGTATGTTTCAGCACATAATCCGCCACTGCCACCAACGTATATTCCTCGCCGAACATCTCTCCCGTTTCACTGATCAGAGCCAGACGATCCACATCCGGATCGACCACGATACCCAGATCCGCGCGGCATTCCTTCATCTTCTCCGCAATCTGCGTCAGGTTCTCCGGAATGGGTTCCGGATTATGGGCGAATTTTCCCGTCGGCTCGCAATTCAGCTCGACGACCTCATTCACGCCCAGGGCTCTCAATAAACGCGGTATGACGACACCTCCGATCGAGTTCACCGCATCCACCACCACTTTCAGATTCGCTTTGCCGACAGCTTCCCTATTCACCAATTTCAGCCCCAATACCTGATCGATATGGTATTGCGTATAATCCTTTTCTGTAATCTCTCCCAATTCGTCCACCTCCGCATACTCAAAATCCTCTTTGTCAGCCAGTTCCAGCACCTGTGCCCCGTCTGTCGCCGACAAGAATTCTCCCCGGTTGTTCAACAGTTTAAGAGCGTTCCATTGCTTCGGGTTATGACTGGCAGTAAGGATGATTCCGCCATCCGCTTTTTCCGCCGTAACGGCGATTTCCGTGGTCGGCGTAGTCGCCAAACCGATATTGATCACATCGTGGCCCAAACCGGACAAGGTTGCGGAAACCAATTTAGCATACATATCTCCCGAAATCCGGGCATCCCGGCCCAGGACAATCCGGGCTTTCTTTTTTCCGGCTCCTGTTTTCAGCCAGGTCGCATAAGCCGAAACGAATTTTACAATATCAAGCGGTGTCAGGTTATCACCGGGACGGCCACCCACGGTTCCGCGTATACCGGAAATAGATTTTATTAATGTCATTTGATTCTTGTTTTTATGAAAAAACTGTATCGCGAAGCCCGCAATACAGTCTCTGTAAGGTCATTTCATCAGATAATTGCTTTGTATGCCTCCGCATCCAGCAAATCATTCATCTGTGATTTATCAGCAACTGAAATTTTTACAATCCATCCTTTGCCGTAAGGATCTTTGTTTACCAATTCCGGTTCATCTTCAAGGTCAGCATTGAATTCCAACACTTCGCCGGATACGGGCAAATACAATTCAGAAACGGTCTTTACGGCTTCTATCGTACCGAATGTATTGCCTGCCTCTATGGTATCGCCGACAGTTTCACATTCTACAAATACGATATCTCCCAATTGACTCTGAGCATAATCGGTAATACCGACAAAAGCCTCATCACCTTCAACACGAATCCATTCGTGTTCCCTGGTGTACTTTAATTCCGCAGGTACATTCATTATTTTATCGTTTTAATTTGTTTACGGAGGCTATCCCCCTTAATTATTATAAACTCTTTCGATGGAGGAAGAATGAGATTTCCCCCAATGATAGGTCAAAGTTAAATAAAAATTTTAATAAGTTCCGTCATCGGTTGTACTTTTTACAAACGTTTTCTGAATTTTATCTGAAAAAAATATCATCACTTTTTTTAATCCGGTATTTGTAAAATAAAAAAATCCTCCTACATTTGCACTGCTATTGAACGATAGCCGTTCTTTAAATCTGGTGCGGTAGTTCAGCCGGTTAGAATACAGGCCTGT
>CAZYJV010000049.1:0-14025 GCA_964647845.1 uncultured Odoribacter sp.
GCAGGCTAAAATCGTTTCCGGACGGGAGGACGGCCGTTTCCTCAGTTCGCTGGGTGCGGTACACGACCGCATGAAGCATATTCGGCCGAAATGTGCTTTCCGGGAGGGGATGACAGCCGGGGAGATGCGTGAGTGGCAGGAGGAGGTGAGGGATGCCATGAAAAGGCTGATGAATTTTCCTTCGGGGACGGGAATTGCGGAAGCCCGCAGGATTTCCGTGACGCCTCGGGATGGTTATGTGGTGGAGAAATGGGAGATTTTTCCCGGAGAAGGGGTCGTTTTTCCTTTTTTGGTATTGTTGCCGGACGGTTGCGAACAGGGAAAGAAGCTGCCGGCGGTTTTGTGTATACCCGGTTCCGGCAGCACGAAGGAGGCGATTGCCGGAGAAGACCCCGTTTATCTGAAATTGGGGGCAGGGGGAAACCGGGACAGGGCGGCGATGGCGCTCCATTATGTGAAGGCCGGCTGCATAGCGGTGGCGGTCGATAATCCGGCGGCGGGGGAGACTTGCGATCTGGAGCGTTATACGGGAAGGGGGTATGATTACGATATCGTTGCCCGGTATCTGCTGGAGATGGGCTGGAGTTATTTGGGATATACGGCGTGGCTTGACCAGCAGGTGCTGGAATGGATGAAGACGCGTCCTTATGTGGACCGGGAACGGATGATCGTCAGCGGATTCTCGTTGGGAACGGAGCCGTTGATGGTGCTGGGCGTATTGGATACGACCGTTTATGCTTTTGTCTACAATGATTTTTTGTGCCGCACGAAGGAGAGGATGGAGGTGATGACTTATCCGGGAGCGAACGGCAGCAGGCCTTTCCCCAATTCCATCCGGCATCTGATACCCGGTTTCCTTTGTCATTTTGATTTCCCGGATTTGGTCGCGGCATTGGCGCCCCGTTATGTGATCTGTACGGAAGGCGGCATGGACCGGGATTTCGGGATGATACGGAAGGCTTTTGCCGCATCGGGACACCCGGAACGTTTTGTTTATCATCATTATTCGCGTTTCGCGGCACCGGAAGACCGCACTTATTTGGAGCGGTTGCCCGAAGGTATCGACCGGAGCACTTTTTTCCGTTTGGCGAATGTGGATCCGCCGATGCATTATTTTAAAAAGGAGTGGGTTTTACCCTGGCTGAAGGAGATTCTTTCAACAGAAAAAAATTGACGGTATGAAGATATTGTATGTATTGTTATTGGCTGTTTTGTGGGGGGGAAAGGAAGGTTCGGCTAAACCGGTATTGTTGCCTCAGCCGCAGAAAGCGGTGTGGACGGCACAGCGGTTTCCTTTGGAAAGTGTGGAAATAAAGGGGGCTCAGGTTTGCCGGGAGGAGCTGGCAGCGTGGCTGGAGGAGGCGGGCTGCAGTGTCCGGACAGCGGCTTCCCGAAGCATAGAAGTCGCTTTGGTGGATTCTCTTCCGGGGGTGTATCTGAACCGGGAGGAGGCTTACCGTATACAGGCAGGGAGCAGGGTGCTCCGGCTCGAGGCCTTGACGGACAGGGGAATGTATTGGGCGATTCAGACTTTGCGCCAGCTGGTGTCGGAGGCCGGGAAGAAAAAGTATATACCGGGGTGCGAGATTACCGATTGGCCGGCATTCAGGGTGAGGGGTTTTATGCATGATGTGGGGAGGGGGTATTTGCCCCTGGAAGAATTGAAGCGGCAGATCGAAAATCTCTCCCGTTATAAAATCAACGTGTTTCACTGGCATCTGACGGAGGATCTGGCGTGGCGGCTGGAGAGCCGGATGTTTCCGATGCTGAATGACAGTGTGAATTTCGTTCGCTATCCGGGAAAATACTATACGCTGGAGGAGGCGAAGGAGTTGGTGGCTTTTTGCAAGGCTCACCGGGTTTTGCTGATTCCGGAGGTGGATATGCCCGGACACAGCGCCGCTTTCCGGAAGACGTTCCGGCATGATATGCAAAGCAAAGAGGGAATGGCGATTTTGAAGTTGCTCGTTGACGAGGTTTGTGAAACTTTTGAGGACGTTCCTTATCTGCATATCGGTACGGATGAGGTGCGTTTTGCGAATCCCGGCTTTGTTCCGGAAATGGTGGCTTATGTCCGCGCCAAGGGAAAGAAAGTGATTTCCTGGAATCCGGGGTGGAAATATCAGCCGGGGGAGATCGATATGCTGCAGATGTGGAGTTACCGGGGAAGACCTCACAAGGGGATTCCGGTGATAGATTGCCGATTGCATTACCTGAACCATTTCGATGCTTTTGCCGATTTGGTCGGTTTGTTCAAAAGCAATATCGGCGGCGTTCAGGAGGGAAGTGAAGATTATGCCGGGGTTATTCTGGCGGTATGGAACGACCGGAAGGTGGAACCGGAATACAATATCTTGCTGGAAAACGGATTTTATCCGGCGATGCTGACTATGGCGGAAAGAAGTTGGCGGGGCGGAGGCGACGGTTATTTCTATGAGTCGGGAACGTTGCTGGATGCGAAGCATACGCAGGAGTTCGCCGAGTTTGAAGAGCGGTTGTTGTGGCACAAGGCCCGCCGGTTCAAAGGGGAACCGTTCGCCTATGTACGTCAGTCGGGCGTAAAATGGCGGATAACGGATGCTTTCCCGAATGGAGGGGAGCTGACGGCGGTATTTCCTCCGGAACAGAAGACGGATACGGTGTATGAATATCAGGGGAAGCGCTATGCTACCCGTTTGGCAGAGGGGGCGGCTGTTTACCTGCGGCATGTATGGGGGACGACGGTGCCTTCTTTTTATACTGCACCGCAGCCCAATCATACGGCTTATGCCTATACGTGGGTTTATTCGCCTTGTGAACAGCACGTGGGCGCCTGGCTGTGTACGCAGAATTACGGGCGTTCGGAGAAGGATCTTCCGCCTCCTGCCGGAAAGTGGGATTACAGGGAGAGCCGGTTGTGGATAAATGATGAGGAAATCGCTCCTCCCGTGTGGACGGCCTCCCATCGTACAAAGGATAATGAGACGGCTTTGGGAAATGAGAATTTTGAGGCTCGTCCGCCGGTGGCGGTGGTTTTGAAAAAGGGATGGAACAAGGTGATGTGGAAATTGCCCGTCGGGGCGTTTACGACGGAGGAAGTGAGGCTGGTGAAGTGGATGTTTACGACTGTTTTTGTGACTCCCGACGGAGAGCGTGCGGCGGATAATCTGATTTACGATCCGGACAGGAAATTTAAAATTTAACGCTATGATGAAGAGGCTGTTTGTCTGCATGTTATTGATTCTTTGCCAGTGGGTTTCCGCCCAGGAAAGAAAGTATTCTACGTATTGGTATCAGAAAGCGACGTTATACGAGGCGTTGCCGGTCGCTTCGACGGATATCGTGTTTTTAGGCAACAGTATTACCGACGGAGGGGAGTGGGCGGAATTGTTCGGGGATGCCCGCATGAAGAACCGGGGGATCAGCGGGGATATTGCGGAAGGGGTGTATGATCGGCTGGATGCCGTATTGAGCGGGAAACCGGCGAAGATTTTTTTGCTGATCGGCATTAATGACGTGGCGAGAGGCACTTCGGCGGATACGATTGTCGCCCGCATTCTCAAGATTGCGGAGAAGACAGGAGAGGATTCTCCCCGCACGAAGCTGTATGTACAGAGCGTGTTGCCGGTGAATGACTGTTACGGGATGTTTAAGGGGCATACTTCCCGCGGGGAGGTGGTGCTTGAAATAAATCGCCTGCTGCAGGAGAAGGCTGTGGAGGGGCGGTTTACCTATATCGATCTGCATTCGCATTTCCGCAATGAGGACGGGAAGATGAATCCGGAGTATTCGAACGACGGCCTGCATTTGCTTGGAAAGGGGTATCTGCTCTGGAAGCGGATCGTGCTGCCGTATGTAAATGAATAAAAAACGCAGTAGGGAATACTGCGTTTATCGGTTCCAGTCCGATGCGAGAAGCTGGAAATAGATGACGTCCTCCCACTCCGCGCCTCGCTTCAGCCATTGTTTCCTGTATCCTGTCCGGGCGAACCCCATGGATTGAAACAGTTTGAGGCTGGCGATGTTGCAATTCGGAATACAGCTGTAGACCTGGTGCAATCCCAGCGTTTCGAAGCAGTAGTCGAGCATGAGTTTGATGGCGCTTCGGGCATATCCTTTTTTCCGGTTCTCCATGTCGTGAATCATGATGCCCAGACCGGCCCGCTGGTGGTAGGGGTCGAAGTCGTAAAGGTCTATCAGTCCGACGGGGTTGTCGGTTTCCTTGTCGGTAATCATCAGGCGCAACTGCTTGGTTTCGTATATGTCCTGATGGGAGTTTTCTATGTATTTTTTCAGCGTGAAATGTGAAAACGGGGTCAATGTGTCGCTGACTTCCCACAGGTCCATGTCGTTTTCCCATTTGTATAAATACTCCAGATCTTCCGGTTCGAGCGCCCGGACAAGAATGTTTTCATCGTTCATCATAGGCGGTTTATTTTATTCGGTCCATATTCAGGTCTACGGCCTGCCCCAGCTTTTCTTCGTCGAATTCACGGATGAAAGCGTCCGGATATATCTTGCGGATGGTGGGCAGGGCGGTGCGGGCTTCTTCGATGGAGGGATAGATGTTGTATATGTAACGGTAAATGTCCCCCATCCGGATGAGTTTTACGCCGTACTGGCCTTTGAAGAAAGAGTCCGAAAGCGGAAAACTCATGGAACAGAGCTGGATGGTGTAGTGTTTGCGTAAAGTATCGGATTCCGTATATTCCGGAAATGTCCGGGCGGAATTTGTCGCCGGCTGCGGAAAATCCGCTTTCCCCGGGGTAAGGGTATCTGCGGGAAGGGAGGATAGCCGGGAGTGGCAGAGGGCTATCTGCGATTCGATTTTTTGGTGGAGATTGCTGAATTTCCTGGGCACGATCTTTTGCAGGTGTTCGTAGTTTTTGCAGGCGTTTTCATAGTCTGAACAAGCGATGTAGGCTTGTGCCAGGTGATAGGTGATGTCAATGTCGTCGTGTTTGGTTTTGCTTAAAGCCAAGGCGTTTAGGAGGATCGGTGCGGCCTGCGTTTTGTGGGCTTCGAGTTTGTAGCAGCATATGCCTTTCAGCAGCAGGAGGTCGGAATCGTCGGGAAGGGTGTCCCGGATGCTTTCGATGGCGGACAGGGCTTTTTCAAAAGAACCTTCGACGATGAGTATTTCAATGATTTCTTTTTGCCTTACCGGTAAAGCGAAAGACGTGTCGGTTATCCAGCCGAAAGTAAAAATGAAAGCGAGGAGATATCTGTACATAAACAAGTCTTTAAAAATCATCAGCCATTCTTTACAAATGTATCGTTTTTTGATTAAAAAATCAGTATATTGGTTACATTTGTCCGGAAAACCTGCAAAAAAGCGTTGACCTGGGTAAAATACGGAACAGCGGAGAAAATGTTTAATCTTTTAAGTGTTATAGGACCTACGGCGTGCGGAAAGACGGCTTTGGCCGTCCGTCTTGCTGCGGAGTTCGGGGGAGAGGTGATCAGCGCCGATTCCCGGCAGGTGTACCGGGGAATGGATATCGGTACGGGGAAGGATATGGAGGAGTATGAATGGCAGGGGAAGCCGGTGCCCTGTCATCTGATAGACGTTGTCGCCGCCGGCAGCAGGTACAATGTTTTCGAGTATCAGAAAGATTTTGTCAGGGTGTGGGAGGATTGCCGGAGAAGAGGTGTCTTTCCGGTGTTGTGCGGGGGCAGCGGCTTGTATGTGGAGGCTGTGCTGAAAGCGTATAAATTGTTGGCTGTCCCGGTAAACGAGAGCCTGCGGGAGGACTTGAATGGAAAGAGTCTGGAGGAGCTGGCCCGGATATTGGGCACATACAGGAAACTGCACAATACGACCGATGTGGATACTGTCAAACGGGCCGTCCGGGCGATAGAGATAGAAGAGTATTATCGTATGCACCCGAAGGAAGAGGGCGGTTTTCCGGAACTCCGCCCTTTGATTGTCGGAGTGGAGGTCGACAGGGAGGAGAGACGCAGGCGCATAACGGAGCGTTTGCATGCGCGTTTAAAGAACGGCATGGTGGAAGAGGTGCAAAAACTGCTGGAAAGCGGAATAGCTCCGGAAGACCTGATTTATTACGGGCTGGAGTATAAATATATCACGCTTTATCTTACGGGGAAAACGGACTATCAGACGATGGTGGACGGGCTGAATGTCGCCATCCACCAGTTTGCCAAAAGGCAGATGACCTGGTTTCGGAAGATGGAAAGGGAGGGCATGAGAATCCGGTGGATAGACGGCGCCTTGCCTTTGGAGGAGAAAGTGGAGCGTGTCGGAAAGTGGTTGGCGGAAGAGAGGGGTTAATCTTCTTCGTGTTCTTCTTCAGTGCTCCAGGCGTTCAGGATGTTGTCGATTAAAAACTGCTTTTCGTCGGTTGTCCGGATTTGTTGCAGTCGGGAAAGCAGGGATGTTTTCCGGCTGTGTTCGATATGCTCCATATTCTCCAGGGCGGTGGCGGCTTCCAGGGCTACGGTGAAGTCGTCTTGTTTCAGGATATTTATGAAATCTTCCGCATAGGCGGAAAAGTCGAGGGAAGATTCCCAGCAAATCCGCAATAGTACGGATTTGGCGGTAGGCTGTGTGGTGGCTTTGATGCGTTCCATCAGCAGGGATGCGAATCCGCTGTCCTTGATGTCTGCCAGCAGATTGACGATTTCCGTCGTGGTGCGGCGCTCGCTGCTTGCAGCTAAAAGGTCGAAAAGGGACGGGATAAGGGTGAGATCTCCCTCATTTTTTATTTTCTCAACCGCTTCGGCGGACAGTTCGGGGTTTTCGCTGTTCAGCCGGCTCAGGATTTCCTCTTTGTTTTCCATGGTGTCGTGTTTGTTGCGCATGAAAGTAAAAAAAGAGCGTAACCACGCTCTTTTTTTATTTTGCACTTCCGCTTCGATTATTTGTTTTTCTTAGCCTCTTTACTGTCCTTGATTCTCGGATGATACTGATTGATGGTCTCTTTCAGATAATTGTTGTCGAGGTGGGTGTAGATTTCCGTCGTCAGAATGGATTCATGTCCCAACATGTCCTGTACGGCTCTTAAATCGGCTCCGCCGGTTACCAGATGGGAGGCGAAAGAGTGGCGGAACGTATGGGGCGATACCGGTTTCTGGATTTTCGCCCGTTCTGCCAGGTGTTTGATGATGTTGAATACCATGACGCGCGACAGGGAGGTGCCTCTTTTGTTCAGGAACAGCACGTCCTCGTATCCTTTCTGAATGTCGAGGTAATCACGGTATCCCTTCATGTAGAGCTTGATTTCCTGTTTGGCGTTTTTGCTCAAAGGAATGATGCGCTCTTTGTTTCCCTTGCCTTCGATCTTGATGATGCCCATCCGGAAGTTGATGTTGGATATTTTCACGCCGATGAGTTCGGAAACACGCAGGCCGCAGGAGTAAAGCGTCTCGATAATGGCTTTGTTGCGCTGTCCTTCCGGTTTGTACATTTCCACGGCTCCCAGAATGGCGTCGATTTCCTCTACGGTAAGGATGCTGGGAAGTTTGCGGCCGATTTTCGGAGCTTCCAGCAATTTGGTCGGATTGTTCTCCAGTACGCCGTCGTATACCAGGAATTTGAAGAAAGATCTTACGCTTGAAATACTTCTGGCCTGCGTGCGGTGGGTCACTCCCATCTCATTGACGAAGCTCAGATAGTCTTTCAGGATGTCGTACGAAACTTCCTCCATCTGTTTTGCATGATGTTTTTCTTCACAATATTTTGCCAGCTTGCGAATGTCGTTCAGGTAGGCTTCTACTGAATTTGCCGACAATGATTTTTCGAGAACGAGAAATGTTTTATAATTCTCAATAGCGTTATCCCAAGTCATTTTCTGTTATTTTTAATGAATGAATCATATTCTTCTTAAAGTACATCCCTATATGTAATCTTAACTTCACAAAAATAGATAAATATTTTAAGTGGCAAGTAAAGATATATATTTTTTTCGTCTTTAACACAAAATTTGAATACTTTAACTGTTCCCTTGTTAAATTCCGGGGCAGGCGATCCGGCTGGCAGAGACTCTCCGGAATGTCTGTTATCCCTTGAATTTGAGGGGATTTGACAGGGTAAGAGCGGGCGAAATTATAAATTTGGGAAAATATGTCGTTGAAATTCCGAAAATGACTAAATTTGTAAAATAAGCAAATGAAAATGACGATGAAGATTTTAATATTGAACGGCCCGAATCTCAATTTGTTAGGAATGAGGGAGCCGGAGATATACGGTTGCCGGCATTTTGAGGAGTATCTGGAATATCTGCGGGGAAAATACAAAAATGTCAACATTGAATACGAACAATCCAATGTTGAAGGGGAATTGATAGAAAAAATACACGAGGTCGGTTTTACCTATGACGGAGTCATTCTGAATGCGGGGGGGTATACGCATACGTCCGTTGCTCTGGCTGATGCCGTGGCGGCGGTGATGACACCGGTCGTGGAGGTGCATATTTCCAATGTGGCGCGGCGGGAGCCTTTCCGGCACACCTCCTTTTTGTCGGCGGTATGTATCGGAACCATAACCGGTTTCGGCATGAATTCGTATGAATTGGGGATACAGGCGCTGCTGACACGGAAAGAGCCGGCTGAAAAGAAATAAATTTAATGCGTATGAAACGAACGAAAATAGTGGCTACGATTTCGGATAAACGGTGCGATACCGGATTCCTGCGTGAATTGTATGAGGCCGGCATGGATATGGTACGCCTGAACACGGCGCACCAGACACTGGATGACGCCATGAAAGTGATCCGGAATGTGAGAGCGGTTTCCGACAAGATACCCTTGCTGATAGATACCAAGGGACCGGAAGTGAGGACGAAAATGGTGCAGACCCCTGTTCCGGTGGAAAAAGGCGAGACGGTCTATGTGACGGGAGAGGACAGTCTGGTTACCGGGGAAAAACTGATACATGTTTCTTACGATCATTTCGTGCAGGATATAAAGGTCGGGGATAAGATACTGATCGATGACGGGGATATCGAATTCGTGGTCCGGAACAAGTTTCCCGACCGGCTGGAACTGATGGCGACCAATGCGGGGACGGTAAAGGACCGGAAAAGCGTCAATGTGCCGGGGTCCAGTATGAAGTTGCAGTCGCTGAGTGACAGGGACCGCACGTTCATCAATTTCGCCATCGAGAATCGGCTGGATTTTATCGCCCATTCTTTTGTCCGGAACAAGGAAGACGTCCTGGGGATCCAGAAAATACTGGACGAGGCGCACAGCGATATCAAGATTATAGCCAAAATCGAGAATCAGGAAGGGGTGGACCACATAGATGAAATTCTGGATCATGTGTACGGCGTGATGGTGGCCCGCGGAGATCTGGCCATCGAGATCGATGCGGAAAAGATACCGCGCATTCAGCGGTATATCGTGAACAAATGTATAGAAAGCAAGAAACCCGTGATTATAGCGACGCAGATGCTGCATACGATGATCGAGCATCCCCGCCCCACCCGGGCGGAGGTCAGCGATATCGCCAATGCCGTTTTCATGGGGACGGATGCCGTCATGCTGAGCGGGGAGACTGCCTACGGAGATTTTCCGGTGGAGGCCGTGAGCGTCATGACGAAAGTGGCGGAAGCCAATGAGTCGGTGACACCTCCCGACTCGAACCGGAATCTGGTGCGTATTAACAATGAGGTGACGGCGGCCTTGGCGCGCGTAGCGGTAAGGATTACCACGATATTGCCGATCAAGGCGGTGGTGGTGGATACCTTGAGCGGACGTACCGCCCGCTATCTGTCGGCTTTCCGGGGGGGATTGCCGGTATATGCCCGCTGCTATAATGAAAGGGTGATGCGGGAGCTGGCGTTGTCTTTCGGCGTCCGGCCCTACTATACCGAAAAGCCTGCTTCCCGGGACGAGTTTATTCGCGACATACCGAAAGTGTTGTTGCCTGCCGGTTACAGCAAGGATGACTTTATTGTGGTGATCGGCGGAAGTTTCGGACCGGGCCGGGGGGCTTCTTTTATGGAAGTCTGTAAAATCAGCGATATTTGTTGACAAAAGGGGGGGGAGCCTGATTCAAAATACACGGAAAGTGAAAAGAATAGGATTGTTTGTGCTTATGCTCTCTTGTGCGTGGAGCGTAGGAGCTCAGACGGCGGAGTATCAGCCTTCGGAAGAGAATCTGAGAAACAGGGAATGGTTTCGGGATGCTCGCTTCGGAATGTTTATCCATTGGGGAATATACAGTATGCTGGCTGACGGAGAGTGGGTGTTGGAACAGAAAGGATTGCAGGAGAATGAGTACCGAAATCTGGCCTCCGGCTTTTATCCTTCGCGGTTTGATGCGGATGAATGGGTGCGTATTGCCAAAGATGCCGGAATGAAATATATCTGTATCACGTCAAGACATCATGACGGTTTCTCTATGTTCGATACGAAACAGTCCGATTACAATATTGTTAAAGCGACGCCTTTCAAAAGGGATGTGATTGCTGAATTGGCTGAGGCATGCCGGAAAGAGGGACTGAAATTATTTTTTTATTATTCCCATTTGGACTGGCATCGAACCGATTATGTACCTTTGGGAACTACCGGCCACAGAACGGGCAGAGTGATGACCGGAAAGTGGGAGGATTATTTACGGTTTATGAATGCGCAGTTGACGGAATTGCTTACGAATTACGGGCCTGTGGGTGGAATCTGGTTTGACGGCTGGTGGGATAAGAAAGAAGCCCCCTGGCAGTTAGAAGAACAGTATGCTTTGATTCACCGTTTACAGCCCGGTTGTCTGATTGGAAACAATCATCACCAGGCAGTGAAGGCGGGAGAGGATTTTCAGATGTTCGAGAAGGATCTGCCCGGACAAAATATGACGGGGTTTTCCGGAGAGTCGGAGATCGGCTCGTTACCTCTGGAGACTTGTGAGACGATGAATAATACGTGGGGGTATAATATTCATGACCGAAATTATAAGTCGGTGAAAGCTATTATACACCTGCTGGTGAAGGCAGCAGGGAATAATGCCAATCTTTTGTTGAATGTCGGACCCCGTCCGAATGGGGAATTGCCTGTCGAAGCGGTGAAATGTTTAAGAGAGGTAGGGGCGTGGATGAGGGTGTATGGCGAGACACTGTATGGCACACGGGAAGGTTTGCTACCTCCGCATGACTGGGGGGTGACTACTCGGAAGGGGAATAAGTTGTATGTGCATGTGCTTAAACAGCAGGATGATGTGTTGTTTCTGCCGTTAAAATCGCATAAAGTCAAATCGGCGTCTGTTTTTGTGGATCATAGAAATTTGAAATTCAGACAGGATAAGAACGGCGTGCAGATAGAGACCGGGATTATTCCCGGGGATACGATAGATTATGTTATTGAACTGGAATTGTAGTGCCGCGCTATTCCGGGCCGGTTGCCTGGAGATGGCAACTATTTCTTTTGCAGGTCGGTTACAATAGTTGGCTGTCATGCTTGGATTTTTAGGAATAATCTTTATTTTTACGGAACGTTTGGAAGAATGTGGCGCGGAATGTATAGTGTAATAATATAATAAGATATGGTATCCCGTAGAGATTTTTTGAAAAGGGGCGGTCTGGCGATGATGGCCGCCGCCGTGAGTACTACACCGTTGAAGGCTGTGGCCGAAGCGATGGGCAGTAAGGAAGAATATAGCAGCAACCGGCCTTTGCCGGCGAACCGCCGTTTTATGTCGAAAGCGGTGGAAGAGGTAATCGAATCGGTGAAGAAGCAGCTGAAAGATCCGAAACTGGCCTGGATGTTTGAGAATTGTTTCCCCAATACGTTGGATACGACCGTGGATTTTCAGATGAAGGACGGGCGGCCGGATACTTTTGTAATAACGGGGGATATCAATGCGATGTGGCTGCGGGATTCCGGAGCCCAGGTATGGCCGTATCTGCCGTTGTGCAAGAAAGATGAGCAGCTGCGGTTGCTGATTGCCGGCGTGATAAACCGGCAGACCCGGTGTATTCTGCTCGACCGTTATGCCAATGCTTTCACCCACGGGGCGGAGTCCAGCGAATGGAAGTCCGACCGGACGGAAATGAAGCCTTATATACACGAAAGGAAATGGGAAATCGATTCACTGTGTTATCCTGTCCGATTGGCTTATAATTATTGGAAAACGACGGGAGATACCTCGGTTTTTGACAGAGACTGGCAGAGGGCGGCGCGCTTGATTTACCAGACGTTCACGGAGCAGCAGCGCAAGAAAGACAAGGGACCGTACCGTTTTCAGCGGCGTACGGAAAGAAAGTCGGATACTTTGACCTGCGACGGTTGGGGACAGCCGGTAAAACCTGTCGGCATGATCGTATCCTGTTTCCGTCCTTCGGATGATTCGACCGATTTGGGCTTCCTGGTGCCGTCTAATCTGTTCGCCGTAAAGTCTTTGCGGCAATTGGCGGAAATATGGGACAAGGTGGTAGGGGACAGCCAGTCGGCCGTGCAATGCCGGGAGTTGGCGGAGGAAGTGGAGCAGGCGGTCCGGAAATATGCCGTGGGACGCCATCCTCAGCACGGTAAGGTATATGCCTTTGAAGCGGACGGATTCGGGAATACGCTTTTTATGGATGACGCCAATGTCCCCAGTCTGCTGGCTTTGCCCTATCTGGAGTGCGTGTCTGAAAATGATGAGATCTATAAAAACACCCGCCGGATGGTGTGGAGCGACAGCAATCCTTATTTCTTCAAGGGAAGTGCGGGGGAAGGCATCGGCGGTCCTCATATCGGGTACGACATGGTGTGGCCGATGAGTTTGATTATGAAAGCCATTACGAGCAAGGATGATGCGGAAATCCGGAATTGCGTACGCATGTTGCGCGATACAGACGGGAATACGGGTTTTATGCATGAGTCTTTCCACAAGGACAATGCTTCGAAGTTCACCCGCCACTGGTTCGCGTGGGCGAATACGCTTTTCGGCGAACTGATATTGAAGCTGGTGAATGAGGGAAAAATCGGGTTGCTGAATAGTTTGTAAGATTTCATTCCGTGTGCTTGCTTAACCACGTAAAAAACAAGAAAATGCAGAAAACGGTTACTGTGCCTTTTATGTTTCTGGGGGTACTCTTCAATGTATGCCTGATCGCTTCGAATCTTCTGGAAACCAAAGTGGTACAGCTGGGCGGAATTACCGCTACCGCCGGTTTGATCGTTTTCCCGGTATCCTATATCATTAATGACTGCATCGCGGAAGTCTGGGGCTTTAAGAAAGCCCGGCTGGTTATCTGGTCCGGGTTCGCCATGAATTTTCTGGTGGTGGCTTTTGCCCGGCTGGCGGTGCTGCTTCCGGCGGCACCGTTCTGGGAAGGGGAAGCCGGTTTTGATTTTGTGTTCGGGATGGCTCCGCGTATTGTCGTGGCCAGTCTTTGCGCCTTTTTAACGGGGTCTTTTCTGAATGCCTATATTATGAGCCGGATGAAAATCGCTTCCCGGGGGCGGCATTTTTCTTTGCGCGCCATTATCTCGACACTGGCGGGAGAGAGCGCGGACTCCGTCCTCTTTTTTCCGATCGCTTTCGGAGGGATTATTCCCTGGGAGGAGTTGTCGGTCATGATATTTACCCAGGCGGTATTGAAATCTTTGTATGAAGTATTGGTATTGCCGCTGACGGTCAGGGTGGTGCGTTGGATCAAGAGAGTGGAGGGGACGGACGTCTATGATACGGGCGTCTCGTATAATGTATTGAAGATAAATGATATATAGCGGGTGATTTGTAAAACACCGTGACGGATATATTCCGCCACGGTGTTTTCTGTTATTCTTCCACGGGTTCGAAGTCTTCTTTTCCTACTCCGCAGAGGGGGCATACCCAATCGTCCGGCAGGTCTTCAAAAGAAGTGCCCGGATTTATGCCGCTGTCCGGGTCTCCTGCGGCCGGATCGTAAACGTAATTACATACCGTGCAAATGTACTTTTTCATGATGTAAAATTTAGAGGTAATAAATTATTGTATGATGTTTCCGTTTGTGTCTATATCTATTTTTACTTCTTTGCTGCCCGATTCCAGGTCAAAACGGTAATAGGAGGTTGCCGGTGTCTCGTAGAAATCGATGTCGTCGATCCGGTAATCTTTGTATTGGGACG
>CAZYJV010000050.1:0-12488 GCA_964647845.1 uncultured Odoribacter sp.
ATTTCGGAGCTTTGTACGATAGCGGTCAGCAGGCCGTTGAATGCGGGCATTTCCGGTTTGTGGAATTGGCATACGCAGGTCGCGTCTCCGTTGGCGGCTGCTTTGTACGAGCCGGCGCCTTTTACTTTAAAGTGCACGGGATGGGAGGCGTCGGGGCAGAGATTGCCGTCTTTGTCCACCACTTTGACCGTTATGAATGCCAGATCTTTTCCGTCCGCTTTTAAGGCGGTGCGGTCCGCTGTCAGTTCCAGGTGATGAGGCGCTCCGGCGGTGCGGATTTCCTGTTCGGCGACCGCTTTACCGTTTTCGTCATAAGCGACGACTTTTACAGTTCCCGGTTCGTAGCGGGTGTCCATCCACATCAGGCGGTATCTGTTTTGACGCGAGAGATTGTTCAGGGATGCCTTGTCGCCGCTGTCGGTGACTTTTACCGCCGTATCTTTGGTTCGTTTCCCCTGGCTCTTCCCGTTAATGAAGAGCTCGGCAGTGGGATAGTTGGTGTAGACGAAAATCGGCGTAATTTCGCCTTCCCGGCCTTTCCAGTTCCAGTGGGGGAGGATATGCAGGGTTTCCTCTTTCTTGTTCCAGTGGCTGCGGTAGAGGTAATAGCGGTCTTTGGGCAGGCCTGCCAGGTCGACGATGCCGAAAAGGGAGCTGTGGCTGGGCCAGTCTTCATAGTAAGGTGTGGGTTCTCCCAGGTAATCGAAGCCCGTCCAGACGAATTCGCCGATGCACCACGGATAGTCCTCGTGCTGGATGAAGTCGTCCTCGGGCAGATTCGACCAGCTGCAGTGTTCCACATCGTAGGAGGAGCTTTGCTGGTCCGGATATTTGGCCATCGCTTTGCGTTCGACGGGGAATTTGTATACGCCCCGGGCGCTTACGGTCGATGCTGTTTCGCTGCCCAGCACCAGGTGGTGGGGAAGCTTGGCATAAGCTTCCGGATACATGTGGGGGCGGTAATTGAATCCTGCCACGTCCATGACGGCGGCAAAATTGTTGTTGATGACGGAGTGGGGCTGGTCCATGCCCTGGGTGACGGGCCGGGACGGGTCCTCGCGGTGGCAGATGTCCTGCAGGAAACGGGCGACATGGGCTTGTCCCTTGGCTCCCTGTTCCGGTACTTCGTTGCCGATACACCACATGACGATGCTCGGGTTGTTCCGGTAGTGTCTCACCAGATTGACCAGGTCTTTTTCCGCCCATTCGTCGAAAATCAGGTTGTAGCCGTTTTTGCATTTGGGAATTTTCCATTCGTCGAAGGATTCCGCCATGACCATGAAACCCATTTCGTCACACAGGTCCACCAGTTCCGGCGCCGGCATGTTGTGGGAGGTGCGGATGGCGTTGCATCCCATGTTTTTAAGTATGTTTAACTGGCGGCGCAGGGCGGCTTCGTTGACGGCGGCTCCCAGCGGGCCTAAGTCGTGATGCATGCATACCCCCTGGAAGTGGGCCTGTTTGCCGTTCAGATAGAATCCTTTCTCCGGGATGATTTCAATGGAACGGATACCGAACCGGGTGGTATATTCGTCTTTTAAAACGTCGTTTTCATAGAGTCTGGAGGATGCGAAATAGAGGGAAGGCGATTCCGGAGACCAGAGCTCGGGTGTTCTGACGATGAAATTTTGTTCGAATGTGTTTTCATCGTAGGACGACAGAAGGGTCTCTGCGCTTGCAACGGTTTCGTTGCGGCTGTTTTTGATTTCGGTTACCAGTTTGTATTTCGGTCCGGAAGCCGCCTGCGGAGCGGCGATCCGGGTTTTCAGGTTTACCTTGGCATACTCCGGAGCAACGACCGGTGTGGTCAGCTGCGTACCCCATACGGGAATGTGAACAGCGTTCGTCACAAGGACGTGTACGTTCCGGTATATGCCTGCGCCCGGATACCACCGGGAAGATTCCGGCAGGTTCTCCAGCCGTACGGCCAGCGTGTTGGGGGTACCGGTATCTATGAGGTCCGTTATGTCGAAATGGAAAGAGTTGTAGCCGTACGGCCAGTAGCCCGCTTCCTTGCCGTTCACATAGACCCGGGCATGGCTCATGGCCCCGTCGAAAAGGAGGCAGACCCGCTGGCCTTTATGAAAAGAGGGAAGAGTGAAGCGGGTGCGGTACCAGCCGGTGCCTACGAAAGGCAGACCGCCGGTCCGTCCGGATTTGAGGGACGCCTGCTTTTCTCCGTCCTGGGTGATGGCCACTTCCTGTAAGTCGTTCTTTCCGTCGAAGGGACCGTATATCGCCCAGTCGTGAGGAACGGTCACGTTTTGCCAACGGCTGTCGTCAAAGTCCGGTGCGCTGGACTGGTTGTCGTCCTCCCGGGTGAATTTCCAGTTTTTCTCCAGTAAGAATTCCTGCCGGGTCTGGGCGGAAAGAAGGAATGCGCTTCCGATAAAGAGAAGAAATAGTATTGTTTTCATGATGCTGATATAGTGTATTAATGTCCAAAGATAGTTAAAATGTTTGACTTCCGACAGGGAATGATTTCAAAGGGAAAGAAAAATCGGGAAAAAGCGTAACCTTGTGCCGGCAGGTATCGTATATTTTTTCAGAAAGCGAAGCCAAGGGCCGGATATGTATATTGGGGTTAGAGCGGAGGGATGATGGATGTTGTCCTTCCGTTTTAAATTTAATTATTAAATCAGGTCGAGATAGAGCCGGAAGTCGAACATGCGGAAAGCCGTTTCCCGGAGCGGGGAGTTTTTCCGCAATGAAGGGATGGCGAGCATCAGTTGAAAGGTTTTGAAAAGGGCGGGGATGGGTTCTTGCGGAATATGCATGTGATGCAAGTTTTCGTATTTTCTGAGCGCATAAAGAAAAATGCGGAATTCGTACCGGTCCTGGTAATCGCCTTGCAGATAGTCGTCGATCGGGACGGCGATATGCCAGATTTTGAATAAATCTTCCGGCAGGTCTGCAAATGTGGCATTAAAATTTTGTTCGATGAAAGCAAAACTTTTATCTTCGATTTCTTTGATATTCATTTACTGTCGTATTGGATGATTTTGCTTGATCATAAGAAAAGCGTGGACTTAACTTATTTTTCTGCAAGGGTATTTGACCGGACCTTAGACAAAATAAGCAAGCCCACGCTTAAGTATTGCAATCCAATACAGCGCAGGCGTTGCACATTTGTTTCTCGTCTAAACAATAACGGTCAAATTTTTGCAGAGAGACACAATGTTAACGCAAATGTATGATATTTACTTCAAAGTTGAATTATTTTTCTGAAACTTGTTTCACAAAGTAAATGCTTTTTATTGATTTTACAAAATGAAAAAAGGATGCCGTAAAGACATCCTTTTTCATGTTTCAAATAATTGTTCCGATTATTTGACGGTATTCATATGGGCGATCAATTCCAATACTTTGTTGGAGTATCCCCACTCGTTGTCGTACCAGGAAACCAGTTTAACGAAGTTCTTGTTCAAAGCGATACCTGCTTTGGCGTCGAAGATAGAAGTACGGGCGTCTCCCAGGAAGTCAGAAGAAACGACGTCTTCTTCCGTATAGCCCAGAATGCCTTTCATTTCGCCTTCGGAAGCGGCTTTTACGGCAGCTTTGATTTCATCGTAGGAAGCCTCTTTTGCCAGACGGAAAGTAACGTCCACAACGGAAACGTCCAGTGTCGGAACGCGGAATGACATACCCGTCAGTTTTCCGTTCAATTCCGGAATGACTTTGCCTACGGCTTTAGCGGCACCCGTAGAGGACGGGATGATGTTGCCGGCAGCTGCACGTCCGCCTCTCCAGTCTTTCATGGAAGGACCGTCAACGGTTTTTTGTGTAGCGGTGGTGGCGTGAACCGTCGTCATCAATCCTTCGATCACACCGAATTTGTCGTTGATAACCTTGGTCAGCGGAGCCAGACAGTTGGTCGTACAGGAAGCGTTGGAAACGATGGTTTCGCCGGCGTATTTCTTGTTGTTTACGCCCATTACGAACATCGGGGTGTCGTCTTTTGAAGGAGCGGACATCACTACGCGTTTTGCTCCGGCTTTGATATGAGCCTCCGCTTTTTCCTTTGTCAGGAAAAGGCCGGTTGATTCAACGACGTATTCTGCGCCTACTTCGTTCCATTTCAGGTTGGCAGGATCTTTTTCCGCCGTTACGCGGATAGCCTGGCCGTTAACGATCAGTTTGCCGTCTTTGGCTTCTACCGTTCCGTTGAAACGACCGTGCATCGTGTCGTATTTCAACATGTAAACCATATAGTCAACATCGATCAGGTCGTTGATTCCGACCACTTCGATATCGTTTCTACCCATTGCTGCACGGAATACCAGACGTCCGATGCGTCCGAAACCGTTGATACCAATTTTAATTTTTGACATTTTGTTTTGTTTTAAGTTATACTTACTTTGAAAATTTGTCCGAATCTATAACAATGTGATGTATTTGCGGCGTCTAAACGGCCGGATTTACCACCTCCGCGTCCGCTTTCGTGTAAGCCGGACATTTTTTGTCGATGGCGCATGAGCCGAACAGAAGGGCCGCCAGAACTGCCGAGAGGATATAAATCGCAATTTTCTTGTTCTTCATAGCATTAAAATTTTCGTAGCAACAAATATAAAGATAAAAACGTTAAAGCGAAAGTTTTGTGTTAAAATTTAACGGATGATTTTTAAAGTTTTTGCAAAAACGGGCGGAGAGATACGATTCGTGTGTTTAAAAAGAGGCTCAGGCCTCTTTTTTTATCGGGTCAGGGTGATTTGAAGGACCGTTTCGGTCGCCGGCGTTATTTTGAAGCGGTCGTCCGGGCGGTAGCCCATAACCCAGGCGATTTGGCCTTCTGACAGCAGCAAAAGGCATTCTTCTTTCTGTTTGGCGGTGAATTTCAGGTCGTTGAAAAAATCGCTCACTTTCTTTTTCTGCCGGTGCATCCCCAAAGGGCAGAATTTGTCTCCTTTTTCCCAACTCCGGATTTGCAGCGGGAAGCTGGTTTTTCCGGCATCCAGACAGGCTGTGTGCGGGTCTGCCGGAATACTGGCGAGAGCGGAGCGGGGGATGAGTTCTATGCGGATGCTTTGGCTGCCGATCCGGTAGGAGCCGGCTTTTTCGATGCAGACAGGCACGTCCGTCTGTTCTGTCTGTCTGAAGATTCTCCAATAGGTGCGTCCCCGGGTCAGTATGTAGTCTTTGCTTCGGAAAATCTTTCCGGGGGAGGCCAGGTGGCTGTCCAGGATGTCGGACACCTGGTGCCGGTTGAAACCATAGGGCCGCAGCAACTCGAACAGCAGGGTGCCGGGGGCGGGAGTATCCATTGTTTTGGCGATGTGGATCAGCGTTTCGTCGGCTTCGTATGTCACCACCTTCTTGCGGAGTTGTTCCATGCCGTAAAGATACAGGCTTTCGGCTTCGCGGAAGGCCTGGCAGTTGCTGCGGACGGTGCGAAGAAAAGAGGGATTGATCTCTTTGCATACGGGGAGGATTTTGTGCCGGATGATGTTGCGCATGAAATCGAGCGAATCGTTGGAAGAGTCATTCCGGTATGCCAGCCGATGTCGTTCGAGATAAACCAGGATGTCCTGCCGGGAGCAGGTCAGGAGCGGGCGCAGCACATCGCCGTTTATGGCTCTGATGCCGCTCAGTCCTCTTATTCCGGTTCCCCGGCACAGATTG
Source organism: uncultured Odoribacter sp. (assembly GCA_964647845.1). Classification (GTDB taxonomy): domain Bacteria; phylum Bacteroidota; class Bacteroidia; order Bacteroidales; family Marinifilaceae; genus Culturomica. The sequence continues at coordinate 5,620 of CAZYJV010000050.1, forward strand.
ATGAAAAGGGTTTCCGCCACGTCGTCGGCCTGATGGCCTGTCACGATATATTCCATCCGCTTTTCCTGTTTCATTTCGTGAAACCAGGCATAGCGGAGTTCTCGGGCTGCCATTTCGATGCTTACGCCTTTTTCCCGGGCATAGCTTCGGGTGTCGAAATGTTTGACGTCTAAAGCGATTCCGTTGCTGTCGCAGAAGCGCCGGACGAATTGTTCGTCCGCGTCGGATTCTTTGCCTCTTAAACCGAAATTGCAGTGTAAGGCGGCTGTTTTCAGAGGCAGGCATTTGAAGGCATGCAGCAGGGCGATGGAATCAGCTCCTCCGCTGACGGCGATCAGGAAGCCGGCATCTCCGGGGATGCCGTTTTTTTTCAGAAACTCCTGTATGGTCTCCCGTATCATAGAAGGAATGCTTTAATTACTTATTTCACTGAGCTCGAGCCATCGCATCTCTTTTTCATCCAGTATACCGATCAGTCTGCCGATGCGCTCCGATTTTTTTATCAGCTCGTCGGGCGGCAACTGTCCCTGGCTTAACTCGGATTCCAGCTGCTTCTTTTCGGCGTTCAGCTCTTCTATTTCTTTTTCGAGGGCCTGGAATTCCTGTTTTTCTTTGTAGCTCAGCCGTGTCTTTGCCGGAGCGGAGGCGGAAGCGTCCGTTTTCCTGGTTTCGGCGCTCGCGGATTTCAGGGCTCCCCGTTCCTTTTTTTTCTTTTCTTCCTCTTCTTCTTTCCAGTTTTTGTATTGCGTGTAATTGCCCGGAAAATCCTTGATGACCCCGTCTCCCTCGAAAGCGAAGATGTGGTCGGCCAGTTTGTCCGTGAAAAAGCGGTCGTGTGATACGAGCAGCAGGCAGCCCCTGAAACTTTTCAGGTATTCCTCCAGCACGTTGAGCGTTACGATATCCAGATCGTTCGTCGGTTCGTCGAGTATCAGGAAATTCGGGTTCCGCATCAGCACCGTGAGCAGGTACAGCCTTCTTCTTTCCCCTCCGCTCAGTTTCTCCACCAAAGAGTACTGCTGTTTGTCCGTGAACATGAAATAGTCGAGAAACTGGGAGGCGGACATGATTTGTCCGTTGCCCAGGTCGATCCTTTCCGCGATATTTTTGACAATGTCGATCACCCTGTCGTTTTCATTGAAGCGGATGCCCGATTGCCGGTAGTAACCGTAGACCACGGTTTCCCCGATTTCGATACTGCCCGAATCCGGTTCGAGGTTTCGGGTGATGATGTTCAGAAAAGTGGATTTCCCGATGCCGTTTTTTCCGATGATTCCGATTTTCTCGCCCCGGATGAATTTATAGGAAAAGTCGCGCACCAGACACTGGGAGTCGAAGCTTTTGCAGATGTGGTCCAGCTCCAGGATTTTTTTCCCCAGCCGCTGTCCTTTGATGTCCAGCTCCAGCTTTTTCTCGTCGGTCTTCTGTGAAGCGATTTCTTTGATTCTGTAAAAATTGTCTATCCGGTATTGCGCCTTGTGGGAACGGGCCTGCGGCATGCGGCGCATCCATTCCTGTTCGGTGCGGAGCAGATTCCGCGCCTTGTCGATGGCGGCGTTGCGGTTTTCTATTCTTTGTTCCCGTTTTTCCAGATAGTAGGAATAGTTGCCGTTGTATGAATAGAGGCCGAAATCGTCGATTTCGATGATTTGGTTGCACACCCGGTCTAAAAAATAGCGGTCGTGGGTCACCATCAGCAGGGTGGCGTTGGATTCTGTCAGATACTCTTCCAGCCACTCCGTCATTTCGGTGTCCAAATGGTTGGTCGGTTCGTCCAGAATCAGGAAGTCCGGTTTGCTGATCAGGACTTTGGCCAGTCCTGCCCGCTTCTTCTGTCCTCCGGAAAGATGCTTGATCTGTTTGTCGTAGGTATCGATTTTCAGCTTCGAGAGGATCTGTTTGACCGTGTTTTCATAGTCCCAGGCGGACAGCGTGTCCATTTGGGGAATCAGGGTGCCTAAGGCATCGAGGTCGTTGGCTGCGACGGCTTTTTCATACTCTTTGATGACTTTCAGGGTCGGAGAGTCGGAGCTGAAAACTTCTTCGAAAATCGTATTTTCGGGATTCAGGTCGGGAGATTGTTCCAGATACCCGATGGTGATGTCGTTGCGGAATATGACCTGGCCCGTTTCCGGCGTGTCTTTGCCGGCGATGATTTGCAACAGCGTGGATTTCCCCGTGCCGTTCTTGGCGATCAGCGCTACTTTCTGATTTTTCCCGATGCCGAAAGAGATGTCTTCGAACAAGAGCTGTTCTCCGAAGCGTTTGCTGAGGTTCTCTACCTGTAAAAAACTGATCATAAGCAATGGTGTTTATTGGCCTCTTCGCGTTTCATCCATCTTCTGCGCTCTTCTTCCGGGAAGCGTTCGATGGCGTATCTCAGCATGGTGCGGGGCATCTGCCGGCAGTGTTCCTGCAGGAAAGCCACCAGGACGTCCTTGTTCCTTTTGCCGGTTTCCCGAAGCAGCCAGCCGGTCGCCTTGTGGATGAGGTCGTGGGGATGGTGCAGCAGCTTTTCGGCAATGGCCAGGCAGTCTTTGAAATCCCCCTGGCGGATGAAATGCATGCAACTGACGATGGCGATGCGTTGCTCCCACAGACTGGAGCTGTCTGCCAGCCCGTAAAGCAACGACCGGTCTTTGTCTTCCAGCCAGTGTCCCAGAAGCGAGTAGCAGGACAGATCGACCAGATCCCAGTTATTGATGAAACGGGTATGGCTCAGGTAAAAGCGGACGTAATCTTCCCTTTCCGTGTCCGATGAGCTTTTCTGATATTTTAAAATGAGAATCAGCAGGGCGGTGAGACGCTGCTCATGGAAAGGAGAGACGATTAATTTTTCCAGTACCGGCAGTCCGGCAGCTGCATATTTTTTTGCGATGCTCCTTTGTTCGGGTACGGTGATGCCCATGAAACGGTCGCCTTCTCCGTATTGTCCCTTGCCGGTCTTGAAAAAGCGGGAAAGATGGACCGCTTTCTCCGGATTGCCGCAATTCTTTAATTCGGTGATGATTTGTGCCGCAGTGATCATATCGCGAGTATGGGGATTACATGAGTTTTCTTTTCCAGATCCATTGTTCGAGCAGAACGGCGAGAACGGCCAGAAGGACGAACCATACGGAGATATAGCGGTTGTTGTCTTGCAGGACAATGCCTTTCACCAATTCGCTGTTGCGGTCGAACTGGGTGGACCGGATGCTTTCGACCCGGGCTCGGGGGAAATGCCTTTGTATTTCCTGCTCGTTGCAGAATCGCATCTCGGATTCTTTCCGGTCGTAATTGCAGGCGATGACATCGATAAGCGTGCCGTTGTCGAAGACGTCGTACAGCCCCGCTTCTTTCAGGTCGGCCGTATTGACCATGACCAGATTGCCGCTGAAATCTTTCCGGATTTCGGGGATGAATTCCAGGGCGTTGTCTTCATTCCGGACAACGAGCCTGGTCTCCGATTCGCTTCCCCGCCGGGCGATGTAAACAGGCTTGTCGGAGTTGAGGAACCAGGAGGTATTCAGGTTCGAGTTCATGTTGCAGGACATGTTGACTAGGATGGGAACAAAGAGCGGATGATAGACCATATCGCTGTTTTCCGGGGAATAGTTGAACGCGGAGAGGTAAAGGTTGCCCTGACCGGTGCGCTGTGCCGCCAGCAAGATATTCCCTTTTTTGTCTGTCAGCAGTTTCTCGGTGCCGGGGAGCGCCTGAATATGGTAGAAGTTTTTCACATAGGGCAGCGCCGTGTTGGCTTCCTGTTTTTCGAACACGTCCTTAAACAGGGAGGACTGTTCCTCGAACCGGTCGACAGCGGTGGCGCTGTCCGCCTGGCTGAACTGAGGGGCATGCAGCTTGGCGAGCAGGTTGTTGAGCGGATTGACGGAGGGCTGTCCGCCCGGCAGGATGAAGACATTGCCGCCTTCCTTCAGGTAGTTTTCGATGGCGCTGCTGAAGCCGGAGCTGTATTGTTCGATACGGTCGAGAATGACCAGGTTGTATTCATTCAGCCTCAGGTTGGCTGTCTGATTGATATTGCGTGTCTTGAACCGGAAAGAGGTCGAATCGGCGAACAGTTTTTCGAACTGGGGCAGGTGGTCGTTCTGTTCGATGCACAGGATGTTGATCTTGTCCTGTATGTTGTAGCTGAAAAAGAATTTGTTGTCGAAGACGACCGGCAGATCGGCGATTTCGACCATGCCTTTGTAGAACCCGTTTTCGGTATTCAGGTAATTCAGGTCGAGTTTCTGTTCTCCCTGTGCCGGTATGCCGGTTTTGGTGACGCTCTTTTTCTTTCCGTTGATGGTCAGGCTTACCGGAATGTTATGGACGTCTTTGTCGGAGGCATTGACGAGGGTAACGGTTATTCTGTCATTCTGGTTCTTTTGGTGAAAGGCCTGCTGGAACTGAACATCCTTGATGTACAGATTGTCGGTGTTTTCGGGCTGCAGGATGAGAAATACCGGATCCGTCAGCGTGTCCGCGGCGATCTGCTGAAAATCGCAATTGCCGGACTGAAAGTCGGAGAGGAGAAATAATGTCGTTTTTTTGTCCCGGCTCAGTTCCCTTGCCGTCCGGAAAATTTCGGACAGCGTCCGGGCATGGGGGGTGACTTTTAATCCGGAGATGGCGTTGATGGTTTCTTCTTTGGAGAGTGCCGGCAGATTCCGGTTGTCGTTGGTGAGGAGAAAAAAGGTCGTTCCTGTCGGATAGGTATTCAGAATATCGAATAGGTGTTTCTTGGCTTCTTCCAGCAGAGAACTGTGCGTGCCGGTGTTGGACATGGAGAACGAATTGTCGGCGTAGATGACGACCTGGTTCTTTTCCCGGGTCGAAACCGGAGCCTGCCGGGGAGCCATGTAGGGACCGGCAAAAGCGGTGACGATGGCTCCGAGGGCCAGTAACCGCATGAGCAGCAGCAGGAGGTTTTTCAGCCGGGAACTGTTTTTTTTCTGTTGCTGCAAGGACTGGAGAAAATTGAAATTGCTGAAATATACTTTCTTATATTTTTTGAAACTGAAAAAATGCAGGATGACGGGGATGGCCAGAATGGTCAGTCCGTACAGGAATTCCGGATGCAAAAAATGGATGATGCCGAGCATACGTTAATTTAATTTTTACCGTTGTAAAAGTAGTAATTAATTTTAGATTTCAGATAAGTTCTGGCAGTCAATCCGTAAAGTCCGGATGTTAATAAAAAAGCCGGCCTTGTTATTAAAAAAATGGGTAAAAACGGGTGAGGTTCGGTTTTTATGTGTATTTTTACCACACAATCGTAAAATGGTAATCTATGGCTAAAATTATTGCTATTGCAAATCAGAAAGGCGGTGTGGGGAAGACGACTACGTCTGTCAATCTGGCAGCGAGTCTGGCTGTGCTGGAAAAAAAGGTGCTGTTGGTGGATGCCGATCCGCAGGGGAATGCGACTTCGGGATTGGGGTATGAGCTGAAAGAACTGGACAATGCGACGATATATGAATGTATAGTGGATGGGTTGGAGCCGAAAAAAGCGATATTGAAGACGGAGATAGAAGGTCTGTTCCTGCTTCCCTCCAATATCGATCTGGTGGGAGCGGAGCTGGAGATGCTGAATTTCGAGGAGCGGGAGAAAGTTTTGTCGAAAATCCTCGATGCCGTAAGGGAGGAATACGATTATATTCTCATTGACTGCTCGCCTTCGCTGGGGTTGATTACGGTAAATTCCCTGACGGCGGCGGACTCCGTGATTATTCCGGTGCAGTGTGAATACCTGGCTCTGGAAGGTTTGGGCAAGCTGCTGAATACCATAAAAATTATTCAGAAACGCCTTAATCCGGAACTGGAAATCGAGGGGTTCGTGCTGACGATGTACGATGCCCGTCTGCGTTTGTCCAACCAGGTGGCGGCAGAGGTGAAGAAGCATTTCGAAGACATGGTGTTCGACACGATGATACAGCGTAATATAAAACTGGCGGAAGCCCCGAGTTACGGACAGCCGGTGATTCTCTACGACGCTGAGAGCCGGGGTTCGGTGAATTACCTGAACCTGGCCAAGGAATTGATGGATAAAAATAATTAAGCGATTATATGGTAAAAAGAAGTGCACTGGGAAGAGGATTGGGGGCTTTGATTACTGATGCGGCTGAGGATCCGAAACCCAGAACGGAGGCTGTGGATGTCATTCAGGAACTGAAATTGGGAGACATCTATCCCAATCCTTACCAGCCGAGGACGGAATTCGACGAAGAGGCTTTGAATGAACTGGCCGCTTCCATCAGGTCGATAGGTATTGTTCAGCCGATCACCGTGAGGGCGGCAGACGGCGGAAAATATGAGATTATTGCCGGAGAGAGACGCTTCCGGGCTTCGAAGCTCGCCGGACTGGAGACCATACCGGCCTATATCCGTAAGACGGAGGACGAAAGCTTGCTGGAGCTGGCCCTGATCGAGAACATCCAGCGGGAAGACCTGAATGCCATTGAGGTGGCCATCAGTTATCAGCGGCTGTTGGATGAATGCAATCTGACGCAGGATGCCCTGAGCGAACGGGTCGGAAAGAAGAGAACGACGATTTCCAATTATCTGCGTCTGCTGAAATTGCCAGCCCAGATACAGCTGGCTATCCGGGACAAGAAGATTTCCATGGGACATGCCCGTGCCATCATCAATATCGAAGATCCGGATACGCAGTTTATGATTTTTGAACAGATCCTGAAATACGATTTTTCTGTTCGGAAAGTGGAGGAGATCGTGCGGGAGCTGGCAAACCCCAAGCAGCCGGAGGAAATCGTGGAAGAGCCTGCGAAGCCGAAGAAGAAAAATGAAATCGGCGACTACATCGAACTGCAGCAGCATCTGTCCCGGCGTTTTGCCACGAAAGTGGAACTGAAACGGAATGCCGACGG
>CAZYJV010000050.1:12588-13703 GCA_964647845.1 uncultured Odoribacter sp.
TGTCGGTGGTTTCGATTTTGTCGGTGGCGAATCCGATCCCCGGAGAGTTTCTTCAGATAATCGATGAGGCCTATGCGCAATGGCACAGACAGATGAAGAACGAGGTCGCTTACGGGGATTCCGTTTATATTATGAAAAATATGGACCGGGTGGCTCCTGTCAGCGATTCCCTTTACCTGGCGCGCCTGGACCGGCTGCATTCAGCCATTACATTGTCGTATAATGATATCGTGCGTAATTTTATCGAAATGTATGTGGTGAAAAAAAGACTGCAGGTGGCGAGCATGCTGGGGTTGAGCGAATATTACTTCCCTATTTTCGAGGAGGCGCTGGCGGCTCACGGCATGCCGCTGGAGTTGAAATACCTGCCGGTTATCGAGAGTGCGTTGAATCCGGTGGCGCGTTCCAGAGTCCGGGCCTGCGGATTGTGGCAGTTTATGTATTATACGGGCCGGCAGTATAAACTGGAAATCAATTCCTACATCGACGAACGGTATGATCCGGTGAAATCGACGGAAGCTGCCGTGTGCTATCTGAACGACCTCTATGCGATTTATAACGACTGGATTTTGGTGATCGCCGCTTACAACTGCGGTCCCGGAAATGTGAACAAGGCTATCCGGCGTTCCGGAGGTAAAAAGAACTATTGGGACATCTATTACCATTTGCCGCGGGAGACCCGTGGCTATGTACCCGCTTTCATTGCCGCCATGTATGCCTTTAATTATGCCGGGGAACATTATATTCATCCGCTGGAATGCAACCTGCCTCTGTTGTGCGACACCCTGCTGGTGAACGATGCTTTGCATTTCGAACAGCTGAGCAAGAACATGGATATTTCCATCGACGAATTAAGGGACGTCAATCCGCAGTATTATAAAGATATTATCCCGGCGGGTTTCGGGAAATCCTATGCCTTGAAGTTGCCCTACAACCATGTGGCAGCTTTTATAGACCGGCAGGATACGATATTTGCCTATAACCGGAAGAATTATTTCGACGACAGCGACCGGGTGGCCAATCCGAACGACCGTTTCCGGAAATATGCCCATGCGTCCAGCATTTCCGGGGACAAAGCGCGTTTGGTATATACCGTGAAAAACGGGGATGTTCCG
>CAZYJV010000051.1:0-3433 GCA_964647845.1 uncultured Odoribacter sp.
GAATCCGGCGACGGCAATGGGCAGCAATCCCACTGGCGTCAGTACGGAGAAACGTCCCCCCACGTTATCGGGAATAACAAATGTCTTGTATCCTTCCTGATCGGCCAGGGTACGCAAGGCCCCTTTCCTGACATCGGTAATGGCAACGATGCGTTTTCCGGCTTCGGCTTTCCCGACTTTGCTTTCCAGCATCTCCTTCAGCAAACGGAAGGCAATGGCCGGTTCGGTAGTCGTACCCGATTTGGAGATGACGCATATGCCGAATTCCTTGTCTGCCAGATAGGCCATGAGTTCGTGGTAGTAATCCTCCCCGATGTTGTGGCCGGCAAAAATCACTTTCATTCCGGCATTCCCGAAGTTGTCGAAACTTCCCGCCAGCGCTTCGATGACGGCACGGGCACCGAGGTAGGAGCCTCCGATACCGATTACCACCAATACCTGCGTTCTGCTCCGCAAATCGGCTGCGGTTTTCTCTATGTCATTCAATTCCGCCTCGGTCATGGCGGCAGGCAGATCCAGCCACCCCAAGAAATCGCTTCCTTTGGACGTACCGTTCTTTAACGTTTTCAGAGCCTCGGCGGCCTGGGGAAACAATGCACTGATTTCTTCCTTTTTCACAAAATTACAGACCTGGCTGTAATCAAATTTAATTCTGTTCATACGTTTTATTATTATAGCGTGTAAATATTCTTCGGTTTCGCCAAAACTGCCCGTTCAGACTTTTTTGTTATCCCGGTCCTGCAGCCTCTGAAGGCACACACGCGCCAATCCTCCCAGACTGGTTTCCCGGTATTTCGCCTGCATGTCGCGCCCCGTCTCCATCATGGTCTTGACGACATCGTCAAAAGAGACCATGTGCCGTCCGTCCGAAAAAAGAGCGTAAATGGCGCTTTCACGGGCTTTTTGCGCCACAAAGGCATTTCTTTCGATGCACGGTATCTGTACGTATCCGCATACGGGGTCGCACGTCAGTCCGAGATTGTGCTCGAATCCCATTTCCGCCGCATATTCCACCTGCCGGGGCGTACCTCCCAGAATCTGCGTGGCGGCACCCGCAGCCATCGCACAAGCCGTACCCAGCTCTCCCTGGCATCCCACTTCCGCTCCGGATATAGACCCGTTGCTCTTAACGATGTTCCCTATCAGTCCGGCGGTCGCCAATCCGCGGATAATCCGGCGGTCCGTCATTTTCTGGTCGTGCTTCAGGAAATACATCACCGCAGGCACGACCCCCGACGCTCCGCAGGTGGGAGCCGTCGTCACCCTTCCTCCTCCCGCATTTTCTTCGGAAGTGGCCAATGCCGCCGCAAACAGCAGCCCCATGGGACGCGAGGAACCGGCCGACTGCTGAGCCTTGATGTTGTAGGAGCTCGCCTTGCGGGCCAGTTTCAATGTGCCCGGCAATACGCCTTCATTTTCCAGTCCGTTCTGGATGGTCTGCTGCATCTGCTCCCACACTTCCGCCAGATAATCGAATATGTCTTCCTTTTCATGAGCCGCCACATAATCCACCAGCGTGCACCCTTCGTGCTTGCACCAGCCCAGTATTTCCGCCATGGTCGTCGCCGGATACACTTCTTCGGAGTCAAACGTGCCTTTTTCATCCCACAAGGCTCCCCCTCCGACGCTGTACACCTCCCAGGAATCGATGACTTTCCCTCCTTTCAGGGCTTCGAACAGCATGCCGTTGGGATGGCGCGGAAGGGTGATCCCGTCCTGCCAGACGATTTCCGTGTCTTCCGGCCGGTTCAAGACTTTGTGTATCACGGTATCGGTACCGTGCCCCCGTCCCGTCAGTGCCAGGCTCCCGTACAGGGTAATCCGGTATTTCTCCGCATCCGGATGCTTGGATTTAAAAAATTCCGCCGCCCGGCTGGGGCCCATCGTATGGCTGGACGAAGGTCCGTATCCCATTCTGAATATTTCCCTGATCGATTTCATATCCCGTATTCCGTTTTATAAAAAAATAGCAGGCCTGTAAGCCGGGTTCTGTACCTTTTACGGTTTCTATCATTTATCTACTCCGCCGGTCACCCGGCAGCTCCAGCAACCTACCCCCCGACTCGGCCGGGAAAGCCTAAAGCGTCGGTATACATGGTCTTGCAACTCGTAAGACGTACGGCTATATCGGTCGCCCGACATACCGGCGGGCTCTTACCCCGCCTTTTCACCCTTATTCCGCAGACACGTCTGCGAAACGGTTATTTTCTGTTACGTTACTACACCCTCGCGGACGTCTTCCCGTTAGGAAGTACGATTCCCTGTGTTGCCCGGACTTTCCTCTCTCCCTTTCGGGACAGCGATAGAACGGCCTGCTATTGTCTCTGCAAACATTCGTTTTTTGCAACAAACAAAGATAGGGATTTTCACCGAATAAAGAAATAGAAAGCCACATGTTAAAATACGCTTCAGGATTTCGGAAAAAGAAGACAAACCTCTATTTTTGTTGTAAAAACCGGGAACAGTGAGAATATTCGTCACGTTGCTTTTAGGGGTCGTTTCCCTGTTCTCCTCCTACGGACAGGAGGCAGAAACGGATACGCTGCCGCATTATGTTCTGAAAGAGGTCCGGGTAACTGCCAGAAACCGGAAACACGGCTATCCGTCGCGTCTGGAATATAATGTGAGAAAAGTGTACCCGTACGCCCGTATCGCCGCCCGGAAAATCGACGACATAGAAAGCAAACTGGCTGCGATTTCAAACAGGAAAGAGCGCAGGCAGGCGATTAAGAAAGAATACCGGGAGCTCATGAAGACCTTCAAGAAACCGCTGATGCGCCTGAGTTTTACGCAAGGGCGGATATTGATAAAGCTGATATACCGGGAAACCGATCATACGGCCTTCTCGCATATCCGGGAATACAAAGGCGGATTCAACGCCTGTTTCTGGCAATCCGTGGCCCTTGTTTTCGGAAACAATCTGAAAACCGGATACGAACCCGAGACGAAGGATGCCGGAATCGAAAAAATAGTGCTGAAAATTAAATCCGAAGAACAGGCGGGGAAAAATGGCGGAAAATAAAAGGAAAAGAGTATTTTTGTAACAAATACGGGCGTGTATGACATTCGAGGAAATTGTAAAGGATATCAAGGCCAGAAAGTTCAAATCCATCTATTTTCTGAACGGGGAAGAGCCTTTTTTCATCGACCGGATTACGGATCTGATCGAGCAGGAAGTGCTTCCGGAGGAGGAAAAGGCTTTCAACCAGACCGTTCTGTACGGGAACGACACAAGCATGACCACGGTTACGGATACGGCCCGGCGTTTTCCCATGATGTCGCCGTATCAGGTGGTGGTGGTGAAAGAGGCGCAGAATATCCGCGATTTCGACAACCTCTTGCCCTACATCGATCATTTCCAGCCGACAACGGTGTTGCTGTTCGCCTATAAGAACAAGAAAGCGGACAAGCGGAAAAATGTCTTCAAGAAGCT
>CAZYJV010000051.1:3533-13385 GCA_964647845.1 uncultured Odoribacter sp.
TTCGAGCTTCAGGCAGCCCTGATCCGGAAGGATTATCTGAAAGTGAACCGCATCGTCAATTACTTCGAGGCGAATCCCAAAAACAATCCGCTCGTACTGACGATCTCCACCCTGTTCAAGTATTTTCTGAATCTGCTGACCTATCACTATCAGAAGAAATCGACGCCCGATGCGCGGGAAATGGCCGGCCTGCTGGGCATAAACGCGTTCTTCATGAAAGATTATCTGGAGGGCGCCCGGATGTACAACGCGATGAAATGCGCCCACATCATTTCCCTGCTGCGGGAATATGACATGAAGTCGAAAGGCGTGGGGAACGCCAATATTTCGGACGGACAGCTCCTGAAAGAGTTGGTTTTCAAAATTATGCACTGACAGCCCCTTATTTCTTCCCGACCTGTAAATAAGCCGCGAAACGGGTGTCCTGCCCGAGAGGCGTCAGAGCGACATAGCCTTCGGTGATTTTTTGCCCTTGCAGACACAGCGGGTATTGCCGGACAGCCGCTTCGTGAAACCGGAGGGCTTCGCCGTCCGAGGTATAATGAACGACGGAAAATGTACCTTCCGCTTCTCCGGCGAGCAATCTTTCGCTCAGAAAAAGAGCCACTATGCCCATCGTGTAGCGCAGATTGATTTCCAGACAGGGCTGTATGCGGATTTTCCCCGCCCCGTCGCGGTAGAGCATCATGTCCACGCCCAGGTATCCGCTATACCGGGGAGCAATTTCCTCCGTCAGGGTCCGGAGCAGTTCCGTCTTGACGCACTCCAGTTTTTCTTTCTCTATCCAGGCGGTCAGGCGGTTTTCCAGCGATTGCTGCTTCCCGACGCAGTTGCCGGTGTATTCGCCGGTTTTTCCGGTACTGAAGCAGGACAATCCCCTGAATTCGACTTTCCCCCGACAGGCGTAAAACTCCATGGCAAAGTCCATCACCCTCTCCTGCTCTTTTTCCACCATCACATAGCCCTGCCTTTTCAATATACCGCCCAGCCACTCCCGATTTTTGGAGGCCATTTCTCCCCCGTCGATTTTCAGCAGCCCCCTGCCGGACGAAGACCACGGGGCCTTTACGAAAAAACGCCCGCTCTTCGCAACATTTTCGACCTCCTGGATAGTTTCACACACGACCGGCAAGGTTTCCCTGTCCACGAATCCAAGTTTCCGGCACAGGGTCCGAAGACATGCCGCCGCCGTCCGCCTACTGTACAGTTCTTTCGCCTCCCCGTTCCATACACCGGCATGCCATCGCCGCAACAGGAAATGCATCCGGGGGCTCCATCCCCAGGGACAAAACTCCTCCGCCTCCCATGAATCCCGGTTTTCTCCGGCAATCAATGCCGGCGCCACTTGAAACAACGCCTTCTTTTCTTCCAGAAATTCCCTGTCGGGTAGTTTCCTGACCCACACGGCATCCCTCTCTCCGGCATAGTAAGCGGGCAAGAAAGCCAGATCCTCCGCCATTTTAAGAATCGAAGCAGGTGGAGTGTAATAGGGGCTGCCGTCCGCTATCGCCATCTCATTTTCCGGATTAAACACAAAAAAACGACGGTATTTCGGCATACGGTTTCTGTTTGACTTAATTCTTCATTACTTTCATGCAGCAGGCGGCACAGTCGAATTCCAGCCGGAAGCAGTGCCTGTCGTTGTAAAGATAAAGCGGAAATTCAATGTCCCGGTTCGCCTGCCGCTTCCGGCAGCGTCCCAGTTCGTGCAGAAGGCAATAACGGGTGTGCATGAGGTCGCACTCCCCGGATACCTCCGCTTTCTCAAATCCGTCGGCAACTTCCGCCGCCCCGTGCTCCAGGTAAAAGTCTTTCGCTTTCCGGTTGACGACATTGCCGTGCCAGTCGATGTTTCCGGGACATGCGGCCGTTTCATCGAAAGGTTCCCGGTAAACGACTTTTCTCGCAGCTTCCCGTTCCGCCAGCAGCTTGTCGAGCAGCTGCCTTTTCAGTGTATTCAATTCCGCCGAAGGAACAAACAGCGTATCGCCCGAATAGTGCACCTGCTCGCATACGAAGCAGGTGTCGCCGCATTTTTTCAACTGCTGTACGATACGTTCCCGCTGCCGGGGATTCGTCGCCTTTTCAAAAGGGGCACCGGCCTCCGCAGAGGCTTTTACCCCGTCTTCGTCCACCGCCGTAAATTTCAGGTTCCCGCAGTTCTCTCCGACCTCTATCCGGATCCGGATTTTGCGGCAGGATTTCTTTTTCCCCATGTCCGTCACGAACTTCCGGTCGTAATTCCGGAAAAGCATGGTTCCCGCAGCGACTTTGACGGATTCGTTGGTTTCTATCCGGTTCCCTTCCGCCACGTTCACCCGCAGCCCCTGCAATTCCCCGTCCTTCAGATAACACAGACCGTCTCCGTTGGCGATGGCTTCCCCGGTATCTATCAACAGACGGTTTCCTTTGGCTTCCAACACCTTTCCCACCGGTTTCCCCACGGATTTGGGAGTATCCATATTCACCAGGGATTTCGGTCGGCCGACCAGAAAATAAGAAGAAGAGCCCCTGTTAAAACTCCTTTCCGGGTCCGGTTCAAACCCCGCAATCACCTCGCCGGAACCGACTCGTCCCATCTTCGGCCGATGTTCCAGGGCCTTTTCCATCAGCCGGTGATAATGGTTCGTCACATTCGCCACATAGCATTCGTCTTTCAGACGTCCCTCTATCTTGAAGGAGTCCACGCCCGCATCCATTAAATCAGGAATATAGGTCGAGAGATTCAAATCTTTGAGCGACAACAGATAACGATCCTTCGTCAAAACTTTTCCCTGAGCGTCTTTCAAAGACCATTTCATGCGGCACGGCTGGGCGCACTCTCCGCGATTCGCCGAACGGCCGAACATGTATTGGGAAAGATAGCACTGCCCGCTCATACTCACGCACAATGCTCCGTGTACGAACACTTCAAGTTCCGCTTTAACCTCCTTCCGGATGGCTTTGATCTGCTCCAAAGAGAGTTCCCGGGCCAGTACGATCCGCTGGAATCCGAGGCGGTCCAGAAAACGGATACGCTCCAGGTCGTAGTTGTGCATCTGGGTGCTGGCATGCAGGGAAACGGGCGGAATATCGAGTTTCAGAATCCCGGGATCCTGTATGATCAACGCATCCACGCCGATACGGTACAACTGTCTGATCATCCGTTCGGCTTCCGCCAGTTCGTCGTCAAAGAGAACGGTGTTCAGCGTCACGAATACCCGGCAATAGAAGCGATGGGCATACTCCGTCAAGGCGGCGATGTCCTGCAGGGAGTTTCCGGCCGACTTCCTTGCCCCGAATGCGGGTCCGCCGATATACACGGCATCCGCCCCGTTATCGATCGCCGTTTTCCCGATAAGCAGGTCCCGTGCCGGTGCCAGCAGTTCGAATTTACGTTTTATCCCCTCCATATCCCTATAGCTCAATATTCAGCCGGGGATACGCTTTTCCCTGAATCACAGGAAGTTCGACCAAATGGCAATCCGGAAAATTGTTTTTCAGGTAGTCTTCTATCACCCGGACAGAATCGGCTTTGATGAACTCGCTGTCGTTCGGAAAATCGTTATAGACGACATGACTGACCCGGATGCCTTTCATCCGGCACAATTCAAGACTCATGAGCGTATGATTGATACTTCCCAGTTTGGAGGATGTGACCAGAATCAAGGGATAGCCGTATTCGCAGATGTAGTCGATGGTGAGATAGCGGCGGTTCACCGGTACGTACAGACCGCCGGCCCCCTCCAGCAATACGATGTCGTACAGACGGATCAACCGCTCCGTGGCCCGGTGAATCACCTCCCTGTCCACCGTGACCCCGTCCATTTCCGCTGCCAGGTGAGGCGAAGCCGGATAGGTCATGATATAGGGACAGGTGGTTCTGTCGAGGTCCACCTCCTGTAACGGAATCCCCATAATCTCCCGGTGTTTCTGAATATCTTCCGATATTTCCCGGCAACCGGTCTGGATGAATTTCTGGGTAATCACTTTTTTCCCCTGATGCTGCAAGGTGGCGGCGATCACGCCTGTCGCGACGGACTTACCCGCATCCGTATCGATGCCGCTGACAAAATACACAGACATTATGCTATTCTTTTAATTATTAAACCGCTTCATTCCAAAGAAAAACGTACAAAATTACAAAAATCGGACGGAATCCGCCCCACCTTTGCCCAATAGTTCTTAATTTTGCAGCAATTCTAACAATAAAAAACAAAGACGATGAGAACAAAGAAAATGATTGTCAGCTTACTTTTGGGAAGCTGTATCCTGGTTTCGGAATTACTTTTTCCGGGATGCGCCAGCATGAGCTATACGGGAAAAGGAGCAGCCATCGGGGCCGGAAGCGGCGCAGCTCTGGGAGCCGGTATCGGAGCCCTCGCCGGTAAAGGGAAAGGAGCGGCCATCGGGGCGGCTATCGGGGCGGCAGTAGGTTCGGGAACCGGTGCCTTGATCGGCCGCAGGATGGACAAGCAGAAAAAAGAACTGGAACGGATACAGAACGCCCAGGTAGAGACGGTTACGGACATCAACAACCTCCAGGCAATCAAAGTGACCTTCGACAACGGTATTTTGTTCGCCACCAACAAAAGCGAATTAGGTGCCGCCGCCAGAAAAGCGCTGCAGGAATTCGCCACTTCCCTGAAAAATTCGCCGGATACGGACGTGACGATTTACGGTCATACGGACAATACCGGAAGCCGGGCTGTTAACGAGAAGCTGTCGAAAGAGAGAGCGGAAGCCGTTGCCAATTTCCTGGTCGGAAACGGTGTGAGCCGCGCCCGCATCCTGACGGAAGGTCTGGCCTATGACCAGCCGGTGGCGGACAACAGCACCGCCGAAGGAAGAGCCAAAAACCGCCGGGTAGAGATTTATATCACGGCCAACGCCGATATGATCCAGAAAGCGGAAAACGGTACACTGTACTAATACTGTACTAATAAAGCAACAGGGGCTTGCCGTCATGGCAGCCCCTGTTTTTTATGCCAATAGCGCCGCCAGGGCAATGGAATTCAATTTGGTTTCCACGCTGTCTCCCCGCGAAGACAGAACGCTGGGCACTTTCGCCCCTACCATGATCGCCCCCTGACAGGACCTGCAAATTTTAGTATTGGTTTTATAGAATACATTCCCCGCTTCCAGATTCGGGAATATCAGACAATCCGCATCACCCGCCACGACCGATTTCACGTTCTTGATTTCCGCCGCTTCTTTGTCTATGGCAACATCCAGCGCCATCGGTCCGGCGACGATATGGGAAGCGCAAATCTGATTTTTTTCCGCCATCTTGGACAGGATGTCAGCATCCACAGTGGACTGCACTTTCGGCAGCACCTGTTCCGTCGGAGCGATCAAAGCCACTTTGGGACATTCCACCCCCAACTTCTGGGCCACGGAAGTCACATACCGGATCATAGCCGTTTTCTGTGTCAGATCCGGCTGGGGAATTACAGCCACATCACTCACCACCAGCAATTTATGATAGTTCGGACATTCCATGAGCGTCACGTGCGACAAGATGGCGTTGGGTGCGACCAATCCTTTCTCTTTGTTCAGGATCGCCCGCATGTATTTATCGGTGCTCACCAATCCCTTCATAATGATATCCGCAACACCTTCCCTCGCCATCGCCACCGTTTTTTCAGCCGCCCCGACATCGGAGGTCTCATGTTCTATTTCAAAAACCGACATATCGTATCCTTCCGCCCGACACACCCTCGCAATTTCATCGCGGTCGCCGATCAGCACGGCTTCCACCAGTCCCATTTTCACCGCTTTATAGACGGCTTCTATGGAATGAC
Source organism: uncultured Odoribacter sp. (assembly GCA_964647845.1). Lineage (GTDB taxonomy): Bacteria > Bacteroidota > Bacteroidia > Bacteroidales > Marinifilaceae > Culturomica. The sequence goes on from CAZYJV010000051.1 coordinate 9,317, forward strand.
AGTCGTTGGCATAAGCCACGGCTATACGCCTTTTACGGGGATTTTCTTTCAATACCCCATACATATCCCCTATTTTCTGAATTTTCATAGTTATTCCCGGATATCAGATTATAATATGAAACAAAAATAATCGATTTTATTCGAAACAAAAAGTTTATTGCACATTTTTTATCTCATTGTGCAATTCCGGTGAAAATCGAGGCGGCGTACCGTAGTACCGTACGGCTTTATTTCTTTCTTTTTTTCCAGAGTTGCCAGCTGTTGATAAGATTCTGCCACAACACGTATGCGGCAGGCCCGACGGCAGCCGTGGGACACAAATAAATCTGAGCCATCCAGATGGCGAGGATGGTGTTTTTCTGCCCCAGGCCCTGTCCGCCGGCAATCGTATTGTCGTAGCGGCTTCCCAGGCGGCGGCCGATACAGAACTGCATGACGCATACTCCCAGCGCCAGCACGGCCAGCATGACTTCGTTCTCATAATGCGGGTCGGGTTGTTCCAGCAGGAAGGTAACGGTACGTCCGGTAACGATCGTCAGCGCCAGCGACCACATGTAAAACGACAGAATCTGCACGGAGAGCAGCCACCGATGTACGCGGGGCAGAAACCACTGCACCAGCCAGGCTCCCAGCAGCGGCAATATCAACAGGGGCACCACCTGGCGGCAGATGTAGCCGAACGATTCCCAGAAAGGCAGCGTGCTGTTCGTTCCCAGGAAAGAGAATATCACAGGGGCCGCCACCGCCACCAATACATTGCTCAGGAAAACGAAACTGGCAAGAAACGCTATATTTCCGCCCAGCATGCCTGTAATCACGGCCGCGGCCGTTGCCGTCGGCGCCAGGACACAGATCAGTATCCCCTGTGCCAGCTCCGCGTTGAAAGGGGCTATCACGGCATACAGCAACAGACTTCCGCACAGCTGTATCAGCAGAAGCCAGATATGCAGGCGGGAAAATTTCATGTGCCGGGGCGAGATTTTGCAGAATGTCAGAAACAGCATGCAAAAAATCAGGGTCGGCGTCAAAAATCCCAGCACTCCTATATAGGTATGGAACAATGCTCCCGTCAGCATCGCTATCGGGAGCATCCAGTTTTTCAGTATTTGCAGCATCGGCGTCCTATCGCTCTTTCATATACAGTTTCACCACCACCGGCTTCTCGCCCACTTTCACCTCCACGGCCTTGTCGTTGCCCGCCAGGTCGGAGTATTTAAACGTATAGGTCTTGTTCTTTTCAAGCAGAAATTCCAGCATGTCGTTCATGTCCTGGTGCGCTCCGACCGTACGTCCGCCCCCCATCTGGTCCGCCCCGCAAAAAACATCCACGTTGGCCGCCACCCTGTCATCGGAATTGAGCGTACAGGCCGGCGTTTCAAACATGCATACCTTCACGCTCACATGCTTTCCGTCATCCAGCAGCGAGGACTCATACGCCCGGTACAGCCGCACATAACGGTCCGTTACGTTCCGTGCATGCACATAGCAGATGGTCGAGTCCCACACCAGCGGGAAACAGTCTTCCGCCGGAGCGAAGGAGGTGGCAAAGATGGCATGCTGCCGGTCGTTTTTGTCCGCTTTTCCCGCATCGGCAAAGAACCACGATTCGTTCAGACGGTTGGGATAGTATTCGGTAAAATACCATTCTCCGCCGATCCACACCTCGCACCAGTTGTGATTGCCCCGGTTGTCATGCCAGTTCGGCGTACCCGCCACCCTCGCCGGGATACCCACCGTACGGAAAGCATCCACCAATAAAATCGACAAGCCGCTGCACGAAGCCATATGCTGGCGCATGGACTCGTAGGGGCTCTGATCCGGTTTTTCGCGCCGGGTATTGTAGTCCACCACGACCTCGTCCCGGATGTTCCGGTTTACGGAGTCGATCGCTTCCTCCAAGGTCCGGCAGTTCCGCACATACCGGGAAAAACGGTCGTAGAAATCCGCCCGCCAGTTGTCACGGGTTTCATTCATGGATACGTAAGGCAATACCTCATTGAAGAAGATGCTGTCCGGCAATTCCTTCGCCCAGGCGAATTTTTCCCTTGCCAGGTAGGCATATTTCACATTCTCGAGCAGGAAACCGGCGGTCAGGGTCTGGAGGTCCCGTTCCGGCATATAGGCGATCAGGTAAGCCATCCCCTCTTTTTGTTCAGCGGGACAGGCCTCCAGCGCCTTTTTCAATTCACCCGCATGTTCTCCCGCTTTCTCAAAAGCGGTATCCAGCAAACGGCCGTACTGTTTCGGCACACCGTCATACGACGCCGTACACGCAAACAGACAAACGATAAATAATACACACCACGTTTTTTTCATACATCTTGTCTTTTATTTTCTATCACTAAAATATTTCATGAACTGGGCTCTTTCATAACGGGCCGCATTTTCCATACCGCCGTACGAGAGTTTTCCGCGGAACTGCCCGATGTCGCGAAAGGCATGCCGGTCCATCCACGAAGCCACGAAACGGTTCATGCTCCGGATGGTCTCTATTCCCTTTTCATACAGGACGGAACATACCTGCACGGTGGCAGCCCCGGCCAGCAACATTTTCACGACAGCCTCTCCGCTGTGCACGCCTGTGGAAGCGGAGATCTGCAATTGCGGATTTTTTCCCGCCAGAATACCCGTCCAGCGCAGCGTCGTCCGCAAATCTTCCGGGCGGCTGAATACGGGCGCCACACCGACAGCGAGCTGCTCGATGTCAATATCCGGTTCGTAAAACCGGTTGAACAACGTCACGGCATCCGCTCCGAAGGCCTTGAGCTTGGCGACAAACGTCGGCAGATTCGTAAAATAGTGGCTGATTTTCACGATCAGCGGCAATTTTACCTGCGACCGGAGGTGCTTTACAACGGAATAATAAACATTCTCCGTCTCCGCGCTTTCCTTAAATTCGTCCAACGGCAAAGCAAATACGTTCAATTCCAGCGCATCGGCGCCCGCCTGCTCCAGTTCCTTCGCGAAACTCACCCACTCTCCGTCGGCTATGCAATTGATACTGGCGATAACCGGGATGTCTATATTTTTTTTGGCATCCTTCACCAAACCGATGTATTGCTGCAGTGTATTCGCCCGGACATAATTCCGGAGATAATCCCCCTCTTCCGAGGAATCGCTGTTCCCGGTCATGTTCTGTACATCCATCCGGATCTGTTCCTCGAAAACGGATTTCAGGATAACCGCCCCCGCACCGTTGTTCTCCATCTCCCGCAACTTCTCTATATCCGCCGTCAAACCGCAGCTTCCGGCGATAACCGGACTTTTCAGGGTCAAACCCGCAAAATTCGTCTTTAAGTCTGCCATATCTTTCCTGTTTAATGTTGGTATTCCCGCCGACCGAATATGGAACTGCCGATTCTCACCATCGTGCATCCCTCCTCGACAGCTATCCGGTAGTCGCCCGACATACCCATGGAAATCTCCCTGAACTCCGGCTTATCGGAAAAATAGCGTTCTTTCAAACGGAGAAAGATTTGTTTCAACTCTCTGAATTCCCGTCTCACCTGCTCCGTGTCTTCCGTATAAGTCGCGATGCCCATCACGCCGGCAATCCGGACGTTTTTCAACATTTTATACTCCTCGCTTTCCAGGAGGGCGACCGCTTGTTCATACGTCAGACCGGATTTCGTTGTTTCCTCCGCGATATGAAATTCCAGCAGACAGTCTATCGTGCGGCCGCACTTGGCGGCCTCGCGCCCGATTTTCATCAATAACTTCAAACTGTCCACGGAATGTATCAGACGGACGAACGGGGCGATGTACTTGACATTCTTCTCCTGCAACTGGCCTATCATGTGCCATTCGATGTCTTTCGGCAAAAGGCTGTATTTGGAGGCCATTTCCTGCGGACGGTTCTCACCGAACGCCCGCTGCCCCCAGGCATACGCCTCAGCAATCGCCTCCGCCGACTTCGTCTTCGACACAGCAATCAACCGCACCCCCTCAGGCAGTCCGGCTGAAATCCGTTCTATGTTTTCCTTAACATCCATGCGGCAAAGATACAAACAATACACGTAAAAACAGGCATTCGAAAGGTAATAATAAACGGGATTTCCGGTTCAGAAAG
>CAZYJV010000052.1:0-13367 GCA_964647845.1 uncultured Odoribacter sp.
TTTCAAATTCCACTTATCTTCTTCATTTTGTCAGACGCTTACTAAGCATGTATCATGTCCGCAAACGTTTGAATATGAGAAGATAAAAAAATGATTGAAAAAACTCAATCGAAAAATATCCACTTTTTAAGACGCATCTGTCTCAAAAATACCTCTGCAAATGTATAATAAAAACCTTAAAACAAAAGACTAATCGTTAATTTTTTCTAATAAATTTAGCTTATATGCCTTGAATTTGCCCTAACGTGTTAATAAAAGCTAAATTATCGTTGATACATGCTTAGTAAACATGTGTGTTTTTCGAGATACTCTTAGAATTTTTCAATGTGAAGTTTCTCGGAATCAATGTCTTCCTCTTCATTATAAATTTGGAGAAGGGGCTCCCGGAACGTTTTGTTCGTAATACTTTTTTCCAGGGAGAGCAGGAGGGAAGGCAGGATAATAAGATTCGCCAGCATTGCCGCAAACAGGGTGATTGAAGTGAGCAGACCCAAAGCGAACGTGCCGCCGAAACTGGAAAGACAGAAAATGCTGAAACCGAAAAACAGGATAATGGAGGTATAAATCATACTCTGGCCCGTTTCTCTCAAAGCCTGAATAACGGAAGTGCGGATATTCCAGTTGGTCGCCTGCAATTCCTGGCGGTATTTGGCTAAATAATGGATGGTATTGTCTACGGAGATACCGAAAGCCACACTGAATACCAGAATGGTGGATGCCTTTATCGGGATGCCCGCATAGCCCATGATGGCGGCGGTAATCAATTGGGGTATGACGTTCGGGACCAAAGCGATCAGCACCATCCGCTTGCTTTTGAACATCCACGCCATAAAGCCTGCAATCAGCAGGATCGCCAATGCCAGCGAGCTGAACAGGTTTTTAATCAGATACTGGTTGCCCTTGAAAAAGATGATGCTCGAACCGGTGACTTTCGCCGTAACCTTGTCCGAAGGGAATATTTTTTCAATGGCACGATAGAGGGAATCCTCTTTCGCCTCCATTTTTTTCGTACCGATATCCTTGATCCGGAAAGTGAGTCTTACTTTCTGGCCGGTCGAATCGATAAACGATTTGGCCATGTCGTTCATCCCGTTGCTGCTTCCCAGGGCGTATTTCAGAATAAAATTCTTGTTCATATTGGTGGGAAGCCTGTAATATTCGGCTTTGCCGTTGTAGTAGGCCTGGTCTGCGAATTTAACCGCTTCGATGATGGACAGGGGGCGGGATATGTCGGGATCCTGCTGGATATGGTCGCTCAAACGGTCTAATTTTTCCAGGTTCGACAATTTGAAAACCTGGTTGGGCTTGTGGAAATCGAGCGTGATTTCGAGCGGCATCAACCCATCGAAATTGTATTCGAAAAATGCCAGATCCTGCCGGATCGGGTCGCTTTCTTTCAGGTCGTCCACCATATAGCCGGTCGTTTTCATTTGCGTGATGCCGATGACGCTTAGAATTACGGCGGAGATGGCGACCGCATAAACGGCATTCCGGTAGTTTGTGACGAGACGGATGATACTTTCGATAATGTTGTTGATGAAAGCGTTGTGCAAATGCCGTGTCTGTTTGTTGTCGGGTACGGGCAGATAGCTGAATACGGACGGAATCAGTATCAGACAGATGATGAAGACCGTGGTGATGCTGATGAAGGCGATCAGTCCGAATTCTTTCAGAATCCGGCTGGAAGTAATGATGAATGTCGCAAATCCGGCGGCGGTGGTCAGATTGGATAAAAGCGTGGCGTTGCCGATTTTGTGCACCATCCGTTGCAAAGCCTTGATTTTATTGCCGTGGAGGACATACTCCGCATGGTATTTATTGACCATAAATACGCAGTTCGGGATACCGATAACGATAAGAAGGGGAGGCAGCATGGCTGTCAGAAGCGTGATCTTGATACTCAGCACGGCCATGAATCCCATGGCCCATATCACGCTGATGCCGATGATGGCTACGCAGAATCCCACAATCCGGAAAGAACGGAAAAACAGATAAAGGATGATGGCGGTGATTAAAAGCGACAAGGCGATGAACATGTACATCTCCCTTTTGATATTTTCCGCATTGACCACCCGGATATAAGGCAGACCGGAATAGTGCATCTGCACCCGGTATTTTTCGGTATATTCCCTGGTTATTTTCTGTATCTCTTTGACAAGCTCCACCCGGGCGGGGGAATTCATGACTTCGGCGGAAACGGTGACCATCATCCCGTACGTATGGTTCTTCTTGTTGATAAGCGTCCCTTCGTAAAAAGGCAGATGTTCCGCGATATAGGCCAGGCTGTCCAGTTCCTCTTTTGTGCCGATTCTGGCAGGAAAGATGGGCTTTATCTCGAATTTTTTGAGGTCGTTGTTTTTGTGAAGGTTGAACGTGTGGGCGATAGACACCAGCGCGTTTACGCCTTTGAGGGATTTAATCCGGTTGCCCATGGCGATCCAGTCGTTTACCTTCTCCAATTCGTAAAAGTCTGAATCCCGGACGGCGAAGACCATTACATTCCCCTCCTGACCGAATGTTCGCTGGAATTGGACATAGTCTATATAAGCACTGTCGGTCGGGGGTAACAGATTGGCGTTTTCGTACGACATCTTTAAATGACGCACCTGGAAACCCATGAAAAGAGTTCCCGCCAAAATGGCCCACATACACCCGATTCTGTTACGAAGGATGAACCCTGCGATTTTTGTCCACATACGACCGTGCTGGAAATAGAATTTTTATTTAAAGTCTCAAATGTAGTAAGAATTATCGAGCTTCCTGTATTTTGGGATTGTTTTTGTGCCTTTTTTCGTCCCGTTGCGTCTTTTTGGCGAAATTTTTTTCCAGTGCTTCGGTCAGATCCACGCCGGTCTGGTTGGCTAAGCAGGTCAGCACCCACAACACGTCTGCCATTTCATCCGCCAGGTTGTCCTTTTCCCCCTCTTTGAAGGACTGCTCGCCGTATTTCCGCGCCATGACCCGTGCCAGTTCCCCGACTTCCTCCATGAGGATGGCCGTATTGGTCAGTTCGTTGAAATATCTTACTCCGTAGCTTTTTATCCACGAATCGACTTTTTCCTGCAATTCTTTGATTTCCATGACAATTTCTGCGGTTTAAATTCGGTTTTTGGTGTCTATCAGAATGGTTACGGGACCGTCGTTGATTAAAGCGACCTGCATATCGGCGCCGAATACCCCTGTTTTGATCTCCTTTTGCATTTCTTCGTTCAGGGCTCCGATGAACCTTTCGTACAGAGGAACAGAGATTTCCGGGCGTGCAGCGTCGATATAGGACGGGCGGTTGCCTTTTTTGGTACGGGCCATCAGTGTGAACTGGCTGACGGCTAAAATTTCCCCGTCGATTTCCCGGACAGAGAGATTCATCACGCCGTTTTCATCGTCGAAAATACGGAGACCGCCGATTTTTCCGGCGAGCCATTCGATGTCTTCGTCCGTATCGTCTGCCTGTATGCCTACTAAAATCAGCAGGCCCTTTCCGATGGATGCGTGCATGTTGCCTCCGATGCTCACACTGGCATTTCGTACGCGCTGGATAACTGCTTTCATATTTTTTATTTTGCGCAAAGATAGTGCAACTTCGATGCAAAGGCAAGTTTATCCCGGTTTCATTCTTTTCCGGATGATCGTTTGGAACTAAAGGTATTTTGCTGTACTTTTGCGCATATCACGGCTGAGTAGTTCAATGGATAGAACGGAAGTTTCCTAAACTTTAAATTCGGGTTCGATTCCCGGCTCGGCTACTGAAACGGAATGTCGGTTTGGGCTGGCATTCCGTTTTTGCAGAAGAAAAACAGAGTTATGGAAACGGGGGTTGTCACGAAATCGACAGGAAGCTGGTATATTGTCAGAAAAGAGAACGGGGAGCAGGTGGAGTGCCGGATGCGCGGGAAATTGCGTCTGAAGGGCAGCCGCACAACGAATCCCGTTGCCGTAGGAGACAAGGTGGATATGGAGTATGACCGGGAAGAGTATGTCATCACCCGCATTCACGAGCGGCGCAATTATATTATACGCAGGTCCACGAACCTTTCGAAAGAGGCGCATATTATTGCAACGAACGTCGACCAGGCTTTGCTTGTCGCTACGGTCAACCATCCGCAGACACCGACGGTCTTTATCGACCGTTTTCTGATGACCGCCGAGGCTTATAATATCCCTGCCGTTATTGTCTTCAATAAAACGGATTTGTACGATGAGACCGATTCGGCACGGCTGAAAGAATGGATGGACATTTATACGGCTGTCGGTTATCCGTGCCATGCCTTGTCTGCCGAGGAACCCGAAAGTCTGCTTCCTTTCAGGGCGTTACTGGCGAACAAAACGACCGTTCTATCGGGCATGTCGGGTGTCGGAAAATCAACGCTTATCAACCGGGTCGAACCTTCTCTCCGGCTGAAGGTCGGTGCCATATCGGACAGTCACGACACGGGCAAACACACCACGACTTTTGCGGAGATGTTCCCGTTGGGAGAGAACAGCTATATTATCGATACGCCGGGCTTGAGAAGTTTCGGCATCATCGATATCGCCAAAGAAGAGATTTCGCATTTTTTCCCGGAACTCTTCAAAGTTTCGGACGATTGCCGGTTCTACAACTGCACCCATACCCACGAACCCGGCTGTGCCGTGATAGAGGCCGTACAAAAAGGCGCTATCAGCGAAAGCAGGTATTGGAGTTATCTGAGTATGATGGAGGAAAACGGAGAAAAATACAGATAAATTCCCTTTCCGGTTTTACGGCATTTCCAGCCATTCCTCGCTTAACACGAGATTGGGACGGGCGACGATGATTCCCGTCTGGGAAGTGATATCGGCCATATAGGTCTCCAGAGGAACTGGCGAAATAACGACTTTCTTGCCTGTACTCGATGCGTGCATCAGGTAGATTTTCCTTCCTTTTTTTACGGCAATTCCCAAATGGGACGTATCCAGCCCCTGAATGTTCGTCGTTATCAGAAGGATATCGCCTGTATGTATTTTATTCGCTACGGCTTTTATCTCTGTTTTGGGGATATAGTGATACGTCCGCTTGTTGATGGACATTTCAATATCCCGCATCTTCTTTACCAGCTGCTTGTCGGCGGCCAGAGGCGGGTACTTCGACGGATGCTTCGACATAAATCCGACATTCGGAAGATAGGGTTTTCCGCCGAGGGAGGCCGTGACATCGTTCAGATAATGGAGGCGTTCCATTTCGTACAGCCAGTCGGTGGAATAATGAAGCCGGGAGGTGTAATCCGTGATTTTCCCGTTCCGATACCTTAATTTCACGATGTTGCTCACAAATCCCCGTACGGAAATCGTAGTGTAATTGTCCAGTAGCGCCAGCGCCAACACATTTTCGACAAACGTCACGCAATCCAGTTCCCGCAGGTTGATCACCGGCATTTCCGCCTGTGCCTCGTTCAGCGTTCCCGATTTATAGGGCTTTTCCAAAAAGAACCTCCCGACCATTTCGATACGCTTGTCCAGCGGAAGCCCCCCCAGTCCTTTTTGTTCGGCGTATTCCCCGAATTGCTTCAAAATGGCGCTGTCCGCTTTTATCACGGGAAGTCCTTTCCCCGGAGAGAAAAGACAGAACAGACACATCCACAGTAAACCGATTTTCACACTATTCATCCCCCCGCCAGTTTTTATACGGATTTTTGGTTAAGGATGCATTGTAATACCGGATATCTCCGGTAACCTCTTTTCCTAACCAATCCGGTTTTATGAAATCTTCGTCCGCGACGGAGAGCTCTATTTCCGCTATGACCAGCCCCTCGTTATCGCCATGAAATTCATCCACTTCATAAATATGTTTCCCCACCGGAACGAAATAACGCGATTTTTCAACGGCACCCGGTTCGCACAGTTTTATCAGTTCTTTCGCTTCGTGCGGATCGATTTCCTTCTCCCATTCAAACCGGGACACCCCGTCGCGGCTTGCCCCGCCTTTTACGGTCAGAAATGCCTGTTCTCTCCGTAAACGCACCCGCACGCTTCTTTCCGGTACGGATGACAGATACCCCTGCAATATCGGCACGACAGCAGTGGCCGCCCGTTTGAAATCCTCTCCTTTGACCAGGAATTTCCGTTCAATCTCCTGCATGATTAAACTACGGCTGCGAATTGTTCAAGGAAACGCAGGTCATTCTCAAAGAAAAGACGTAAATCCTTAATGCCGAATTTGAGCATGGTGATGCGTTCGATACCCATACCGAGCGCGAACCCCGTATATTTCTCCTTGTCGATGCCGTTCAGTTCCAGCACATTGGGGTCGACCATCCCGCATCCGAGAATTTCAAGCCAGCCGGTGCCTTTGCACACATTGCATCCTTTGCCATGGCAAAGAGTACAGGATACATCCATCTCGGCGGAAGGTTCCGTGAAAGGGAAATAGGACGGGCGCAGACGGATCTGCGTATCGGGACCGAACAACTCTTTGGCGAAATAGGTCAGCGTCTGCTTCAAATCGGCAAACGATACATTCTCATCGATATACAAAGCCTCTATCTGATGGAAGATACAGTGGGCCCGCGCCGAAATGGCCTCGTTCCGGAATACCCGTCCCGGAGTGACCAGGCGGATGGGTAGTGCGTGGGTCTCCATGTCTCGGACCTGTACCGATGAAGTATGGGTGTGCAAAACGATATCCGGATTTTTTTCGATAAAAAACGTGTCCTGCATATCCCGGGCAGGATGTTCTTCCGGGAAGTTCAGCGCAGAGAAATTGTGCCAGTCGTCTTCTATCTCGGGACCTTCCGAAATGGTAAATCCCAGTTTGTCGAAAATGGACAGAATCTCATTTCTCACGATGGACAACGGATGGCGGCTTCCCAGTTTCAGCGGGTCGCCCGGCAGCGTCAGGTCTGTTCCGGATGCACCGCTGTCCGCATCGCAGAGCTGCTCTTTCAGGTCGTTTATTTTCGTCTGGGCGGCGGTCTTTAATTCGTTCAAAGCCTTGCCTATATCTTTTTTCTGCTCGACCGGAACATTCTTAAAGTCTTCAAACAAGAGCGCAATGGTCCCTTTCTTACTCAAATGCCTGATCCGGAATTGTTCCACTTCTTCCGGCGTCTGAGCGGAAAAACCGGAAATCTCTGCAATCAGCTGCTTGATTTTGTCTAACATCTTCTCGTCTTTTGGTTACCGAAGGACAAAGGTAGAAAAAATATATTTGAAAAACAGGTCTGCTATTTTTTCTTTCCTCTTCTTATCCTGCCCGCCGCCTGCTTTAACTGCGGATACACCCCGCATCCTGCCACCGCCCCGAAGACATCCGCGACTAAATCCCATACGTCCCCGCTGCGACTGAAACAGTGCTGCTGCAATACCTCGATCGCCCCGCCGTACAGAAAGGCGATAAAGACCGTGATCGCGTAGATTTTGCGCAGACGGAACCGGGTTTGATACTCCAACTCGTTACAAAGCAGAACCGCCATGATGAAAAACATGCTGAAATGAACGGCTTTGTCCAGATGAGGTATATTCAGGTGAGGATTCGGAATACTGTCGCCCGGCAGCGTGCACAATATGAAAATAACGGCCGCCCAGATAATATTCCGTCCCAGCAGAATCCAGGTTCTTTTTCGGTCTCCCATATCAATCCAGTATTTTAACTTTTATCGTGACGTCTTTTAACGGACGGTCATTCTTGTCTGTCTGCAAAGCCGCGATTTTGTCGATAACCTCCAGCCCTTCCACCACTTCTCCGAAAACCGTATACTCCTTATCCAGATGGTGAACGCCTCCCAGCGTTGTATAAGCCTCCCTTTTGTCTTTCGGCATATAGACCTTATCCGTATTGGCATTCCATTCAAAAGCGATATCCTGCTTGATTTTTCCGGCTATCTCCCGGAATTCAGCCGTCTTTTTCTGCTTCCGCAGAGAGTCCAGCAACGCTTTCTTCCCGGGCGTGTAATACTTCCGCTGAATGGCGTTTTTAATCGGGATATTGACAGACTTTTCTATAATATCCAATTCCTCATCCGTATATTTCTTGCCGTGTACGATATAAAACTGGGAAATGTCCGACTCTTTTAAAAAATTCACCCGGTCCGGCTGACGGGGTGCCGCCAGGGCCCCTTTCTTGTGATAATGGTGTTGTTTCATCTCCGCATCCAGCGTTATCGCCTCGCCGAAACCGATGAACTGTCCCGGACGGGCTCCCCGGCTGTCGGAAGAACCTCCCTGTATGATGAAATCCTTGATCACCCGATAAAACAACGTTCCGTTATAATGGCCGGACTTCGCCAGACGTATGAAATTGTCCCGGTGAATCGGCGTATCGTTGTATAATTTCACTTTCATCGTGCCCAGATTGGTCTCGATCAGAGCGAATGTCTCTTTCTTCTGGGCCGACACCGTGCCCAGAAACAGGAATATAAATCCTGTCCAGAACGTCCATCTTTTCATATTACAACCCTTTTTGACCGACCAGCTTATTTACCAGGTATTTTACCGGGAAATAAGAGGCGATATAACCTATAAGCAAAACCGTGCCCATAATGAGCACGATATCCTCCCATACCAGTTTCACCGGATAGGCTTCTATGATATAGCTTCCGTCTCCCAACTTGATAAAACCGTATTTCTCCTGCAACAGGCAGACCCCTACCCCGACGAGCAGGCCGATGACCGCTCCCGAAGCCGTGATCAGCATCCCTTCCGTTTTGAAAAGCGAGACGATCCGCCGGGTATGCATGCCCAAAGCCTTGAAAACCCCGAGGTCTTCTTTCTTGTCCAGAATCAGCATGGAGATAGAACCGACGATATTGAACGAGGCTATCAGCAATATGAAAAGCAGCACCAGAAAAACGGCCAGTTTCTCCGACTTCATCATGGCATAAAACGAACGGTTGAGTTCGTATTTGTCTTCCACCTTAAAATCCTGCCCCACGAGCGACTGCAGTTTCTCCTTCACCTTTCCGGCAGCTGCCTCCGGTGTCAGTTTCACCTCTATCTTGGAGATCCGGTCCCCGATTCCGAATAAACGGCGGGCGAAACCGATGTCCGTCAGCACCAGTCTGGAGTCCAGTTCCTGCTGGGAAGAAAAAAATCCGGCAGGGAACAGGTATTCCGTATTTAAAGCCGATTGGACAGAAGAGGACTTTTTGTTCGGATAATAAAACTTCAATGGCGTCAAAAATGTCAGGCCGATTCCCAGTTCATGCGCGATACCGTATCCGATTACCCCCAGAAAAGAATCCCCCGATTTCAGATGGAACTTCCCCTCGATCATATTCCGGCTGAAATCGACATGCTCCTCGTACTCCTGTCCGATTCCTTTCAGCGTAACCGGTTTCAGATGGTCTCCGTATTTCAGCAGGGCATTTTCCTCCACTACCGGATGATAATAGGCGATCTCTTTCATCCCGTTCATTTCGGCATAATAAAGCGTATCGAAACGGATGAATTTCCCTTTGGCGGGAGAGACGACCAGATCGGGGGTCAGGTTGTCCGTACTTTGTTGCAGAAGCAGGTCTATCCCGTTGAATACGGACAAAATGACAATCAGCGCGGTCGTGCCGATAGCTACGCCCACCGTGCTGATGCCGGAAATGATATTGATGGCATTTTGTTTCTTCCGTGAAAACAGATACCGTTTTGCGATAAAAAGGGACAGACGCATAGGGAACAAACGGCTTATTTCAACAACTGGTCGATCTTTTCGATATAATCCAGACTATCGTCTACAAAAAACCGGAGCTCCGGGATAATCCGCATCTGTTTCCCCACCTTTTTACCCAGCACGAACCGGATGGACTTGTTTTTTTCATTCAGCGTATTCATCGTTTTCTTGACCAGTGCGGACGGAAAAATACTCAGATACACCTTGGCATAGGAAAGATCCGGGCTCACTCTTACCGTTGTCACCGACACCATGGCTCCTTCGGTATATTCCTTGCACTCTTTTTGGAACATCTCGCTCAAATCTCTCTGAATCAGACGCGACACTTTATTTTGCCTTACAGAATCCATCTCTCAACGAATTAATGAATAAAAATTTTCACAAATATACTACATTAAATTCATTATTTTATTACATTTGCATCCGCAATCGAGATGTAGCGCAGTTGGTAGCGCGCCACGTTCGGGACGTGGAGGCCGCTGGTTCGAGTCCAGTCATCTCGACAGAAGCGACGCCAGGGCAGCGATGGCTGCGGTTGGCGTTTTTTTATTCCTCCCGTTTCTTCCTAAATTTCCATAAATAATACAAAAGCCCGGCGGCAATTCCGGAATTACCCCTTACTTTTACGTATCGAATGGAAAAATCGTAATAAGGGATCGGAAGATGGGAAGAACAAGCATTTTCGTTGCGGTATTTCTATTCGCGGGGACGACACTTTGGGGAGTCCGGATTGAAAAAGCATTGCAGTACAACTGGCATACGCTGGAAGATCAGTATACATACAAGAAAACGGAGCGCCGGATTCAGTGGAATAAAATTTCCGGCAAACTGGATTCATTGCTTATTCTGGAGGAGATTGCCACGGAATTCGGCGCGCTGAGCAATTATAAAAACCGGAACGGCCTGCCTCCGTTGGTAAAACCCGCCGTACACAATGCCTACAAACACATTGTGGATAAAAACGGAACGAACCGGGACCAGGCCATCCCCTTCTACCGGACGGGGAATCTGAACACGCCCGAGTGTTACGGGAAAGACGGGGCTTTGGTGTGGATACTCCGGGATACCGCCGATTATCTGGTGATTGTCCCGGCGGGGTTTGACGGTGTATGGCTGGTGCCGAGCAGATACGTCGACCGGCTGCCCGTGAGAAAATTTACGAAAACGATTTTTGTGGACCGTACGAACCAGAATATTGTGACGTTGGAACAGACTGATACCGCCTGGCTGGTGAGAAGCATGAATCCCGCGACGACGGGCGTCAGGATACCGCCGTACAGACAGGAAACTCCCACGGGAGTATTTGTCGTACGTTCGAAAACCGCTTCCATGCAGTTTACCAAAGACGGCGATTCGGCGCTCGCCGGCTATGCGCCGTGGGCAAGCCGTTTCTCGGGGGGAGGATACATTCACGGCGTACCGGTGAATTATCCGAACAGGAAGGTGGCGGAATTCTGCGGGTCGCTCGGTACCGTTCCGCGTTCGCACATGTGCGTCCGGAGCGCTACGTCGCATTCCAAGTTCATATACGACTGGGCTTCGACGGACAGGGCGCTGATTATCATTTACGACTAAACTGAAGTATGTACAAGACGTGGTGTTTATTTTTGCTGGTGTGCTGTTGTCATGTTACGAAAGGAAATCCGGATGCGGCGGAAAAAATTCCGGCTGACAGCCGGCGTTTGTATCAGGAACTGAACTTAAAGGACGTGGTCGGATTCCCGGCCTTCGATGAGGCCCTGAAAGGTTTCCGCCGCTTTGAACACGAAAGGGCGATTCTCACGCTGATAGATTTTACCAGACCTTCGACGGAGAAACGGTTGTGCGTGATAGACCTGCAACAGCAGCGGCTTCTGTTTCGATCGCATGTTTCTCACGGAAGAAACAGCGGGGACAATTATGCCGTCTCCTTTTCCAACCAGCCTCAATCGTTCAAAAGTTCCCTGGGATTTTTCCGGACAGGAAATACCTATTACGGTAAAAACGGCTATTCTCTTGTGCTGGAAGGTCTGGAATCGGGGAAAAACGACAAGGCCAGGGAACGGGCCATCGTCGTGCACGGGGCAAAATACGCGGACCCTGCCGTCATAAAAAAGCAGGGACGCCTGGGGCGAAGCCTCGGCTGTCCCGCACTTCCTCCTGCCGTGAGTCGGGAAATTATCGACACGATTAAAGAAGGGGCATTGCTGTATATCCACGGGAATTCGTAGGCGGACAGCAGCGTGTTTCGGTACGCCCGCATAATTTCTCCCGCCTTTTCTTATCAATATTGAATTAATATTGTAGTTTTGCATGTATATACATGATCAAAAAACATCGTTATCGAAAAACAGGATGAGAAAATGGAGTATTGACGATTCAGCGGAACTGTACAATATCAAAGGTTGGGGGCTGAACTATTTTTCTATCAACGCCAAGGGGCATGTTGCCGTAACGCCTAAAAAAGACGGGCCTTCCATCGATCTGAAAGAACTGATGGAGGAATTGCAGCTGCGGGACGTCGAAGCTCCGGTACTCCTGAGATTCCCCGATATTCTGGACAATAGGATTGAAAAAATCTCTCATTGCTTTGAACAGGCGGCCAAAGAGTACGGCTATACGGCCAAGAATTTCATTATCTATCCCATCAAGGTAAACCAGATGCGGCCGGTGGTGGAAGAAATCGTCAGCCACGGCAACCGCTTCAACATCGGACTGGAGGCCGGTTCGAAACCGGAGCTGCATGCGGTGCTTTCCATCGATATCGATGACGAGGCCATGATTATCTGCAACGGCTACAAAGACGAAAGCTACATCGAACTGGCATTGCTGGCCCAGAAAATGGGGCGGCGCATTTTTCTGGTCGTCGAGAAGCTCATGGAGCTCCGCAACATCGCCAAATTGGCCCGGAGAATGAAAATCCGTCCCAACCTCGGCATCCGGATAAAATTAGCCAGTTCCGGAAGCGGGAAATGGGAGGAATCGGGAGGCGATGTCAGCAAATTCGGTGTGAATTCGAGCGAACTGCTGGAAGCTCTTGATATTCTGGAGGACTACAAAATGAAAGACTGCCTTCAGTTGATACATTTCCACATAGGCAGCCAGGTAACCAACATACGGCGGATCAAAACGGCCCTGAAAGAAGCCTCCCAGTTCTATGTCCAGTTGCAGAACATGGGATACGGCATCAACTTTGTCGATATCGGGGGCGGATTGGGCGTCGATTATGACGGGACCCGCTCCGCGACTTCCGGCAACAGCATGAACTACTCCATTCAGGAGTATGTGAACGATGCGGTGTCCTCCATTGTCGACGCCTGCACCAAAAACAACCTTAGCCAGCCCGACATCATCACCGAGTCGGGACGTTCACTGACCGCCCATCATTCGGTACTCGTGTTTGAAGCGCTGGCAAGCACCCATTTGCCGGCCTTCGATGACTCCGAGGAGATAAAGGAGGACGCACACGAACTGGTGAAAGAACTTTACGACCTTTGGGACAACCTCAGTCAGCCCCGGCTGCTGGAAACATGGCACGATGCGATACAGTGCCGGGAAGATGCGCTGGGATTGTTCAACCTGGGCTTAATCGATCTTCGCACCCGGGCGCAGGTGGAACGCCTGTTCTGGTCCGTGGCCCGCGAAGTATATGCCATGGCGGAAACGACCAAGCACGCCCCGGATGAATTGAAGAAAATCGCCAAAATGTTGCCGGACAAATACTTCTGCAACTTCTCCCTGTTCCAGTCGCTGCCGGACTCATGGGCCATCG
>CAZYJV010000053.1:0-13238 GCA_964647845.1 uncultured Odoribacter sp.
TATATGCCTGCTAAGCAGGTTCGTTTTTCTTTTAATCCTGTTAAAATAAAAGACTGTGGCTTGTCCGATCCTTAAAGACTTTGCCTTTTAGAAAAGAAATCTCACCTCATTAACGCTGTTGCAAGTATAATATAAAACCGAGAAATAACCAAACAGAACAGTTAATTTTTGTTAATCCACTATAAATAAGGATTAAGAATCGTTGTGCTCTGAACTATTTAAACCGAAAAATTTTCTTCTCTCTCCAGGCAATACCTGCTTAGCAGGCATATACAACAACAGAAGAAAACCAAAATGGAAATAGTATGAATTACATACACTTCTTAATTTAAACCTTTTAACTATGACAAAACACATTAAATTAGTAGCAATGCTATTGCTCTTTTTCTTGTTTTGCTCCGCCAGTGATGCATGGGCAAGAAGAAAGGACAATGTGAACGCTTCGTCGCAACAGCAGACAAGCACATGCAGCGGAGTCGTAAAAGATTCCAAAGGAGAAACCCTCCCCGGTGCATCCGTGGTCGTAAAAAACGGGAATGCGGCAGGGACTGTCGGAACAACTACCGGAATTGACGGTAATTTCACCCTCAACAATGTTCCCGCGGGAAGTACTCTTGTTATTTCTTTTATGGGCTACCGGACCCAGGAAGTGCAATGGACCGGACAACCTCTTGTAATCGTTTTGAAAGAGGATGCACAAACGCTGGATGAAGTGGTGGTAGTCGGTTTCGGTAGTCAGAAAAAGGAGAATCTGACCGGAGCTGTGGCGACAGTAGACGTAAAAGCACTGGAAACCAGACCGGTATCACAAGTGGGACAGGCTTTGCAGGGTGTCGTTCCGGGATTGAATTTTTCCGTGAATGATGTCGGAGGTGCTTTGGGAAATACGCTGAATGTAGACATCCGCGGAGGCGGTACAATCGGTACGGGTTCCAGCGGCGCCCCCTTGATATTGATCGACGGTATAGAAGGGGATATGAATGCCCTGAATCCGGAGGACATTGAAAAAATATCCGTATTAAAAGATGCCGCTGCCGCCGCCATTTACGGTTCCAGGGCTCCTTTCGGCGTAATTTTGATTTCGACGAAATCCGGGAAACAGGGGAAAGCGACTGTTTCTTACAGCAACAATTTCCGTTTTGCCCGTCCGATCAATTTACCGGATATGCTCGATTCTTACAAATTCGCGATGTACTTTAACCGGGCCGCACAAAACAGCGGTGAGGGTGCTGTTTTCGACGATGAAACGATAGAACGCATTCTGGCTTATCAAAGAGGAGAACTGACCACAACGACGATTCCCAATCCGGCGAACGGCCTGTTTCAGTTCCACCAGAAAGCGAATGCCAATGAAAACTGGACGAAACGCCATTTCGACAAAACCGCCTTCACACATGAACATGCGTTGAATGTAAACGGCGGAACGGAAGGGCTGAACTATTTTATATCGGCAGCCTATATGAACCAGGAAGGGCTTCTGAAATACGGAGACGATACTTTTGAACGTTTCAACATCGCAGGCAACATTTCTTCACAGGTGAAAAACTGGCTGCGTATCGGTCTGCGCACGCGCTTTATCCGGGAAGATCTGGACAAACCTTTGTATGCGGATGATGAAGGCCTATATTATCACGATATTTCGCGGACCTGGCCGACAATGCCTTTTAAAGACCCGAACGGGCATTATATGCGGAATTCAAAACTGGAACAGATTCAGAACGGAGGACGTTATTTCCGGCGTAAAGATCAGTTGTATACGCAAGGCAACATTGTCATTACTCCTTTGAAAAACTGGAATATTACAGCGGATTTCGGCCACAAGCTGGTAAATACCATCTGGCGTCAGAACCTGGCCAAAGTGTATGAATACAAATCAGCGGATGAAAGCCCGGTACCGTTGCAATTCAACGGCAGCAATCCGGCAGGCTCCACCTGGGTTTCCTATTCCTCCGCACAGACGAACCTGACGAATGTCAGTGCGTATTCGGATTATTCCTGGAATTTGAATGAAAAGCACAATTTCAAGGTTATGCTGGGTTTCAATGCCGAATTATTTCAGACAGAAGATGCCAGCGTGAAAAGATACGACGTAATCACCGACGAAGTGCCTTCCATCAATACGGCTTCCGGCAAGGACGTTACCGACGGCTATATAGGACAATGGTCTACAGCCGGATTTTTCGGACGTATCAACTATGACTACGACGGACGTTATCTGCTGGAGGTCAATGGCCGTTACGACGGCTCCTCCCGCTTTATGAAAGACGAACGCTGGAATTTCTTCCCTTCTTTCTCGGTAGGCTGGAATATTGCCCGTGAAAAATTCTGGGAGAATTACGTGGATTACGTGAATACGCTTAAACCCCGTTTTTCCTGGGGTATGCTGGGGAACCAGAATACTTACGTGGAAGGCAATCCCAACGCCACCTATTACCCGTTCTACCTGACCCAACCGGTCGGCACGGCCAACGGCTCCTGGTTGATTAACGGCAAGAAGCCGAATACGGCATATGCGCCCCTTATGAACAGCAAGGGCATGACGTGGGAAAAAGTGAAGAGTCTGAATGTCGGGCTGGATCTGGGAATGCTCAATAACCGCCTGAATTTATCGGGAGAATGGTACGAACGGACAACCGAAGACATGGTCGGGCCTCCCAGTGAAGTTTCAACGATTATCGGTATCGCTTCCGGTGATCTGCCGAAACAGAACAACGCCACGATGGTGACGAAAGGATGGGAATTGCAGGTAACCTGGAATGACCGGGTGAAGGATTTCGGCTATACCGTTTCGTTCAATATTTCCGATTTCAAACGGAAAGTCACGAAATATCCGAACGAGAGCAAATCGTTAGGCACCTATTATGAAGGCCAGATTCTGGGAAATATCTGGGGATATGAAACCATCGGCATCGCTAAAACCGATCAGGAGATGCAGGCGCATCTGGCCCATACCAACCAGGACCGTATCGGATCGAAATGGGCGGCAGGAGACATTATGTACCGCGATCTGGACGGAGACGGTGAAATCAGCACAGGCGACAATACGGCGCTGAATCCCGGAGACAGAAAAATCATCGGAAACACGACCCCGCGCTACTCATTCGGACTGACCTTGGGAGCAGACTGGAAAGGCATCGATTTCAGGGCTTTCTTCCAGGGCGTCGGAAAACGGGATGCGATGTTGGGAGGAAATTATTTCTGGGGCGCATCCGGCGATATGTGGCAAGCCATGGGATTGAAGGAACATTACGATTTCTTCCGTCCGGAAGGAGACCCCCTGGGAGCGAATCTGAACGCTTACTATCCGCGGCCTTTATTTTCAAATACAAAAAATCAGCAGAATCAGACCCGCTATGTGCAGAATGCCGCTTATTTCCGTTTGAAAAATCTTCAAATCGGCTATTCTTTGCCTGCCAATTTAGTGCACAAGATCGGATTGTCCCGGGTAAGAATCTATTTCTCGGGCGACAATCTGTTTACCTGCACGAAAATGTCGAAGATTTTCGATCCGGAGGCTTATGACGGCAAATATTCCGACGGTAAGGTTTATCCGCTTTCCCGGACGCTTTCCTGTGGTCTGAGTGTTACATTTTAAACGTGAGAGGACATGAAAAAGATACATATTTTAGGATTTATTTTCTTAGCGGTGTCGGCAATTTCCTGCGAGGATTTCCTGGACCGCGAACCTAAAGCCGCCGTAACTCCCCAGGTATATCTGAATACGGAGGACCAGCTGGCTGCATACAGTGTTCATAAATATTCGGTATTTCCCACCCATTCCGGTTGGGGAGTCGGACAATACGCCTCCGACAACAACAGCGACAACCAGACGTCGAACAACGTGAACGAGGATTTCATCCTGGGACAGAAACGCGTTCCGCAATCAGGCGGGGCCTGGGATTTCCAGACCATCCGGGATTGTAATTATTTCCTGGAAAACGTACTGCCGAAATACAGGGAGGGCAAAATATCCGGAACTGAAGCCAACATCCGCCACTACATCGGGGAGATGTACTTTTTCCGGGCCTATGTTTATTTTTCCAAACTGGTCGCTGTCGGAGATTTTCCCATTGTGACCCGCGTGTTGAGCGATGATTACGATGAACTGGTAGAGGCCAATAAGCGCCGTCCGCGCAACGAAGTCGCCCGCTTCATCCTGGCCGATCTGGATACGGCCATCATGATGATGAATGCCAATCCGCCGGCCAGCAACCGCCTGACAAAGAATGCGGCACTGCTGTTCAGATCCCGGGTGGCTCTGTACGAAGGCACATGGCTGAAATACCATGCCGGTACGGCACGGGTTCCCGGCGGTCCCGGATGGCCCGGAGCACAAGCCGATTATTTGCAGGACTTTCATATCGATCTGGAGCAGGAAATCAACTATTTCCTGACGGAAGCGATGAAATCCGCCGATGAAGTCGCAAGTTCGGTCGCTTTATATGGAGACTACGGCCAGATGTTCAGTATGGCCAGCCTGAATTCAGTACCGGAAGTTCTTTTATACCGGGCTTATGACCTGGAAGAAAAGGTATACCATTATGTGCAGCTGTACTTACAGGGGAACGGAGGAGGACGGACCGGTTTCTCCCGTTCGCTGATAGAGAGCTTCCTGATGGACAGCGGACTGCCGATTTACGCCGACGGGGACTACAAGGGTGATCAGAAACTGGAAGATGTCGTTTACGGACGTGACCTGCGTTTGCAAAGCTCCCTTCTGGTTCCGGGCGACGTGCTTTATCCCGGAATGGAATTTGAAAAACCGGATTTACTGGGAGGAGATGCGGAAAAAAGAACGACAACGGGCTATTCTCTGAAAAAAGGTTCGGATAATTCGAAATATCTGACAAACGGTGAGATGTGCGTTCTTCCCTGCATTGTTTTCCGCGCAGCAGAAGCCTATCTGAACTACATCGAGGCCGATTATGTGAAAAACGGAAGTCTGGACGGAAAGAGCAAGAACTACTGGAAAGCTTTACGGGAACGCGCCGGAGTAGATCCCGACTTCGAGAAAACCATTGCGAATACGGATCTGAGCCAAGAGAGGGATCTGGCCAAATATTCCGGGAATCAGACGGTGGACGCCACCCTGTACAACATCCGCCGGGAACGCCGCTGCGAGTTTATAGCCGAAGGCATGCGTAAAAACGATCTGTACCGCTGGAGAGCATTGGATAACATGAAAAATTATCACATCGAAGGAATAAATCTGTGGGACGAAATGTACAAGTTGTATGACGACCTGAAGCCGCAGGGAGAAGAAGCTTCGCCGAATGTATCCACCCGTTCTTACAAGTACCTGCGTCCGCTGGCCGTAAATGAGAACAGTCTGGCTTTCGAAGGATATACTTTCCCGCAGCCCCATTATCTCGATCCGATCGCTTATTATCATTTTACAATGAGTACGCCGGTGAAAGGCGCGGATGCGACGACTTCGGTAATTTACCAGAATCCGGGATGGTCGTTGGAAGTGGGGTCTAAAGCGACGGATTATTAATGAGCGGCAGATAAGTCGGTAACGACTTCCTCATTTGTTTAAAGCCCTTTGATTTTGATGCTGTTTCATAATCAAAGGGCTTTTTAAAAGTTTCCCTATATTTGTAACACAGAGTTTAAGAAGCATGAAAAGAATCCTATTTTTATTCGGAAGTATTTTTACCTGTTTATGGAGCATGGCCCAGCAGGAAGGAGTCTGTCCGGTCCCCGCACCCCATCAGCTGAAATGGCATGAAGCAGAGTTCGGCGTAGTGTTTCACTACGATCTGCATGTATTCGACGGAATAAAATACGGGCAAGGGAATAACCGGATCACTCCTTTCGAGGATTATAATATCTTCCGGCCGGAACAACTGAACACGGACCAATGGGTGTCGGCGGCTAAAAATGCCGGTGCCCGGTTCGCCGTACTGACGGCTACGCACGAGACGGGATTCGCCCTGTATCAGAGCGATGTGAATCCGTATTGTCTGAAAGCCGTGAAATGGCGGGACGGAAAAGGAGATATCGTACGCGATTTCGTGAATTCCTGCCGGAAGTACGGCATCCAGCCGGGTATTTATGTGGGTATCCGCTGGAATTCTTTGTTGGGCATTCACAATTTCAAAGCCCAGGGAGAAGGTGAATTTTCCCGCAACCGGCAAACGTGGTACAAACACATGTGCGAAAAAATGGTGGAAGAGCTATGTACCCGTTACGGCGACCTGTTCATGATCTGGTTTGACGGCGGGGCGGATGATCCTGCCGGCGACGGGCCGGATGTATTGCCGATAGTGGCAAAATATCAGCCCGATTGTCTGTTTTATCATAATGTGCAGCGGGCGGATTTCCGCTGGGGCGGTTCCGAATCGGGCACCGTGGAGTATCCTTGCTGGTCCTCTTTTCCGCAGCCTTATTCCCACCACAAACAATCCGATACCCAAAAAGCCCACCTGGACCTGTTGAAGCACGGGGATCCGAACGGGAAATACTGGGTACCGGCCATGGCCGACGCTCCGTTGCGGGGGGCAAACGGAAGACATGAATGGTTTTGGGAGCCCGGAGACGAAGAGGCCGTTTATCCGTTACAGGATCTGGTAAATATGTATTACAAGTCGGTGGGACGGAACGCGACTCTGATTCTGGGTCTGACACCGGATCCAAACGGGCTTTTACCTGCCGGGGACTCTGTCCGTCTGCAGGAATTCGGAGAGGCGATAAGGAACATGTTCGGTGCCCCGATAGCTTCTGTTGCCGGGAAGGGCAGACAGCTATTGTTGAAGCTGGATCGGGAAACGACCGTAAATCATTGTATTTTGCAGGAAGACATACGAAAGGGGGAACGGGTACGCGAATACAGAGTGGAAGCTCGTATAGACGGACGGTGGGAAACGGTTTGCGACGGCCAATCAATCGGCCACAAGCGGATACAGGAGTTTGCCCCGGTAAAGACGAAATTTCTGCGTCTGGTCGTAACGGAAGCCATCGATCAGCCCGATTTTCTGAATTTCAGTGTGTACGACGTAGCGACGCTTAAATAAATACACCCTCTTTCTAATTCAACACAGCTTCTATCAGAGGAACGAGAAGGGCTGTCATCGCCCCCATCAGACCGATGGCCAGACCGCTGATGGCGCCTTCGACCGTTCCCAGCTCCATCGCCCGCGCCGTTCCTAGTCCGTGGGCGGCAGAGCCCATCGCCAGGCCTTTGGCGATACGGCTGGTTATTCCCGACTTTTCGAGGACAAAAGGTCCCACGACCCCGCCGAAAATACCGACGACGACCACCACCACCGCCGTAATGGCAGGGATTCCTCCCGATTTGGCAGCGATGCTCATCGCTATCGGCGTGGTTACGGACTTGGGCTGCAAAGAAGCTATCAACACCCGGTCGGCACCAAAAAAATCGGCTATATATATGACACTCAGTATACCCACCACACTTCCCACAAACACAGCCGTCAGAATGGAAACCATGTTCTCCTTCAGACAAGCCACCTGTTCATAGAGCAGATAGCCCAGCACGACGACAGAGGGGCCCAGCAGAAACGTAATAATCCGGCTGCCCTGTTCGAAAGATTCATAAGAAATACCCAGTATCCGGGTGACGACCGTCAATACCGGTATGGATATCAACACAGGATGAAGCAAGGCCAGGCGGACCTTCCGATACAACCATACGGCCAAAAGATAGACACCGACCACCAGGGTCAGAATGAATATTTCGGAGCTCAATAAATTTTCCATAGCTATTTCCTTCTTTTTTCGAACCATTGCTGAATGAAGGCGACGACGAAAATAACCAGCAGCGTACTGACAGCACTCGCCGTCAGAATCGCCTGCCAATGGCGGGACAAGACGTCCGTCGCATTGACGATGCCGACGCCCGCAGGCACAAAGAAAAGCGCCATATTCCCGCTCAGGAATTTCACGACGGGTCTGATCTGTTCCGGCTTCACGATTTTCAGACACAAAGCGGCGAAAAGCAGTATCATCCCCAGCACGCTTCCCGGCATAAAGCCCCGCATCAACCACGCGACACCCTCTCCCAACGCATAAAAAAACAAAATAATAAAAACACCCGACAACATCGTATTCCGATTTTTATTCATGTTCCACCGCCTTTAAATAATTTTCCGCCTCCGCCAAGGCTTCGGGCTTCCCCAAATCCATCCAGAACGCGCCTCCGGAAGCCGGACAAGCCCGTATTTCCGCATCGCCGGCCACGGAAAGATAAAAATCAATGATCGAAAACTTCTCCTCCCACTCCTGCATACGCTCCAGCAAAGCAGGAGAAATCACATGAATGCCCCCGAAGGCATACGCTTCATAACGCGCCGGACAAAAACCGGGAAGCGGGGATTTCACCTCCCCCGTTTTCCTGTTCTCCCAGCCGCACAATCTGTTCCGTCCGTCAAACAAAAGATAGCGCGAGGTCGTGCGGCGGCTCACCCACAAGGAAGCGGCGGCCTGCGATTTGTTATGACTCTCATACAAACCTGCCAAATCCGCATCGGACAGAATATCGACATTATGAATCAATACCGGATTCCCTTTCCGGAAATACCCGGTGGCCTTTCGTATGCCTCCCCCCGTATCGAGCAAGGCGTCCCTTTCGTCCGAAATGTCCACGGTCACGCCGAAGTTCCCTTTTTCCTCCAGGAAATCGACAATCTTCTGCCCGAAATGATGCACATTCACCACAATATGGTCAAATCCCGCTCTCTTCAGGCGCAAGATGACGTGCTCCAGCATCGGTTTTCCTCCCACCGGCACCAACGCCTTGGGTAAATCGTCCGTCAAAGGCCGCAGACGCGTTCCCAGCCCGGCGGCAAAAATCATTGCTTCTTTCATCGGCTCTGCTATAAAATTACTGATAAATGGTTTCGATATGCCGTTCCCGGTGTACCAAACGCACTTTTACCCTGTACCTGCTGTGCAGATGTTCCGCCAGATGCTGTGCGGAATAAACTGAGCGATGCTGTCCTCCCGTACAGCCGAAAGCGACCGTCAGACTGGTAAAGCCCCGTTTCAGATACCGCTCCACGGAGGCATCGACCAGGGCATAGACATGCGACAGGAAGACCGTGATCTCACCGTCCTCCTCCAGAAAACGGATTACCGGTTCGTCCAGTCCCGTCAAAGCCTTGTAAGCCTCGTATTTCCCGGGATTGTGTATCGCCCGGCAGTCGAATACAAACCCGCCGCCATTTCCGGACGTATCCTCCGGAATGCCTTTCGGATAAGCGAAGCTGTACACACTCACTTCCAGACGGTCTTTCGAAGGAGCGGCTTTATAGCGGTCGGATTCCACCAGCCGGGACAGGACAGAAGCCAAATAAGGACACTCGTCAAAACCGGCTGTCAGCCAATCCTTTAAGTTAGCAATCGCCGCCGGAACGCTTTGCAGGAAATGCGGTTTCTTTTCGAAATACCCTCTGAATCCATAAGCTCCCAGCACCTGCAATATGCGGAAAAGGACAAAATAACGCAGCTGTTTCCGAAACTCCGACTCATCGACGGAAGTATACCGGCTCAATTCCTCCAGGTATTCTTTCAGCAGCATTTCCCTGAGGGTATCCGGGAACTTCGCCCTCGCCTGCCACAAGAAAGAAGCCACATCGTAATACACCGGACCTTTCCTGCCGCCCTGGTAATCGATCAGCCAGGGCTCGTGATCCCTCACCATCACATTCCGGGACTGGAAATCCCTGTACATGAACGTCTCCGTCGGTGTCTGCAGCAGTATATCCGCCAACCGCCCGAAATCATCCTCCAGCAGATCCTCCCGGAAATCGAGGCCAGCGGTTTTCAAAAAGCAATATTTAAAATAATTCAGGTCCCAAAACACCGTGCGCCTGTTAAATTCAGGCAGGGGATAACAATTCCCGAAATCCATGCCTTCCGCCCCCTTGTACTGAACAGCAGGCAGCAGCCGGACGGTCTTTTTCAACAAATCGCACACCTCCCCGCTCCACACCCCCGTATTGCGGCCTTCCGCCATCACGTCAAACAAAAGGGTATCCCCCAGATCCTCCTGCAGATAAGTCAATCCGTCACCGGACAAGAGATATACCTCCGGTACGGGCAGGCCCCGCTTTTTAAAATGAGCGGACATGTATTCGAACGCCCTGTTTTCCGGAGAAGAATCCCCCTGCACGCCGATCAAAGCGAAATGCCCGCTTTTCAGCCGGAAATAACGGCGCGAAGAACCCGACGACGGCAACTCCGTCACTTCCTCCGGCATCTCGCCCGTATACTCCCGGAATAATTTTTCCACTGTTTCAACCGCCATACTGTTATCGATTATTTGTGCGAAAATAACATTTTAGGACGGAACTAAAAAAAGTTAGCAAATTTCTTTGTGATTTATAATGAATCGTCTATCTTTGCAAACCGTTTAAGTATCCCGGAGCGGTCCGGTAAAAAAGAAATAACAATAAATTACTACGATATGAAAGAGGGCATACATCCTGAAAATTACAGATTGGTGGCGTTTAAAGATATGTCTAACGGAACGACTACGATCACCAAATCAACCGCAGCTACGAAAGAAACAATCGAGATCGACGGTGTTGAATACCCATTGGTGAAATTAGAAATTTCCAATACTTCACATCCGTTTTATACAGGCAAGGTGAAATTGGTCGATACGGCAGGCCGCGTCGATAAATTCATGAACCGGTATAAAGCCCACATGGAAAACAGGAAGAAATAATTTCTTTATCCCCATAATAAAAAACCGCTTCCAAGGCGGTTTTTTTATTTTCCGCAAACCACATTCCCCATCCGGAAAAAATCCCGCCCCGAACACCCCGCAACCGTTTTGGCACAGGAATTGCCTTATGTAAAAAGACATTTTATATCTGCATCTTATTGACAAAATGTCAGTCGTGACAGATGTAAGTTCTGTAATAAATAAAACGAGAGGAGAGAATATATGGAAAAGATAGATTTCAGCAACTTGCTACTGGAAGAGATTACAGATGAATCGAACGAGTTTTTACCCATTATCACAGAAGGAAAGACGCAGTTGAACGACACCGATATACCGGACATACTGCCAATATTGCCGCTCCGGAACACCGTACTGTTTCCGGGCGTGATCATACCCATCAACATCGGACGGGACAAATCCCTGTCGCTCATCCGGTACGCCTACAAAGAAAACACGCCTGTCGGAGTGATCGCCCAAAAAGACACCGATACGGAAAATCCGGGACTCGATGACCTGTATTCCATCGGGACGGTCGCTTCCATACTGAAGATTCTGGAGATGCCGGACGGAACGACCACGGCCATCATGCAGGGGAAAAAAAGATTCGAACTGGAAGACATCCTGTACGACACCCCCTATCATGTCGGAAAAATAAAGCTCAAGAACGAAGAGAAAATGCCGGCAAACGACCCGGAATACGAGGCCATCGCGGAATCCCTGAAAGAAATGGCCGGGAAAGTGATAAAATACTCCAACCACATCGGGGGAGAAACCGGTTTCGCCATGAGAAACATCGACAGCATGTTTTTCCTGATAAACTTCATCTCTTCCAATACGGACATCGAATACCGGTACAAACAGGAGTTACTGGAAATCGACGATTTAAAGTCCAGGGCCATCAAACTGCTGGAGCTTCTGAGCAAACAGGTCAGCCTGCTGGAGCTGAAACACGACATACAAAAAAAAGTCAAAGTCGACATCGACAAACAGCAACGGGAATATTTCCTCCACCAGCAGATGAAGACCATTCAGGACGAGCTGGGCGGGAATCCTGCCGACGAGGAGCTCGACGAACTGGAAGAGCTGGCAGAGAAAAAGGAATGGGACGCCAAAATACAGGAAACGTTCGAAAAAGAACTGAACAAACTCAAACGGCTGAATCCCTCTTCTCCGGATTATTCCGTACAATCCAACTATTTACGGGAATTGCTCGAACTTCCCTGGAACCATTGCTCCAGGGACAACCTGGACCTGAAGCACGCCAGGAAAATCCTGGACGCCGACCACTTCGGACTGGAGAAAGTGAAAGAAAGAATACTGGAATATCTGGCGGTCCTGAAACTGAAGGCCGACATGAAATCGCCCATCCTCTGCCTTTACGGTCCTCCGGGGGTAGGAAAAACATCTCTGGGCAAATCGGTGGCCCGTGCCATCGGCCGGGAGTTTGTCCGCATGTCTTTAGGCGGGCTGCATGACGAATCCGAAATCCGGGGACACCGCAAGACCTATATCGGTGCCATGCCGGGCCGGATTATCCAGAACATCAAGAAAGCCGGGACATCCAACCCCGTGTTCATCCTGGACGAGATCGACAAAGTGGGCAATGATTTCCGCGGCGATCCCCAATCGGCCCTGCTGGAAGTGCTGGACCCCGAACAAAACACGAATTTCCACGACAACTTTCTGGAGATCGACTACGACCTGTCCAAAGTGATGTTTATCGCTACGGCCAACGACCTGTCCACCATCGCGCCGCCCTTGAGGGACCGTATGGAAATCATCGAAGTCAGCGGCTACCTGCTGGAAGAGAAACGGGAAATCGCCAAACGGCACCTGATTCCGAAGCAGATGGACAACCACGGCATCAACGAAAGCAACATCGAAATTCCGGACGAAATCATTGACACGATCATCGAAAAATATACCCGGGAATCAGGTGTCCGGAGCCTGGACAAAGTCATTGCCAAAATCATGCGGCAGGTGGCCCACAAAGTCGCCCTGAACAAAAAATTCCATGTTCTGCTGGATGCGGACAAAGTGAAAGAATATTTGGGCACCCCCATCTTCTCGCGGGAAGAATACCAGGGGAACGAACTTCCCGGTGTCGTTACAGGCCTGGCCTGGACGTCCGCGGGAGGAGAAATCCTTTTCATCGAATCCAGTTACAGCAAAGGCAAAGGTCATCTGAGCCTCACGGGGAATCTGGGCGATGTAATGAAAGAATCTGCCACTTTGGCACTGGAATACATAAAATCCCACGCCCAGGAAATCGGCATCGACGGGGCTCTTTTCGACGAAAGGGATATCCACGTCCATGTTCCGGCAGGCGCCGTTCCCAAAGACGGTCCGTCGGCAGGGATAACGATGGTCACCTCTCTGGTATCATCGTTCACCGGCAGAAAAGTAAAAAAAGCACTGGCCATGACCGGCGAAATCACCCTGCGGGGGAAAGTATTGCCCGTCGGCGGTATCCGGGAGAAAATCCTGGCAGCCAAACGCGCCGGCATCAAAGAAATCATCCTGTGCTGTGAAAACCGGAAAGACA
>CAZYJV010000054.1:0-7512 GCA_964647845.1 uncultured Odoribacter sp.
CAAAAAGTAAGAATAATGCAAAGCGCGCAGGAAGCGGACTTCGGCACGTTGTTTCAATGTTTCCGCATCGTCTTTCCCTTCCGTCTGGTCAAGGAAAAAGTTCAGCTGCGTAATATTGATGCCTAAACGGAAATAGACCCATTCCGTACGCTGGCTGGAAGAGTTCCAGTTGATGGCAGTGAGTTGGGGTATATCCACATCGGACTGCCAGGCCCATAAACATTCGTCAGAGGAAAGTTCCTGACAATTGAAAATTGTACGATAGAATCCGGATTCACCTTCGTCTTGTCCGTCCAGATCGGTGTTGCCGGCAGGACCTTGCTGTCCGGTGGTACCCAATAAGGCATAGGCTTTCACGAAAACGGCATTTTGATCGAAAGACGGCGACGTCTGCGGATCGATGGAGTTAATATCCAGGTCGTTGACGCAGGAGGACGCAAAAAAGGCCATCGCTGCGGCAAGGACAGAACTTAAAATATATTTAGCTTTCATACTTACTGTAAAGATTAATGGTTAGAACTGAAGGTTTACACCCAACAGGAACGTCGTAGCCCGGGGATACGGATTGTTGTCGACACCGCTGCTGACTTCCGGATCCAATCCTTTGTATTTGGAAACGATGAACGGATTCTGTACGGTGGCATAAACACGTCCCTTGATGCCTCTGTCTGAATTTCCTTTGAAGAGATTCTTGAACGAATAGCCTAACGTGATGTTGTCACAGCGCAGGAAAGAGGCGTTGCGTACGAAATAATCACTCATATAGTAATCTCCCAGACCGGTGAAGCCCAATGCCTCCGATTCTTTCGACAGATTGTGATAAGAGTTGTTCGAAGCAAGATAGGAACCGCCTACGCGGGCTTTGTCCGCCAGGAAATTATAGTATACGTAGTTGTTGAAGCTTGCCCGCAGTGCGAAACTGAAATCCCAGTTTTTATACAGCATTTTGGAGGTCAATCCCATGATTACATCCGGAGCCGGATCCTTGAAAATGTATTTGTCTGCGCTGTTGATGATTCCGTCACCGTTGCGGTCGACGAACATATTTTCAATCGGTTTGCCGTTTTCGTCATATACTTGCTGGTAAACATAGAATGATTTGGCGGCATAACCCACTTTATGAGCCTGCACTTTCGTATTGTTTCCCGGAGAGATTTTGTCGCCTGTTTCTACATAATAGTCGGCGTCGTCTCCTCCGGTCAGTTTGGTGATCTCGTTGTGATTCCAGGTCACATTGTAAGACAGGTTCCAGGTGAAATTATCGGTAACCACCGGGGTCGTTGTCAAAGAAAATTCCACACCGTAGTTTTCCAGGGAACCGATATTGGAAAGCAGCTGGGAATTGAAGTTCGTTCCTACCGGAATTTTTACGCTGTTAAGCAAATCTTTGGTCTCCCGGTAATATCCGTCGACAGATCCCGTAATACGTCCGTTCAGGAATCCGAAGTCCAGACCGGCATTGTAAGTCGTGGTCTTTTCCCATTTCAGATCTTTGTTGAACGCATTGGGACGGGATGAGTAATAATACTGGTTGCCGAAAGCATATTGAGCGTAATCATTGCTTACGACATACAACGGAGCATAACCGAAATCGGAATTGACATTCTGCTGTCCGGTAATACCCCAGCCCAGACGGAGTTTCAAATCAGACAGGCAATTGGCGTCTTTCAGGAAATTTTCCTCTTTGATCTTCCAGCCTAAAGCCAACGAGGGGAATGTGCCCCAGCGGTTGTCTTTGTCGAAACGGGAAGAACCGTCCCAGCGCATGGTGAATGTCAATAAATATTTATCGGCTAACGTGTAGTTCAGACGGCCGAAATAAGATACCAGCGTATTGCGGGTGGCATAAGCGGTTTGTTCTCTGAAAGAGGGATTGTAAGCCTCTCCCGTCAGCGGATTCGTACCTTGGCCGTAGCTGAAACCGTTGCGGTGGAAGTGCTGTTCCTCACCTCCTGCCATAATGTCCAGACTATGCATGCCTAACGTTTTGGAATATTGGGCGTATACGTTGTAGGAAAGATTGTATTTGTACTGGGTTTCCATTCCGTCCCATCCGTAGTAATTGTTGCTGAATGAATAGGGAGAAATGACATTTCTTTCGTCACCTTCTGCATATTCTCCGCCGATGTTGGCATGAATGTGCAGGTCGGGTAAAAAATGTACCTTGTAGTCCACATCGACATTTCCCGTAAAATCGTGGCTGTTGGCGTGCTTGTTTTGTAATTTCAACGTAGCCAGCGGGTTGCTCGGGGTATTGGGATTGGTCGTTTGGCCCCAGCTGGGATCATTGTAATTGGCTGCCATCAGATATTGCCAATAGCCTCCGGTCGTGGGAGAATCCATGTAGACAGGCTGCGTCGGGTCTGCCGTCAGTGCATTGCCGATAGCCGAACCGGCATCTGCATACCGGTTTTTACCGTACATGTATTTGGCAGTGACATTCAGTTTCAAATGGTCGTTGAAAAATGACGGAGCCAGGTTGATAGATGTCGTCACGCGCTGCATGTTGGAGGTTTTGATGATACCGTTCTGGTCTGTATATCCCACGGAAACGCGGAACGGCAGATTCTTCACTGCACCGTTGAAAGACAAATGATGGTCATGGCTGACTGCTGCGCGGAAAATTTCATCCTGCCAGTCCGTATTGGCAGCCCCGAGTTCAAGGGGCGCATTCCCGTCATAGCGTCCGTTTACGTATGCACGGAATTCATCGCCGTTCATTACGTCGTAACGGTCTTGCGTAGTAGCCACACTTACATTGCCGCTATAGCTTACGCTCAGTTTGCTGCCGACTTTCCCTTTCTTCGTCGTAATCAAAATAACGCCGTTGGATGCGCGGGAACCGTAGATGGCCGTTGCCGATGCGTCTTTCAACACAGTAAACGTCTCGATATCTTCGGGATTTACCATCGCCAGACCGTTGCCCATACCTTTGATACCTTCGTTGTCGATTGCCAAACCGTCGATAACGATCAACGGGTCGTTGCTGGCATTCAATGACGAACCTCCGCGAATACGGATCTGGGCTCCGGCGCCCGGCGCTCCGTCGTTGGAGATAACGCTCACACCTGCCACTTTCCCCGCCAACATATCTTGTGCGCTGGTCGTGATACCTTTACTGAGTTCATCCGGTTTGATCGCCGTTACCGAACCGGTCGCATCATTTTTCTTAACCGAACCGTACCCGATGACAACCACCTCCTGCAATTGTTCCACGTCGTCTTCCAGAACAACGTCCAAAACTTTCTGGTCGGCGATCGTAATCGTTTGTGCTTTGTAGCCGATAAAAGAAAATACCAGGACATCGCCGCTGGAAACATGCAGGGAATATTTCCCGTCCATGTCGGTGGCGGTACCGGTGTTGGTACTTTTTACGAGTATACTTACTCCCGGCAGGGGTTCGCCTTTGTTATCCTTTACCGTACCGGTGAGTTCTCTCTGTTGTGCAAAAGTCAATGTCGATAACAACATGCACAAAATGAAGAGAAATCCATTTTTTTTGTTTTTGTGCTTCATAATCTTGTAATTTGTTTGAATTTCTTGAGCTTGAACAATCGATTTTTTCCCTTTTTGATGACTTGTTTATTAATTAATTTTAACACAAGAATTTTCACCTAAAAAAACGGTCGTTTTTATGGTGAAAAAATTTGCACGCTTAACCTACGTCATTATTGACTTTTCAAAGATATATCCAAAACCGTCCGATTTTATGAAA
This sequence comes from uncultured Odoribacter sp., assembly GCA_964647845.1. Classification (GTDB taxonomy): domain Bacteria; phylum Bacteroidota; class Bacteroidia; order Bacteroidales; family Marinifilaceae; genus Culturomica. Next base: position 3,716 of record CAZYJV010000054.1, read on the forward strand.
ACGTTTGTTTTTTTATGAAATATCGTCCGAAACCGTTATCGCAAAGGTTTTATATTTTAACAAATCGCCTTGCGGAAAGCATAAAATAAACTCCGGATTCGCCGAAAGAGAGCAAATGCGGTTTTGTATTCTTTGTAACTTTTTGTATTTCATCAATTTGTCTCGTCACTTTTCACCATAAAAACGACCGTTAAATTTGTCTGGCTCCCCGAAAACGTATGGATAAAACTTGCTTCACACAGCTCTTCTCCCGGTATAACACCACTGTTTCACCTCTACAAAGTGCTTACAAAGCGCAAACAGAGTGCTTCTGAAAGGACGTTGTTTCGGTTTTGTCAGGGCTCTGTTTAGAGATTGTCGCAGCGTGACAGGGAGGGGCATGCGTAATTGTATCCGTCGGAGGACAGGGGGATGTATTTATTTGGCAGAGTGGGAACAATTTCGTATATTTGAACGCATCGAGCGATACGTTTTGATTTATGGCGACACAGATTACGATAAAAGACATTGCGAAAATTCTCGGTATTTCGGTATCTACGGTTTCCCGTGCATTGAAAAACCATCCTGATATCAGCGCGGAAACGAAAAAGGAGGTGCAGGCTTTGGCCAAAAAACTGAATTATACTCCGAATGCCATCGCATTGAGTTTGAGAAATAAAAAAACGTTTCTGATTGCCGTGATCATTCCGGAGATCATTCATCACTTTTTTTCTTGTGTGATCAGCGGGGTGGAGGAAGTGGCCAACCGGAACGGCTACAATGTGGTGATTTTTCAGAGCAACGAACAGTACGAGCGGGAAGTGTCCATCTGTCAGTCCATTCTGAATTCCCGGGTAGACGGGGTGCTGGTTTCGATGGCGAAGACGACGCACAGGGCGGAGCATTTCAAAGAACTGCAGCAGGCGGGGATACCGCTGGTATTTTTTGACCGGATTTGCGGGGATCTGGATACCGACCGGGTGGTCGTGGACGATTTTAACGGCGCCTTTGCCGCGGTACAGCATCTGATTTCCATGGGATGCCGGCGGATTGCCCATTATTCGGCGCCGCAGACGATGCAGATCGCTCAAAAAAGACAGCTGGGCTATATCGAGGCATTGAAGAGCGCCAAGATTCCGGTGGACGAGAAATTGATTGTACAGTGCGATAATCAGGACGATGCCCGGGTGGTAACCGGGCGGTTGATGGCATCGGAGAACAGGCCGGATGCTATTTTTGCCGTGAACGACCTGACGGCAGCGGGGGCGATGCATGCCGTCAAGCATTTCGGGCTCCGGGTGCCGGAAGATGTGGCGATTTGCGGATTTACCGACGGAGTGGTGGCGACATTGACCGACCCGACGCTGACGACGGTCGAGCAGCACGGGGATGAGATGGGCGAGATCGCTACGAACCTTTTGCTGAGAAGGATTCATGCCGAGGAAGGAGAATACATTCCGACGGTGACCAAAGTGATAAAGACCAATTTGATCGTGAGGGAATCTACTTGCCGCAAGTAAGCGCGTTCTTTTTTAGATTTGTTCTAAATAAAAGATTTCCCCGTTTTTTCTCTTTTCTTTTGCAACCGATTGAAATGCCTGCTGTCTGCGGGCGGAGGGATGATTCGGACGGATGAGGCGATTTTAAACGTTTGCATTCGGCGGGATTTGATATACCTTTGAATCGGCTTGATAAATCGATTCTTTTCAACTGATGCGGAAATTCTCCGTATAACAGGGTGTATCGCCCGGAGTTATCCTTGTGGAGTATAGAATGACAAATTTATGGTAGAAATGAATAATTTGACGTGTAAGCCCCGGTTGAGTTTCTGGACGCTGTGGAATATCAGTTTCGGATTCTTCGGGGTTCAGATTGCGTATGCACTCCAGAGTGCGAATGTAAGCCGGATATTTGCGACCCTGGGGGCGGATCCTCACAGCCTGAGTTATTTCTGGATTTTGCCTCCTTTGGCGGGTATTGTCGTGCAGCCGATCGTGGGGTCACTGAGCGACCGCACGTGGACGCGGTTCGGCAGGCGGATTCCTTATTTGTTTATCGGGTCGCTGGTGGCGGTACTGGTGATGTGCATGCTGCCGAATGCGGGCAGTTTTACGCACTACATCAATGCGATGCTCTTCGGCGTGATTTTCCTGATGTTGCTGGACACCTCCATCAATATGGCCATGCAGCCTTTCAAAATGCTGGTGGGAGATATGGTAAACGAGGAACAGAAGGGGTTGGCTTATTCGATACAGAGTTTCCTGTGTAATGCGGGAAGTCTGGTCGGGTATCTGTTCCCGTTTATCTTTGCCCTTATCGGGCTGCAGAATACGGCGGCGCCGGGGATGGTGCCGGATACGGTGATTTATTCTTTCTACATCGGGGCGGTGATTCTGATCGCCTGCGTGATTTATACCACCGTGAAAGTGAAAGAGATGCCTCCCGAAGAATTCGAGGCGTTCCACGGCATCACGGCTGCGGAGAAAAAAGAGAAAAGCGATTTCGTACACCTGCTGGTGCGGGCGCCGAAGGTGTTCTGGACGGTGGGGCTGGTACAGTTTTTCTGCTGGGCGGCGTTTATGTATATGTGGACGTATACGAACGGGGCGGTTGCCCACCAGGTATGGGGGACTGCCGATACGGCTTCGGAAGGCTATCAGGCTGCCGGTAATTGGGTCGGCGTGCTGTTTGCGGTGCAGGCCATCGGTTCGGTGATATGGGCGACGGTTCTGCCGCTGTTCCGTTCCCGGAAAATGGCTTATTCGCTGAGTTTGTTTATCGGCGGTATCGGCTTTATGTCCACGCTTCTTATTCACAATCAGTACACGCTGTTCATTTCCTATTTCCTCGTCGGTTTCGCGTGGGCTGCCATGCTGGCGATGCCTTTCACGATTCTGACCAATTCGGTTTCGGGAAAGAATATGGGCGCTTATCTGGGACTGTTCAACGGTACGATTTGTGTGCCGCAGATCGTGGCGGCACTGGTGGGCGGCTCGCTGCTGCACCTTGTCGGCGGACAGCAGGTGGGGATGCTGGCGCTTGCCGGCGGCTTGCTGATCGTGGGCGCTCTTTGCGTGTTTATTATTAAGGAAACTTATTCTCATCACGAGTAATTATGAAAGGTTGTATTTTTGATTTGGACGGCGTGATTGTGGATACGGCCAAGTACCACTATCTGGCGTGGAAAAAGATTGCCGATGAGTTCGGATTCGAGTTTACGCTGAAAGATAACGAACGTTTGAAAGGGGTGAGCCGGATGGCTTCGCTCGATATTCTGCTGGGGATCGGAGGAATCGAATTGAGCGAGGGGGAGAAAGCGGAGGTGGCGGACAGGAAAAACCGGATTTATCTCGAATATATATTGAAAATGACCCCGGAGGAAGTGTTGCCGGGGGTAAAGGAATTTCTGATGGCATTGCGCGGGGTGGGAATCAAAGTCTCTTTGGGGTCTGCCAGCAAGAATGCCAAAACCATTTTGAAGCAGGTGGGGATCGAGGAGTTGTTCGATGCCGTGGCGGACGGAACAAATGTGAGCAAGGCGAAACCGGACCCGGAGGTTTTTTTGAAGGGGGCGGAATTGCTGGGACTTGCTCCGGCGGAATGTCTGGTGTTCGAAGATGCGGTGGCGGGTGTGGAGGCTGCCCATCGGGGCGGTATGAAATGCGTGGGGGTGGGTGACCCGGAAGTGTTGCGGGAAGCGGATTACCACATCGACGGTTTCGGACAGTTGAAGATGGAAGACGGACAGTTGAAAATTAAAAATGTAACGATATGAATAAATATTTGAAAGCAGACGAGTGGCGTATTGTAGAGGAGGG
>CAZYJV010000054.1:7612-12914 GCA_964647845.1 uncultured Odoribacter sp.
CTGAATATGCGGGAAGGGTATCTGGAACGCTCCTTCGTGGCGACGTTGTCGAATGGAAATCAGGTGAAGGTCTGCGCCCGCCGTTTTATCAGTATGGCGGACAAGGAAGTGGCTGCGATCCGGTATGCCGTGATGCCTTTGAATTTCAGCGGAGAAATCGTGTTCACGTCGTATATCGACGGAGACATAAAGAACCAGGACGCCAATTATGACGAGAAATTCTGGGACATTGTTTCGACCGATTCCCGGCAGGGGGAGGCTTATTTGCAGTCGGTGACGAAAAAGACCGCTTTTCAGGTGGGTGTCGGTATCAAGTATGCCGTGACGATCGACGGGCAGGCATATGCGACTTCGGATGACGATACGATTGTACGGGAGAAGTATGCGGGCAACCGGGTTTCGGTGTATGCCGAAAAAGGGAAAGAGCTCGTTTTTTATAAATACGTCGCTGTGTTGAGTTCGATGAATCATCCGGCGGACAAGTTGCTGGAAAATGCGAAGGGAGTCGTGAAAAATGCTTTCCAAAAAGGATTCGCACAGCTGTTCGAGGCGCATCGTTCGGAATGGGAGAAGATTTGGGAACATTCGGATATTACGATCGAAGGGGATGTGGAGGCGCAGCAGGGGATCCGTTTTAATATTTTCCAGCTGAAACAGACCTATACGGGGGATGATGCCCGGCTGAATATCGGCCCCAAAGGGTTTACCGGCGAGAAGTACGGCGGCAGTACGTATTGGGATACGGAGGCTTATTGTGTGCCTTTTTATCTTTCGACGGCGGATCTGGCGGTGACCCGCAATTTGCTGGTGTATCGCTACAAACAGCTGGACCGGGCGATAGAGAACGGGATGAAGCTGGGATTTACGGACGGCGCGGCGTTGTATCCGATGGTGACGATGAACGGGGAGGAGTGCCACAACGAGTGGGAGATTACGTTCGAGGAGATTCACCGGAACGGGGCGATCGCCTATGCGATTTACCGCTATGTGAATTATACGGGCGACGAGAAATACATCGAGGAGCACGGTCTGGAGGTCCTGACGGGGATTGCCCGTTTCTGGGCGCAGCGGGCCACTTTTTCGGGCGAGAGGAAGAAGTATGTGATTTTGGGCGTGACGGGGCCGAACGAGTATGAGAACAATGTGAACAACAACTGGTATACGAACAAGATTGCCGTTTGGTGTATGAAGTATGCCCTGGAGTGCATGGAGCAGGTGAAGAAACGCAATCCCGCCCGTTTCGAAGAACTGGTGGCCCGGATGAAGTTCGATTGCGAGGGCGAGACTGCCCGCTGGAAGGATATTATTGCCCATATGCATTTCCCGGAGGAGAAGCAGCTGGGGATTTTCCTGCAGCAGGACGGTTATATGGACAAAGAGCAGATCCTGGCGAAGGACCTGGATCCGGCGATCCGTCCGCTGAATCAGCATTGGTCGTGGGACCGGATTCTGAGAAGCTGTTTTATCAAGCAGGCGGATGTGTTGCAGGGGATTTATTTCTTCGAGGATGAATTCGATATGGCGTGCATAAAGCGGAATTTTGATTTTTATGAATCCCGCTGTGTACACGAGTCTTCCCTGTCGCCTTGCGTGCACTCGATTCTGGCGGCTAAGATCGGAGATATGGAGAGGGCATACAGCCTTTATCTGCGGACGGCGCGTCTGGACCTGGACGATTACAACAAAGAGGCGCATGAAGGACTGCATATCACTTCCATGGCGGGTACGTGGATGTCGATTGTCGAAGGTTTCGGCGGCATGCGGGTGAAAGGGGGCGAGCTGCATTTTCATCCGGCCATCCCCGGGAGCTGGAAGGCCTATTCGTTCAAGGTGATGTTCCGCGGCAATATATTGAATGTGATCGTGGAGCAGGGCAAGACGGTTATTTTCAATGAATCCGGCGAGGAGGTGGAAGTGACCGTGAACGGAAAGAAATGCCGTGTCGGCAAAGGTTCTAAGTTGGAAATCTGAAATATGAGTTTATGAGAATGGTTTTAGTTCTGTTTTTGTCTCTGTTGTTGTGTGGTGCGGAGGCAAAAGTCACACCGATTCAGCGGGTGGAACCGATGAACTGGTGGGTGGGAATGCGGAACCCGGAACTGCAGATCCTGGTATACGGCCGGAATATGGCGGCGTATCGTCCCGAAGTGAGTTATCCGGGGGTGAATATAGACCGGGTGGTGACGACCGGCAACCCGAACTACCAGTTTATTTATCTGACGATTGCCGCCGATGCGCCGGTGGGCGATATGGAGATCGTCTTCAGGAAGGACGGTAAGAAAGCGTTTACGTATCCGTATCCTTTGTGGAAGCGGGTGGAGAATTCGGCGATGCGGAAGGGTTTCGACAATTCGGATGCGGTTTATCTGCTGATGCCCGACCGTTTTGCCAACGGCAATCCGGTGAACGACAGCCATCCGGAGGTGATGGAGAAGGCGGACAGGAGCAGCCTCAACGGACGCCACGGCGGCGACATACAGGGAATTATCGACCATCTGGATTATTTGCAGGAGCTGGGGATGACGGCTTTGTGGAGTACGCCGCTGACGGAGGACAATATGGCGGTTACGTCGTATCATACGTACGCTATCAGCGATTATTACAAGATAGATCCCCGCTACGGGACGAATGAGGATTACAGGCGGCTTTCGGCGGAAGCGAAAAAGCGCGGTATCAAGCTGATTATGGATGTGGTGACGAACCATTGCGCTTCGGCTCACTGGTGGATGAACGATTTGCCGTCTGCCGACTGGGTGCATCAGTTCGATACGTTTACGCGGTCGAATTACCGCATGGGGACGATTCCCGACCCGTATGCGTCGGAGATAGACCGGAAGCTGAATTCCGACGGGTGGTTCGATACGTCGATGCCCGATTTGAATCAGCGGCATCCGCTGTTGATGGATTACCTGATACAGAATGCGATCTGGTGGATCGAGTTCGCCGATCTGGGCGGTCTGCGGATAGATACCTATCCGTATAACCACAAGGAGTCGATGATCGATTTTAACCGGCGTATATTGACGGAGTATTCGGATTTCAATATCGTGGGGGAGACGTGGGTGCATGCTCCGGCGGAAGTGGCCTACTGGCAGAAGGATGCGCTGAATGCGGACGGGTTTAATTCCGAGCTGCCCACGGGGATGGATTTCCCGCTGCTGGATGCTTTGGCCGTGTTTACGAAGGAGAAACAGGGATGGGATTCGGGCATGATGCGTCCGTATGCCGTTTTTTCGCAGGATTATGTGTATGCCTATCCGTATGATTTGCTTATTTTTGCGGATAATCACGATACGGAGCGTATCTGGGAGGTGTTGGACGGGAATGTGGCGGATTTTAAGCTGGTGTTTTCCATCCTGATGACGGCCCGGGGGATTCCGCAGATGTATTACGGTACGGAGATTATGATGCGGGGAGAGAAAAGCAAGGGGGACGGCGATATACGCCGCGATTTTCCCGGAGGCTGGCAGGGGGACGAAATGAATGCTTTTACGGCGACGGGACGGACGAAGGAGCAGAACGAGGTGTTCGATTTCGTGAAGAAGCTGTTGAACTGGCGGAAGGTTCATCCGGTGATTCATACGGGGGCGATGAAGCATTTTATCCCGGAGAACGAGGTGTATGTTTATTTCCGCTATGATGAGAATGAAAAAGTCATGGTTGTGTTGAATAATGCCGACAAGGAGTCGAGAACGCTGGATACGAAGCGTTTTGCCGAGGTGTTGGGTGAGAGCGATGCCGGTGTGGATGTCGTCAGCGGCAAGCGGTTTACAGGTTTGCGGAAGTCGCTGACCGTACCGGCGAAGTCGGCGTTGATACTTGAATTGGAATAATAAAATTTGATGGTGCGTGCTATGTTTAATCGAATATTAATCGTTTTTATAATAACAGTTTTTATGACGGGTTGTGAAAAATCACGGGAGGCGGCTCCCCAGGTTGTCGCGTGGGCAGAGAATGCCTCTTTGTATGAAGTGAATATCCGGCAGTATACGCCGGAAGGTACGTTTGAGGCTTTCGGACGGCATTTGCCGCGTTTGAAGGAATTGGGTGTGGACGTACTTTGGTTTATGCCGATAACGCCGATTTCCGAGAAAAACCGGAAAGGAACGCTCGGCAGTTATTATGCGGTGAAAGATTACCGGGGGATTAATCCCGAATACGGAACGCTGGAGGATTTTAAGGCGGTGGTAAATGAAGCGCACAGGCTGGGGTTCAAGGTGATGATCGATTGGGTGGCGAACCATACGGGCTGGGACAATTGGCTGATTGAGGCGCATCCGGACTGGTACACGCAGCGGGACGGACATATCGTGAGTCCGGTGGAGGACTGGAGCGATGTGGCCGATTTGAATTACGATAACCGGGAGATGCGCCGGTATATGATAGAGAGTTTGCTGTATTGGGTGAAGGAGGCGGATATCGACGGTTTCCGCTGCGATATGGCGGGGATGGTGCCGACGGATTTCTGGGAGGAGGCAAGGGAAGCGCTGGATAGCGTGAAGCCGGTGTTTATGCTGGCGGAGGCCTGGGAACCGGACTTGACCCGCAAGGCTTTCGATGCCTGCTACGGCTGGGATTTGCATCATCTGATGAACGACCTGGCACAGCGGAAGAAGGACGGGACGGAGCTGCCGGGGTATTTTGCGAAGGTGGATTCGCAATATACGAAGCGGACGATCGTCTTGAATTTTATCGATAATCACGACGAGAACTCCTGGTCGGGCAGCGTGCCGGAACGTATGGGTGAGGCAGCACCCGTTTATGCGGTGATGGCTTACACGGTGCCGGGCATGCCTTTGTTGTATTCCGGTCAGGAAGCGGGGCTGAACAAGCGTTTGCCTTTTTTTGAAAAGGACTCCATCGACTGGAATGTGCGTCCCGAACTGGCAGGTTTTTACCGGAAGCTGAATGATTTGAAACGCGGTTGTCCGGCTTTGAAAGCAGGAGAGCACGGCGGATCGTTCCGTATATTGCCTCAGGATAATGAAAGGCATGTATTCGCTTATGAACGGAAATTGGGAGAACAGCAGGTAGTTGTGGTGTTGAACCTCACGGGAGAAGAGCAGAGAAGCGTATTGGCGGAAGAGATTGCCGGACATTTCACCGAGTATTTTTCAGGGGAAACCGCCGGGACGTTGCAAGAATTTACCCTGCCTGCCAACGGCTATCGGGTTTTCGTAAAGGGGTAAGGTATATCCTTTGTCCTGGGAATTGCGTATGAGGAGACAGGTAGAATGATAATAAAAGGATGCTATGAACAGGATGAAAGTTTTGTTAGGAGTTTTGGCCGCTTTTTACGGCG
>CAZYJV010000055.1:0-12906 GCA_964647845.1 uncultured Odoribacter sp.
TCATTTTTCCGAACGACGATAATCAGCATCTTTCTCGCCTGTCCCGTATACCAGCCGGTACAATCCACCACCGTAACCCCATGGGCGATCCGCTCCGTGATCTTCTGCGCCACCTCCTGGTATTTATCGGTAAAAATAAACAGCTGGGCCGACTGTTTCTTGCCGGTCAATACAAAATCGACGGTAAACGACACCACTGCCATCATTACATACCCATACATCAACCCTTCCAGATTAAAATTAATCAGGAGGCTGCAGGCTATGACACCGCAATCGCTGTACATAATCATCTTCCCGGGACTGACATTCCTGTACTTCGTAACAAGCATCGCCACGATATCCGTACCTCCGGTGCTCCCCCCTTCCGACAAGGCAATGGCTATCCCGATTCCCGTGAGCATACCGGCGATAATGGAACTCATAAATTTATCACTGACAAAGGGCTCGGGAATAAGAGGCTGTAAAAAACTCAAAAAAGCACTTCCGACGACGATAGCGAATACCGTCTTGATGCCGAATTTCGGCCCCAGCACCTTCAGGGCGATTCCGACCAATACGACGTTGATTACGAAATAACTTACACCTACCGGAATGACTTTACCGGAAAGGTAGTAAACAATCGTACTTATACCGGTCGCACCGCCTCCCACGATCTTATGAGGCACCAAGAACCCCAATGCGGCGACGGCATAGATCAGCATCCCGAAGGCGATCAACACATAGGAGCGAATCTCCTTATTTACATTATTCATATGCATATTTTACGCTTTCCGGACTTTCGCCCAATTATCCTTTAATCCTACTGTTTTATTAAATATCAACTGTCCCTCTTTCGAGTCAGGATCCACACAGAAATACCCCAGACGCTGGAACTGGAAACGCTCTCCCGGCGCGGCCGTTTTCAATCCGGGTTCAAGCTTGCACCCGCGAAGAACTTTCAGCGAATCTTCATTGATGAATTCTTTAAAATCCACATCCTTGTGTCCGGCCGGGTCCTCGTCTTTGAAAAGCCGGTCATACAAACGCACCTCCGCCTCGATGGCTTCCGAAGCCGACACCCAATGAAGCGTTCCCTTCACTTTCCGGTTGCTGGCCTCCGTTCCGCTGCCGCTCCGACTCTCCATATCGCACGTGCAATGTATCAGCGTGACATTTCCTTCCGCATCTTTCTCTACGCCCACACACTTTATAATATAGGCCCCTTTCAACCGGACCTCTCCCCCCGGTGTCAGCCGGAAGAATTTCTTGGGAGCTTCTTCCATAAAATCCTCCCTTTCGATATACAGCTCTCTGGAAAAAGGCACTTTCCGCGTTCCGGCATTTGCATCCTCGGGATTATTTTCGATTTCCACCATTTCCGTCTGCTCCGGATAATTGTCCAGCACGACTTTCACCGGATCCAGCACGGCCATCACCCGCGGAGCCGTCTTGTTCAGATGTTCCCTTACGCAATATTCCAGCAAAGCCATATCCACCACGATCTCCCGACGGGCCACCCCTACCTTTTCCGCAAAAGCACGAATGGATTCGGGAGTATATCCCCTGCGTCTCAGTCCGCAGATAGTCGGCATCCGGGGATCATCCCACCCCGCGACATATCCTTTCTGTACCAACTCCAGCAATCTGCGCTTGCTCATCACGGTATAGTTCAGATTCCGGCGGGCGAACTCGATCTGCCGCGGACGGTATTCCGTCGTCGTCAGCTGGTCGAGGAACCAGTTGTACAAAGGACGGTGTATTTCAAACTCCAGCGTACAGATGGAATGCGTTATCCCTTCCAGATAGTCGCTCTGCCCGTGGGTAAAGTCATACATGGGATAAATGCACCATTTATCGCCTGTCCGGTGATGGCTGCTATATATAATACGGTACATGATGGGGTCTCTCATCAGCATATTCGGGGAGGCCATGTCTATTTTCGCCCGCAACACCCTCGAACCTTCCTTGAATTCCCCGTTCTTCATCCGGCGAAACAAATCCAGATTCTCTTCCACACTGCGATTCCGGAAAGGGCTGTTCACCCCCGGCTCATTGATCGTCTTCCGTCCGGCGCTGATCTCCTCGGCGGACTGGTCATCCACATAAGCCTTCCCTTCCTGAATCATCTGTTCCGCCCAATCGTACAGCTGCTGGAAATAGTCGGAAGCGTACCGCACTTCTCCGTCCCATTGAAAGCCCAGCCATTTTATATCCTCCTGAATCGCATCGGTATACTCCACATCCTCCTTGACAGGATTGGTATCATCAAAACGCAGATTACATTTCCCGTGATACTGTTCGGCCAGACCGAAATTCAAACAAATAGACGTGGCATGGCCTATATGCAGATAACCGTTCGGCTCCGGCGGGAACCGGGTATGCACCCGCCCTTCATTCTTGCCCTCCGCCAACTCCTCTTCTATAATCTGTTCAATAAAATTCAACGGTTTCACTTCATCTTCCGTCTCTGTGCTGTGATGATTCGTATCCATAGTTCATATATTAAATTCCGTACAAAAGTAAGTAATTTATGAGAGTTTTAAAAGTTTACGTATATTTGCGACAATGAAAAAATTAGTCTGCATCATCATCTTTTGCTGCCTGCAAATCATAACGGTTGCACAATCCCGGGTCCTTTCCCGGGAGAACACTCCGGCCAGAGAGAGGAGTGTGCCGCAAACGGATTCCACGCGGCGACCAACGGAAGAGATACCGCATCTCCACAAAAGCTGGAAATGGGTGAATGACGGGGTTTACAAGACGGACATTCCCGTCGACACCACACTGGACGGACTTCACAATTACAATTACATATTCAGACAAAGTATCGCCAACACCTATTTGGCGAATTTTCCCGCTCCCTATGAATCGGATATTTTCATCCGGAGAACTCCGCAGGAGGATTTCCACGTACTCGGCAATCTCCGGGCTTACCTTTTCAAACCGGCGGACGCCCTGCTGTTCAACACCACCACTCCCTTCACCCAATTGAACTATTACACGGGAGGAGGAAAAGGGAAAAACGAAACATTTTTGGACGTGTGGCATACACAAAATATCACCCCTTTCTGGAACGCCGGTTTCCGCTACAACCTGATTTCCAGCGACGGAAGATACATGAACCAGAAGGCCAAGGCTTACAATTTTTCCATTTTTTCCTCCTATGAAAAAGAGAGGTGGCTGATTAACTTTTTTCTGAATCAGAATAACGGCCATTTCAATGAGAACGGCGGAGTCCTGGACAAAAAATTCATCCGGGACACGACCCTGAACGCCGAAAACGTACCGGTCAATCTCTCCAATGTAAAAAACGTATACCGGAATTTCAATTTCCATACGCTGCTACAATACAACATCGGGAAAGGCAAAGAGAACGTACAGGGAAAAGACACGCTGCTGTCCTATCCGGCAAAGGCGTTGTTTTCAGCGACCATAGAAGACAACATCCACCGCTTCAAGGAAAGCAGCGTCAATTTCGACTTCTTCCCGCACACCTATCTGGACAGTACAAGCAACACCGATTTCCAAGGCAATCACGTGTATAATCTCAGTACCAAGCTGGTGGTGAACGAACATCCCAAATACAAATATCTGCCGGGGATATACGCCGGTCTGGATTTCAAATATCTGGACTACACCGGACGGACCGGTCTCGATTCCGTCCACGCAAGCAAAACGGAGAAATACAGCGGAACGTGGCTGACGGGAGGCCTATTCAACGTCCATGACAGCGCCCTGTTCAATTTCGACGCCCAGGCCAGGTTATGCCTGCTCGGGGATTATATCGGGAATTTTGAAATCCGGGGATTCATAAAGCAATATTTCAGTAAAAACAAAACCAACTACATCCAGGCCGATGCGCTGGTGCAGTCCCAAGCCGTCAATCATTTCTTCCTGGGATACGTCGGAAATCACGACATCTGGAAAAACGATTTCAAAGACATCAAAACCATAAACATAGAAGGCCGCTATGTGAACGGGAGACTGAGAACGGAAATCGGTGCCGCCTGGAACAATATCATCGACTATGTCTATTTCGACACGGCCGCCATGCCCCGGCAGACCTCGAAAGCTTTGATCATTCTGACCGCGTGGGGGAAACAGGAATTCAAAGCCGGTCATTTCCATTTCGACCAGACCCTGTATTTTCAAAAAAGCACGCAGAAAGACATTTTGTCTCTCCCGGCCGTCTCTCTATACTCGCACAATTATTACGAAAACATTTTCTTCAACAAGGTCCTGACATTCATTGCCGGCATCGACTTGTTCTATAACACGAAATTCTATGCCGACAATTATTCTCCTTCCACCATGCAGTTTTACAACCAGCGGAAAGAGAAGACGGGAGGATACCCCAAACTCGACATATTTCTGGATGTACGCATCAAACGGGCCGACTTTTTCCTGAAATACGAACATCTCAATTATTACTTCACGAACGGGGAATATTTCAGTGCTCTGGACTACCCCATCAATCCGGCCATGTTTAAATTCGGATTGAAATGGAATTTCTACAACTAAGCCTCTTTCCGGATTTGGGATTTTCCGACACATTTATTACTTTTACGCTATGCAGATCCGAAAGATAAGGCTTTACATACTCCTCTTTCTGTGCGCGGCTTGTCAGGAAAGCAGGAAAGAAATACCGGAATTCGTCTTCCCGGCTTCTTCGCCCGTCGAAAAAATTCTGTCCAAGGGTTTCCTGGATGTTTCCACTTTTTATTCCACCACCGACTATTACATTTATAAAGGCATCACGCGGGGCTTTCATTACGAGCTGGCGCAAAGTTTCGCCGATTTTCTGGGTGTCAAGCTGCGCATTCTCGAGGTGAACAACAACCTGGACAGTGCCATCCTCCACCTCCGGGAAGGGAAATACGATCTCATCGCCGTAAGCATGACCGTTACGCCGGAACGAAAGGAAAAAATCAAATTCGCCCATCCTCTGTTCGAAACGGGAGAAGTCCTGGTACAAAATAAAAAGAACGGGCTTCTTCATCAGATCACCGACTTAGAGGGCAAGACCGTTTTTATAAAAAAAGCCGGACCTTACAAAACCCTCCTGAATCACCTCCAGGATTCTTTGCAGATCCGTTTCCGAATTTCGGAAGTATCCGGATATTCTTCCGAAGAGCTGCTGCACCTGGTCGAATCCGGAGAAATCAATTATCTCGTATCGGACCACAACATCGTCCAGGCGCTCTCTCCTTCCCTGCCGGACCTCGACTATTCCGTCACCCTCAGCGAAGGCATTTCCGTCTCCTGGGCGACCGATCCGGTTTCCAACGACCTCTCGGATGAAATAAACACCTGGCTGGCTGAATACAAACGAAGCGGCCGGCTGAACATGAACTACAACCGCTATTTCAACAATCACAATCCGAAAAACAGTCACAAATCCAAATACTCGCTGGTAAAAAAAGGAGACATTTCTCCTTTCGACAAACAGCTGAAACAGGCCAGCAAATCGCTGAACTGGGACTGGCGGCTGCTGGCAGCCCTCGTTTACAACGAATCCAAATTCGACCCGAAAGCCGAATCGCATGTCGGAGCTTACGGTTTAATGCAGATCATTCCGGAGACGGCCGATATGTTCAGGGTATTCGATTACTTCACCCCCGACAGCAACATCTACACCGGGGTACAGTATTTAAAATATCTGGACAACATATTTTCGGAATACCCGATTTCACCCCAGGAAAAATTAAAATTCACGCTGGCTTCCTACAACGTCGGAGCCGGTCATGTAAAAGACGCCATGCGGCTGGCGGAGAAATACGGCAAGAACCCTTATGTCTGGGACAACAATGTCGATTTCTTTCTCCGGCACAAAACCGACCCGGAATATTACCGCGACCCCCTGTCCCGGAACGGCTATTGCAACGGACAGCAGGCCTACGATTACGTACACCGCATTCTGGATACCTATAATAATTACAAACACATCCGTCCATAAGCAAAAAAAAACGAAAAATCGACATACGAATATTGATTTTGTGCGTTTTATTCAATATCTTCGCAGCGTATTGTTTCAATACAGGTTCGATTTGTCAATTCTTTAATCACGTAACATATGCCTTACAGGAGATTACCCAATACAGACGCAGCACGGATAAGGGCATTGAAAGCAGCTTTACGGAAAGGAGAGAAACTGGACGACATCAACACGTTGGCCTATTCTTTTCCTTTAAAACAAAAGATCGACATCTTTCTGACCAAATTCGAAACCGCCATAACCAATTCCAAGGCGGCACGGGAAAAACAGATCGAGAACAGTCAGAAATTCTCCGAACTGACCAAAAAAGCCCGGCTTTACATTTCCCATTTCATTCAGGTGCTTAATTTCACCATCGCCCGGGGGGAACTGAAACCGCAGGCACGGACATTCTACGACCTGGATGAGGACGACTCCAAAGTGCCCTCTCTGCTCACTGAGCAGGAATTGCTGACGTGGGGAGAGAAAGTGATCAACGGGGAACAGGAACGCATCAGCCACCGGGGAGGCAATCCCATTTACAGCCCGGCAATCGCCCTCGTACGCGTAAATTATGAAAATTTCAAGCAGGAATACGAATTCCAGAAGCGTCTGCAGGCCAATTCCGCCCGCTTCAGTGCCGAAGTGGCCCAATTCCGCGATGAAGCCGACGCCCTGATCGTAAACATATGGAACGACGTGGAAAAATATTTTTCCGGAGTCAAGGACGAAGAAGAAAAGAGATACATGTGCGAGGAATACGGTCTGGTATACGTATTCAGACGGGGCGAAAAAGAGCGGCTGAAACGCAGGAAAGAGGCCGACGAAATCACACTGAAACTTCCGTTTTAAGAACAGCGGTCTTTAAACCGGCAGCCGTCACAACCGCCGCATTCATCCCCCTGCTTTTTCCCTGTTCGTTTCCACAAGAACCTGCATGCAGCGAACAGCGCCCCCCCGATAATGATATATACGATTATTTCCTGCATCGGCAATCAAAATAACATTCCGATCTGATATACGCAAAAAGCCGCGAGCCAGGCCAATGACGTCGTATAAAAAATAGTAAAGAGCGCCCATCGTCCCCCCGCTTCCTTGCGTATGGCCGCTATCGTCGCCATACAAGGGAAATAAATCAGCACGAACAGCATGAAACAGTAGGCCACCAAAGGCGTAAACACCGGATGTCCCGACTGGTCCTGCTGCTGCCGGAGATTCGTCGCCAGAACCTGCACATTCTCTTCCGCATCCGGCACATGATAGAGGATTCCCATCGAGCTGACCACAATCTCTTTCGCCGCCAGTCCTGTGATGATACTCACGCCCATTTTCCAATCGAACCCCAGGGGCTTTATAATGGGTTCTATGGCTTTCCCCACCTGTCCGATATACGAATTCTCCATCTGCTCCGAACTTTGTTTGGCATACTCCGCATGGCGGGGATAGTATCCCAAAGCCCAGATCAGAATCGAAGCGAACAGAATGATCGTTCCCATTTTCTTCAGATACTGGCCGGCTTTATTCCACATGTGCAGCAGGATATTCCGCATGGTCGGCATCCGGTAAGGCGGCAGCTCCATGACAAAAGGATCGGAAACCTTATGGAACAGCAGCTTCTTCAAAAGCAGTGCCGTCAATACGGCCAGTCCGATGCCTGTCACATAAATGGACAGCAGTATCAACCCCTGATTTACCGGGAAAAATGCGGAAACCATCAGTATATATACCGGCAAGCGGGCGCTGCACGACATAAAAGGAATGATCAACATCGTCAGCAGTCTTTCCCTGCGGCTCTCCAGCGTACGGGTGGCCATAATCGCCGGCACATTGCATCCCACGCCGATCAGCAGCGGGATAAAAGACTTCCCGTGCAGGCCGATCTTATGCATCAGTTTATCCATGATAAAAGCCGCCCGGGCCATATAGCCGGTATCTTCCATCAACGAAATGAAGAAAAACAGGATCAGGATATTGGGTAAAAACACGATCACCCCTCCCACGCCGGCGATGACGCCGTCCACAAGCAGATCCGCCAAAGGTCCGGGAGCCATCGCTCCCGCCACCCAATTTCCCAAAGCATCCACCCCTTCCTGTATCCACTCCATAGGAAAGCTCCCCAGAGAAAAAGTAGCCTGAAACATCACCCACATAAACAACAGCAACACCGGAAATCCGAACCAGTGATGGGTCAACACCGTATCGATCGCACTGGTAAGCTGGCGCTTGTCCTTGTCTCCGACTGTGTAGGTCTCCTTCAAGGCGCCGCGTATAAAACCGTATTTGGCATTGGTGATTATCGTGCGGGTATCTTCTTTGTACTCCTTCTCCAGCCGCAATATATCGCGTCCGGCCACCTCGTCTATCTCCCGGTAATTCGCGGCGGCAGACAATACCTCCCGCACAATCCGGTCGTTCTCCAGCATTTTGATCGCCAGATAGCGGGGGGCGAACCTGTCGGTAATGTTCTTATTCGGCACAATCGCCGCCTTTACCCGGTCTATCGCCTGTTCGATCTCTATTCCGTAATTGATATGGATATGCCGGGAAATATCGTTTTTATCTTCAAACACCTCGATAATCTTATCCAGCACATCCTCGATCCCCTCTCCCTGCGAAGCCGTGGTCGGCACGATCGGGAATCCCAGCAAATGGCCCAGATGGCGATAATCCAGCGCGGCTCCTTCCCTGCTCAGTTCATCGTACATATTCAGCGCCATCACAATCCGGATGTTCATGTCTATCAACTGGGTGGTAAGAAACAGATTCCGTTCCAGATTCGAAGCGTCCACCACATTCAGTATGATATCGGGATGCCGCTCCGTAATGTAAGTCCTCACGAACAGCTCTTCCGGAGTATACTCCGTAATGGAATACGTGCCCGGCAAATCTATCAGATGAATCGTATAGCCTTTGTGTCCGAAAACCGCCTCCTTGGCATCGACCGTCACGCCGCTGTAATTCCCGACATGCTCCCGGAGACCGGTAGCCCGGTTAAAAAAAGAAGTCTTTCCGCAATTCGGATTTCCGACCAAAGCGATTTCGATGGTATTGGTCTTCTCCCGCAATACCCTCTCCGCCGTCTCATCCTGAAAAGTCCCATTATAGCCGCTCTCTTCCGCATCTGCCCCGACCAGCTCCGCCAGACTCATCACCTCTATCAACTCCGCCTCGCTCCTCCGCAGCGAGATATGGCCATCCATAATCTTGTACTCTATCGGATCGCGCAAAGGGGCGTTTTTTATAACCGTTACCTTCTCTCCTTTCACGAATCCCATCTCTACAATCCGGTTCCGGAAACTGCCGTGCCCGTGCACTTTTACAATCACACACTCTCCGCCTGTGGGAATATCGGATAAGCTCAAAAACTGATTTTCCATTCTGAATACATTGCTATCGGGTTACAAAAATAACACTTCTGCAACACAATTGAAATCCCCATTTATGGGGATAAAAGCACGGAATACAGGAAGAGGCTACATGTACAGATCCCGCTCGCCGCCGGCAATCCGCCTATAATACCCCATAAACGTGGGGAACAGTTTCTTCTCCGTGAAAAAGGCATCCCTTTCTATTTCCCGCAACTCCCTTTCGATAAGCCGCTCTCCGACGGCACAGGTTTCTGCGGAAGCATAATCGTTCAGGTATTCGCGGAACGTCAGGACAGCATTCAGTTTGCAGAATTTGCCCTCCACCCCTTTCTCCAGCAGATTCATGATTTTATCTCCCGTCCGCCCGCAGCGATAGCCTGCCGTACAGAATGAAGTAATATATCCGTCGCCTGCCAGCTCCCGCACCACCTCGTCCAGACTCCGCTGGTCCCCCAGCATGAACTGCACCTTGTCCCGGTTCTCTTCCTGCAGCTTATTTCCCGAATAGGCTCCTATTCCTATCTTCGAGGAGGCATCCGTCTGCGTACAGCCGTAACTGATGATCTCCCGCCGCAGTTCCGCCCGCTCCCGTGCCGTAACGATCAGTCCGGTATAGGGCACTGCCAGCCGCAGCACCGTCACCAGATGCCTGAAAGCGTCGTCCCCGACGATATAAGGGGAATTTTCACTGACAAAACTTCCCGGAGCAGGCTGCATGCGCGGGAATGAAACCGTATGGGGGCCTATGCCGAACTGCCGCTCCAGATCCCGGGCGTGTCTGACCAGCCCCATTACTTCAAAACGCCAGTCATAAAGTCCGAACAAAGCTCCGATAGCCACATCGTCAATCCCGGCATCCATCGCCCGGTGCATGGCGTACAGGCGCCACCGGTAATTTCCCTTCACCGTATCCGCCGGATGAAGCTCCGCATAACGTCCCCGGTGGTAAGTCTCCTGAAACACCTGAAACGTACCGATTCCGGCACGCCACAGTTTACGCAAGTCCGCAATCCTCATCGGAGCGGCATTGACATTGACCCGGCGTATGTTGTTAAAGCCGTTCCCCGTCGGAGTCGGCCGCTTCACCGAATAAATCTCAGATATGGAATCCGCAATGTAATCCGCACCGCTCAGCGGGTGTTCGCCATACACTGCAATCAGACGCTTGTGTCCCTGGTCTATCACGGCCTCCGTCTCCCTCCGGATTTCCTCCGGAGTCAGGACATGCCTCTTTTCTTCAAGATTGTCACGCCGGAATCCGCAATAAAGGCAGGCATTCACACATACATTGGAACAGTATAACGGGGCGAAAAACACGATTCTGTTATCATAGACCCGTTTTTTCACCTCCAGCGCGACGGCTTTCATCTCCTCCAGCAGCTCCGGCTCCCTGACATTCAGCAGCACAGCCGTTTCCCGGGGTGTCAGCAATTTTATCTCTAAGGATTTCTGCAGAATATCCCTCACCATCCCGGCATCCGGAGCAGCGGTCTCCTTCAGGTCCCGCTCTATCTCCTCCTCATCGATAAAGTCCCTGCCGTTTATCAGGTATTTATCGATTTCCTCCTGTCTGACGACCCGGGCACTCCACTCCTTCGCGTTCATTTCAATCCACTTTCAACGCCCAGGCATCCCGATGGTTAGGATAATATTTTCTGATTTCGAAGACTCTGTCCCAAGCCTCGTCGTGAGTTCTGAAAGCCCCGCAGCTCACCCGGAACAATCCCTCTTCATTCTGAAGTATCCGGGACTCCCTAAAGCCGAGCCGCAGCATTTTGTTTTTCAGATATTCCGCTTTCTGACGATTCTTAAAACTTCCCACAATCACATGGTAGGGAGTTTCATTCACTACATCCCCCTCCACTATCACCTCTTCCCTTACCGGACTGATCACCACAGCTTCAGTTTTCGCCACGGGCGTCGTATCTTTCACGACCGTATCTTTCGCCACCGTGTCCTTTTTCACAGGTACTACCACCGTCTCGGTAACAGGCAGCTCTTCTTCCGTCCCTTTCTTTTTCTTGTCCTTGTGTCCAAACAACAGGTTGATGCCGAAACGGCCGTTCAGAGACTGGGTACTGGTGTAATTGGCGGCCAGCACATTGTCGGTCGAGGCATACAGCTGGACAGGTCCCAGTTTTGCCGTCAAAGCGGCGCCCACATTCACATAATTGCCCGGCATAACGCTATACGATACCGCCGCACTCACATTCCGGTGCAAACGCACGTCGGCAGAAGCCGTCAACGAGGGATAAAACGTCTTGTCCAGCAACGTCAGTTCCGCTACTCCGGCAACATTCACCATCTTCGACACCTGATACGTCGCACCCAGATACACTTTCGTGCGCAGCATGCTCGTATAGGCACCCTGACCGTCTTTCAGCCGGAAATCGTTTTTCAAGGAATCGATCAAATCGTCGAACACATCGTCTATCGACTTATCGTCTTTTTTTATGCTGTTGGACAAGTCTCCGCCTTCCCACTTGAAGGCCGCATCCTGAACAAAACGGTAATTCTTCGCCCCCCAGTGGATAAAACCCAGGTCTACGACACTGGCATAAAATTTCAGTTTGTCGCTGAACTGGTATTCCGCACCCAAGTCTAGGGCGAAACCCGGATTTTTCGTATTCAGAATCATCGAAGTGGAGAAATCATCCGTATCCACATCGAAACTGTCCCAATTGATATATTCCCCGTCCTTCTCGTAATTAAAAGTCAGCGGAGCGGAAATGCGGATATCCTGTTTGGAACGAATATTCATGGAAGAAGCATCCGAAGCCGATTCGATGCTGATTTTGGAATTCATCATACGGGCATTCGCTATACCCAACAGGAATTTCGCCCGTCCTCCCACCGTCCATTTGCCGTTCACTTTCCTGGACAGCCCGAGCGCCACCTCTTCATAGGCATTCAGCTGCAATCCCAGATCCCCGATATTCATCGTCTTGCCCAAATAAGGCTCATTTCCCCGTTTCAGGAAAGAAAACAAATCCTTGTTCGCCCGGAAAACGAAGTCATTCTTCTCCGTCACATCCAGCGTCGCGTACCAGTCCTTTATTTTCACCCCCACGGTCAGCAGGGATATTTCATTTCCGAAATGAATGATATTCTGCTTACGCAGGGATTTATACATCCGGTCCATATCCACATACAGCGAATCCTTCCCCTCCTTCACCAGCAAGTCATCTATTCCGAAAGACGAATTCATGTAATTGACGGAAATACCGCTCAGGGCCGGCAGCCCTACCCACACTTTATACTCCGGCTGGTAAGCAGGATTGAAACGCACCCTCTGAGGCAGGTTGGGCAAAAAATAAGCCGTACCGTTTGCATCCTGTCCCCGCAGAAATTCCGAACACAGACACACGAACAATACGACAAAGGCGACACGTATCTTTTTCATTCTGATATAAAATTACACTCCGGCATAAATTTCTTCACACCGCTTTTTTCTTTAGCACATATGAAATACAAATGTATGTTAAAAAAAACACATATACAATAACGGGAATCCAAAAATACGCATTCAAACAGAGCTGTCCGGTCCCATATTCGAACGTATCTTTTCCAGCCCCGTACGTTCAA
>CAZYJV010000056.1:0-12901 GCA_964647845.1 uncultured Odoribacter sp.
GCGGGGCTCCATCCGCAACAGCATGCGCGTGCAGGAAAACACGGAAGATGTGTTCGTCGAACCTTCGGGCGTGTGGCCGACCGACCACAAAGGCGTGCTGGTGCGGTTTAAACTGTAAAGAGTTGCGCCCTCCTTTTCAACTATTCTGTCGTAAGGACCGAGAACTCTGCGATCCCCGCCCTCTTGCCGTTTATTATATTTTTGGCGACCAGTCTGACGGTTCTGCCCTGTACCGGTTCGAATACGATGGTCTGCTCGATCGGGTTGTTCTTGATGTTTGAAAACTCTCCGGAAGCGACGAGCCGGTTGTCCACATAAAATTCGTAGTGGGTGATGACACCGCCTCCCCAGCGGCTTTGATCCGGGGTGTAGGTGAAACCTTTCAATTCGTATTTCTTACCTAAGTCGATTTCGATTTCCTGCTTGGCTTCTGCCGGAAGGTAAAAGGCGGAATAGCCGTTCCCGTCGAACATCGTTTTAGAAGACTGCTCTAACTTTTGGGTTGTTTCCTTGTTACCCCGCGACAGTTGTCCGAGATTCTTAACTTTGAATTCCGTGGCGGGAATATCCAGGTATTTTATGGAAACGGGACTTTGGCGGCCTGTCTTCGTGTCATAGCTGATGGCCTTGATAACGCCTTTCCGTGCCAGGGTAAAGGGTTGGGACGGATTGTACAGGGAAGATTCCGGTGTCGGTTCGCTGCCGTCGGTGGTATAATAAATGGCGGACTCCCGGTCTCCGGCTTTCAGCAGGATCTCGTTTCTGCCGTTTCGGGAAATCAGGGGTTCTTCCAGTAAGACCGGAGCCAGGAACGCTTCGATGTTGTTGATACACAACGGGCCTCTCGCTTTCTCGAACTGGATTCTGAGCTGTTCCGCCTCGACGGTGTTGAACCGCAGGATGCGTTTGTACCCGACGGTCGTCATTTTTTCGGCAGTCTCGATGGGGCGCCATTCGCCGTCGTTCAGGTATTCGACATGAAAGGAGACAATGCGCTGGCCCAACGGAATATATTCCTGGATCATCAGGCGGTTGACGGCCTGCTTTTGCGGGAAGGTCAGGGTAATGGTTCCCTGATGGACACTGTCATCGGTTGCCCAATAGGTATCCCAGTTGCCGTCTGTCGTGTTCCGGGGGGCGAATCTGGATGAGTTGCCCCGGTAATTGTCGGCTTCCGCTTTGGCTTTGGCCAGAAGATTGGTCCGGAGCTCCGCATCGATGGTTTTTCTCCACTCGATAGCCCTTGCCGAGTCTGTCGGATGAATTTTACCGTTTAGAGCGACCGGGAAATTCAAAAGGAAATTGGCATTGTGCCCAACGCTGCGGTAGTATAAATCGACCAGATGGGAGAGGCTGCGCACCTGATGGTCCTCCCGGGCGTGATAAAACCATCCCGGACGGATGGAAACATCGCATTCCCCCGGTTCCCATTTCTCCCCGTCCTGCATACCCTCCGTGAGTTTCCCGCCTTTCTCTTCGTCGTACATGCACCAGTTCGTTTCGCCGGCCCAGCCCTGTTCGTTTCCGATCCAGCGGATGTCAGCACAGGTACCGCCGAAGATAACGGCACGGGGCTGTAATTCATTGATGGTCTTGCGGGCATCCTCATACCGGTAATATGTCCGGGCGTCGATATTCCGTCGTTCGTCTGCCCCTCCGTACCAGCCGTCGCCGCCGTTGGCTCCGTCGAACCAGTATTCGAAAAGTTCCCCGTAATTGGTCAGCAGCTCTTTCATCTGATTGTGGAAATAAGTTACATATTCGGGGCGGCCGTATTCGGCGTGATTCCGGTCCCAGGGGGACAGATAGATGCCGAATTTCAACCCGTGCTTCTTACATGCGTCGGAGAGCTCTTTCACCATGTCTCCCTGTCCGTTTTTCCACGGCGAATTTTTTACGCTGTATTCGGTATACCGGGAGGGCCAGAGGCAAAAACCGTCGTGGTGCTTGGCTGTCAGCATGACGCCTTTCAGCCCGGCGGCTTTAATGATGCGCACCCATTGTTCGCAGTCCAGGTCGGTCGGATTGAATGTGGAAGCCGGGGTGTTGCCGTAGCCCCATTCCAGGTCGTTGAACGTGTTCAGTCCGAAATGTACGAATGCGTAATTTTCCATTTTTTGCCAGTCGATCTGGTTTTGGGTCGGCACGGGCAGGACCGGAGCCGGTGCGGGTGTTTGCTTGCAGGCGTGGCACAGGACCACTCCGACCGCCAGGAGTATGAGTTTAGAATGCATAACGATTTTTATTGATTTTATGCAAATATAGTAAATGTGGCGGTATTTGAAGAAAATAGAGGAAATAAAAAAACCGGATCGGGGAGATCCGGTTGCGATAAGGGAATATGCTTTTATTCCGCCGGGTTGTTTCCCGACATTAGGATCAGACCGATGCTGAACGTGAGACTCTGGAATTCCGGAATCCTTCCGTGGGAAGCTTTCGTGCCGTAGCTGTAACGTGCTCCGACATTGAGAGCGACCTGGTCGTTGAAAGGCACGACCATGCCGATTTCCGGAGCGAATGTGAACTGCCACCTGGAAAGGGTAGACGTAAACTGTCCTATTTCCAGCCGCTTCTCCGTCCAGCGGGCGCCTGCGCCCAAGCCTAAGAAAGGCTGAACGGCGGATGTGCCGTCCGTTAGAAAGTACCGTCCTATGAGTGTAAGGGGCACGGTGTTTACATACCTGTACTGATTGCCGGTCATCGTGTAGAGATTGTCGTTTCCTTTGAAATGGAAATCACCGGTGGCGTGGTTTATGTCCTGATAAAACACATTCCAGCCGGCGGCGAAGCCCATGGAGAAACGCTCCGTAACGAATTTATGGTATTCCAGGTCCATGCCTCTGAAACTGGCTTTGTCGGTGAAATCTTTCAAATCTCCGAACGGAACGCTTATCTGATAGTTGAGATTAAACATCTGGGCTTTCAGCAGAGGGCTCATTCCGAACAGAACTATGGCGATTATCAATAATTTTTTCATAGTCGTTGTATTTTAATTCTGAAGTTTATCGTAAGTCAAAAAGAATTATTTTGTGCCTAAGTAAGGGGACTGGGCAAAACACTGTCTGATCTGTGTTTCGGCTCTCTGTAAAATGGAGTTCGGGCTGCCGTCGATAATGCCGTCGACGATGCCGCTCCATATCACCGGAATCTTGTTGCTGCCGTCGGCCACATTGGCGGGGTCGAGCATGTCGATGACGATGGAACCGGAGCGGTAGGATAAAACGCTTACCGGCGACCACGGGTAGTAGGGACCCCAGTTCGGGCCGAAATTCCAGTTATACCAGTACCAGCCGTCATACCAGTTCCAGTAATTGTACCAGTTGTTGTTCACGAAATAGTAATTGACATTGGAAAAAGCGGATACGGTCACGACGAAATCCGGAGAATCGGTCGCCGAACCTGTAATGCGCTGATAACCTAAATCGGTAAACTGTTTCTCGATCAGCTGCAGGATGCTTTTGTCGAACTGGTGATTGCCGGCGATCTCGTCCTGTTTGTTCACGAAATACACAATCGTGTCGGGCATGGAGAAAGTTTTCAGACCGGCGAAATAACTGGCGTCTTTGTCGCGGTCGTAAGTTGTCATGGCAACGTCATAGTCTTCGGCATCGTCTGCTCCTTCCGGATAACAGGATACCAACAATTGCGCAAACAATCCGGTTAGTAGTAAAAATAATAAACGTTTCATACTCAGTTTGTTTTAGTTTAACAATTTTTGTAAAAAATATCCGTTTTTGATAGTAGTTTTTACTTCGTATGAGCGTATACGTCCTTATTTTGGGAATGGTTGCGGATTTTAATAAAACATGATTAACACAGGAGAAAAAATTCTTCTGTGCACGTGCTGGGATGATTTCTTTGCGGCGGAGTTTATTCCGGGTCAGTGGCAAGAATGGATTTGTAACCGTGATTTTTGGCGATATTCATAATCCGCACCACATATTCGATGGGGACGGATTTTTCCGCCTGGATGTTGATGCAGGGGTCGTCCGCATTTTTCAGTTCGTCGACGATTTTGTTCTCCAGCATCGGGAAAGGTGTCACTTTGGCGTTGAAGTAATAGACCCGGTTCCGGTCGATGGATACGGTGACGGATTTCCGGTTGGTCAGCTGGTTCGTGCTTTTGGGCAGCAAAAGCTTCAGGGCGTTCGGATTGACGAGGGTGGACGTCACCAGGAAAAAAATCAGCAAAAGAAATACGATGTCGGTCATGGACGACATGTTGAAATTGGGATTCAGCTTGCTGCTTCTTTTAATGGCCATAACAATCCGGTTCGTTTATTTTTGTTTGTGTTCGTACATGGAGTCGATGAACTCGGTGCAGGCGTTCTCCATGTCGTTGGCTATGGCATTGATGCGGGCGACCAGAAAGTTATAGGCGAAATAGGCCAGAATGCCGACGATCAGTCCGGCGACCGTGGTGATCATCGCCGTATATATTCCCCGGGAAAGCAACGTGATGTTGATGTTGTTCCCGGCCAGGGACATATCGTAAAACGCCTGCACCATTCCCACGACCGTACCTAAGAAACCGATCATGGGCGCCAGACCGGATACGGTGGCCAGTGTCGGGAGGCCTTTTTCCAGTTCCGCGATTTCGAGGGTGGCGCTGTTTTCCATGCTTGTCCGTAAATCTTGTGCCGGGATGTGATACAGCAATATGCCTTTTTGCAGCATGCGGGCGAGGGGCGTATTCCGTGCGCTGCATTCCTGCAGCGCTCCGGTTTTGTTTCCCCGGCTGACCGCTGCGATGACGTTCGCCGTCAGATTACGGCCCGTTTTTCCCGCTTTGCGTATCGCGGCATAGCGTTCGCAGATAATGTAAATGCCTGCCACCGAAAGGATGAAAATCGGAATCATCAGCCAGCCCCCCTTGAGAATCATGTCCCACAGGCTTATACTTTGACCGGCGGCTTGCGGCACGGCTGCGCCTATTAAAATAACAGTGTTCATAATCTTGCGGAGATATAGTTCCGGAAATCGTGTTTTCCGGTGCACGAAGATACAACAAATAGTCGAAAGTCAAAAAACGGAACGGCTGTATGATGAAATTTCGGTCCGGGACCGCCGAATTTCCGGAGAAAAATCGGACGGACGATAACAAATTTTAATTTAAATCGTTTTAATCCTGAAATTTTGTTTAACTTTCAGCCTTGAAAACAGAAAAATATATTCAACTATGGAAAATAAATTAGATATTCTGACACAGAAGCTTTATGCCGAAGGGGTAGACAAAGCGAAGGCCGAAGCCGGAGAAATTCTTGCCGGAGCACGGGAAGAAGCCCAGAAAGTGCTGGCAGAGGCGGAAGCGAAAGCGAAAGCGATAGAAGAGCAGGCTCGTGCGGAAGCTGAAAACTTGAAAAAGAAAGCGGAGTCCGAGATGAGTCTGAGCGCCCGGCAGGCCTTGACGGCGTTGAAGCAGTCCATTACCGGGCTGATATCCGGGGAAGTGGCCGGGAAATTGGCGGCTACGGCTTTCGAAGACAAAAAATTCGTTCAGGAACTGCTGGTATCCGTTATCAAAAAATGGGATGTCGCAGCCGGAAATCTGAATCTGGAGGTGCTTTTGCCGGAAAAAGAGAAGAAAGAGTTTGAGACCTTTATCGGGTCCAAATACAAGGAACTGCTCGACAAAGGACTGGAGATCAAAGCGGGGGCACAGAAAGAGGCTTTCGTTATTCAGCCGAAAGAAGGCGGATACCGGATCGCTTTCTCCGAAGCGTTGTTTGAAGCTTTCTTCAATCAGTATATGCGGAACTTTACGAAGTCCCTGCTTTACAATTAACGGGGACAGGAAGAACGGTTCCGGAAAAGGGGACCGAATGCGGATTAAAAGTAGTGAGCATGAATTATATCGCTTTTATTGCAGGTTTGCCCGAGATCTCGCTGGACGACAGGAAGCTGTCGCTGACAGTGGCCGATTTTCGTGAGCAGGCGAAGAATTATTTTCAGGGGAAGGACGAAAAACTGCTGGACCTTTTTTTCCTGCCGAACGACAATTTGCAGGTATTGCGCCTGTTGAACAAGCAGGAAGCCTTGCCGGATCCGGCTACTGTTTTCCCTTTCCGGCTGCTTGAAGAAGAAGTGCAGGAACCGTCCGGAGCCTTGCCGGCCTATCTTACCCGCTTTATCCAGGATTTCAAAGAGGAGCGCATGAAATACGACACCCTGCCCGAAAACGTTCTGAGCTGGATGTATTACGACTATCTGCTGGAGGCGGACAATGAACTGGTACGGCGCTATGCGGAACTGTCCATGAACCTGAGGAACTTCGTGGCTGCATGGAACAGCCGGAAATACGGGCGGGACGTAAGCCGGGAGGTGATCGGAAACAATGGTTTCGCAGTGGCTCTGCGGACATCCTCTTCCAAGGACTTCGGACTCTCCGGAGAATATGCCTGCGTGGAAAAACTCGTTGCGCTGATGGAAACGGAGGATCTGGTGGAGCGTGAGCGGGGACTGGATCTTTTGATATGGGATTTTCTGGATGAGGCGGTATTGTTCGAATATTTTTCGATAGAGCGGGTCATCGCTTTTATGTTGAAACTGATGATCGTGGAACGCTGGAGCAAGATGAGTCCGGAAAGCGGACGCAAAGTCTTTATGGAAATGATCCGGAAATTCCGGGAGAGTTTTCAGTTTGATGAGCAATTTAAGTAAACAAGTTCATATTATGGCTAAAACACAAGGAAAAGTTCATAGTATTATTTCCAACCTCGTATTGGTGAAAGTGGAAGGGCCGGTTTCCCAGAATGAAATCTGTTTCATTGAACAGGGGAACGAAAAGCTAATGGCCGAAGTCATCAAGGTGGTCGGAGATATCGCCTATGTGCAGGTATTTGAAAGTACCCGGGGATTGAAGCCCGGTACGGCAGTGGAATTCGAGGCTCATATGCTGGAGGTGAGCCTGGGGCCCGGTTTGTTGTCGAAGAATTTCGACGGCTTGCAGAACGACCTCGATAAAATGACCGGGGTGTTTTTAAAGCGGGGAGAGTACACCAATCCTCTCGAGGAAGATAAAAAATGGAGTTTTACCCCTATCGCCCAAGCCGGAGATAAAGTAAAAGCAGCCGACTGGCTGGGCAATGTAAAAGAAAACTGGCTGGACCATAAAATCATGGTGCCGTTCAAAATGCAGGGGGAATATACGGTGGTTTCCGTCGTTCCGGAAGGGGAATACACCATTCGCGATACCGTTGCCGTGCTCAAGGACGGGCAGGGAAAAGAATATCCGGTGACGATGGTACAGAAATGGCCGGTGAAAGTGGCGGTCCGGAACTATGTCGATAAACCCCGTCCGTTCCGCCAGATGGAAACGGGTGTCCGGGTCATAGATACAATGAATCCCATGCTGGAAGGGGGGACCGGTTTTATTCCGGGACCTTTCGGAACGGGAAAAACGGTATTGCAGCATGCACTGGCGCGCTTTGCGGATGCCGATGTCATTATTATGGCGGCCTGTGGGGAACGTGCCAATGAAGTGGTGGAGATTTTCACCGAGTTCCCGCAGTTGCAGGACCCCCGGTCCGGACGCTCGCTGTATGAACGTACCACGATTATCGCCAACACTTCCAATATGCCGGTGGCAGCCCGGGAGGCTTCCGTATATACGGCCATGACGATCGGAGAATATTACCGGGCGATGGGTATGAAAGTACTGCTCTTGGCGGACTCCACCTCCCGGTGGGCGCAGGCATTGCGTGAAATGTCCAACCGTATGGAGGAATTGCCGGGGCAGGATGCCTTCCCGATGGACCTGTCTGCGATTATTTCCAACTTCTATTCCCGCGCCGGAATGGTATATCTGAATAATGGGAAGACCGGTTCCGTGACCTTTATCGGTACGGTGTCCCCTGCCGGAGGTAACCTGAAAGAGCCGGTGACGGAATCCACCAAAAAAGTGGCCCGCTGTTTCTACGCCCTCTCGCAGGCCCGTGCCGACTCGAAACGCTATCCGGCAATCGACACTCTCGATTCCTATTCCAAATACCTGGAATATCCGGAGTTCGTGGAGTATGCGAAGAAAAACATTTCGGACGCCTGGATCGACGACGTGAACGAAGCCCGGAATATGCTGGTCAGAGGACGTGAAACGGCCGAACAGATCGATATTCTGGGAGACGACGGAGTACCCTTGGATTACCATGTCATTTTCTGGAAATCGGAGTTGATAGACTTCGTAATCCTGCAACAGGATGCCTTTGACAACATCGACGGTTCGACCTCCATGGAACGGCAGAAATTCATGCTGGGCATGGTATTGGATGTCGTGCGTTCGGAATTCGATTTCGATTCGTTTGAAGAAGTGAACCCTTACTTTAAGAAGATAATAAATGCCTTCAAGCAGATGAACTACTCCGAATACCAGTCCGAACAGTTCAAAAAGTACGAATCGGAAGTGAAAGAAATCATAAACGAGAGAAAAAGGTAAAAGTGTTGATCCGAGAATCCTAAATAAAGATTAAGTATGAATACGGCTTTTCAAAAAGTATATACGAAAATTACCCAGATTACCAAAGCGACCTGCTCCCTGAAAGCACAGGGCGTCGGAAATGACGAGCTGGCCATCGTGAACGGACGGCTGGCGCAGGTGGTGAAAATCTGGGGAGAAGACATTACCTTGCAGGTATTTTCCGGTACGGAGGGAATCCCGACCGATGCAGAAGTGACATTTTTAGGGAAGGCGCCAACGCTGAAAGTCGGGGACGACTTGTGCGGCCGCTTTTTCAACGCATTCGGCGAACCGATAGACGGCGGTCCTGTGGTGGACGGAGAAGAACGGGAGATCGGCGGCCCTTCGGTGAATCCGGTCAGACGTAAACAGCCCTCGGAACTGATAGCGACGGGAATTGCCGGCATCGACCTCAACAATACGTTGGTGTCCGGTCAGAAGATACCGTTTTTTGCCGACCCCGACCAGCCTTACAATCAGGTGATGGCAAACGTGGCCCTGCGGGCGCAGACCGATCGGATCATCCTGGGGGGAATGGGACTGACGAACGACGATTACCTGTATTTCAAGAATTTGTTCGACAATGCCGGAGTGCTCGACCGCATCGTGAGTTTTGTCAATACGACGGAAGCGCCTCCCGTGGAGCGTCTGCTTGTGCCGGATATGGCCCTGACGGCTGCGGAATATTTTGCCGTAGACCGGAATGAAAAAGTGTTGGTATTGCTGACGGATATGACCCTGTATGCCGATGCCTTGAGTATCGTTTCCAACCGTATGGACCAGATCCCGTCCAAAGACTCCATGCCCGGTTCGCTCTATTCCGACCTGGCGAAAATCTATGAAAAAGCGGTGCAGTTCCCGGAAGGAGGCTCCATCACGATTATTGCCGTGACGACCCTGTCGGGCGGGGATATTACCCATGCGATTCCGGATAACACCGGTTACATCACCGAGGGACAGCTGTTCCTGCGCAAGGATACGGAAATCGGCAAGGTCATTGTCGACCCGTTCCGGAGTCTGTCGCGTTTGAAACAGTTGGTCATCGGCAAGAAGACCCGGAAAGACCATCCGCAGGTGATGAATGCTGCCATCCGCTTGTATGCCGATGCCGCCAATGCCCGTACGAAACTGGAAAACGGGTTCGACCTGACGGATTACGATAAACGGACGCTGGAGTTTGCAAAAGATTATTCGAACGAGCTGCTGGCGATAGATGTAAATATCAGCGTTACCCAGATGCTGGATACCGCCTGGGCATTGTTCCGGAAATATTTCTCGACCTCGGAATTGGGTATCAAACAGGAAATTGTCGACGAGTTCGGTGGGTATAAAGATTGACGTATGATAAAATTTCAATACAACAAAACCTCTTTGCAGAATCTGGACAAGCAGCTGAAAATGCGGGTAAGGGCGTTGCCGACGATAAAAAACAAGGAATCGGCCCTGCGCTCCGAAGTGAAAAAGGCGAAGGAAGTGGCGGACCGGTTTGACGATAAGCTGGAACAGACGCTGCACTCCATCCATGAGATGCTCCAGTTGTATGACGAATACCGTCCCGATATACTGACGGTGAAGGATGTGAACATGTCGGTTAAAAAGATCGCGGGAGTAAGGACGCCTGTATTGGACAAGGTGGAATATGAAATCCGGGATTTCAGTCTTTTCAATGCGCCGGCCTGGTTTCTGGACGGGATACAGTATGTGAAAGAGGTGGTGAATATCGCTATCGAACGGGAATTTTACATGAGAAAAATGGAATTGCTGGACCGGGCCCGGAAGAAGACGACCCAGAAGGTGAACCTGTATGAAAAGGTCCAGATTCCCGGTTTTCAGGAGGCCATCCGGAAAATCAAGCGCTTCCTGGAAGATGAGGAAAATCTTTCCAAATCGGCGCAGAAAATTGTAAAAACCCGGAAAGAGGCGGAAACGGAATAATCGATGCCGGATATTTTGTCCGGACAGTCTGGAAAAAAGAAAAGTTATGATAGTACCAATGGAAAAATTATCCCTGCTGATCTTCCACAAGGATTATCAGAAATTTCTCGGAGAACTCCGGGAAAAGGGAGTGGTTCATATCCATGAAAACAAAAAAAAGTCGGCGGAAGACGAGCAGTTGAAGCAAAAGCTGGTACTGGTAAAACGCATAGGGGAGATGATCCGTCTGCTGGGAAAACGGCAGCAGGAGGCGGAAGGGGGGATGCCGGAGGAGAAGGGTGCGGAGTTGCTGCAGAGGCTGGAAAACAGCTATAAACGGCAGGAACAGATAGAACAGCAATTGCTTTCCCTGAAAAAGGACGGGGCGCTTTATGAGCCGTGGGGAGCCTTTCCTAAGGAGCGGATAGAGGAGCTGGGGAAAGTGGGATGGGATATGCGTTTTTTCACGGTCCCCGACCGGAAGTACATGCCGGAATGGGAGGAAAAATACAATGCCTTCGTTGTCAGCCAGGAGAAAGGACAGAAGTATTTCGTGACCTTTACTCCGAAGGAAACGGACGAACGTCCGGAAGCGGATGCCGTCGTGTTCCCCCAGTTGACGGTGGAGGAGATACGGCAGAAAACGGACGAACTGGAGACGGAGAAAGAGCGGTTGGGGCATGAACTCGACCGGATCGCGGCACAGGCGATAATAGCCTTGAAAGACTACCGGCTTCAGGTGTATGAGGATACGGATGAGCTGAAAATAGAAGATGCGACCCAAAAACTGCTGGACGACAAAGTGATTGCCATTGAGGGCTGGGTGCCTGAAAAGACAAGGCCGGATATGGAACAGTGGCTTTCGGACAAGGGGGTGTATTACGGTTTCGAGAAACCGGAACTGACAGACAATCCTCCGATTTTGCTCAAGAATAACAAATTTGCCCGTTTGTTTGAATTCATTGGGGAATTGTATTCGCTGCCCAATTATCGGGAAATAGACCTCACGCCGTTTTTTGCGCCGTTCTTTGTTTTGTTTTTCGGATTCTGTCTGGGGGATGCCGGCTACGGTTTGTTCCTTCTGATCGGGATCAGTATTTATAAGATCAAGGCGAAACCGGCTCTCCGGCCGGTATTGTCTCTGGCGCAGTGGCTGGGAGCGGCGACCGTCGTGATGGGAATCGTCAGCGGAACCTTTTTCGGCATACAGTTACTGGAAGTGCAGGTGCCCTGGGTAGTCAGATTCCGTTCTCTGATGCTGGATTCCCAGCAGTTGTTCAATCTGGCGCTGATTATCGGCGTCGTGCAGATTATTTTCGGAATGATCCTCAAGGTGGCGAACCAGTGGAAACAATACGGATTTCCTGCTGCCCTGGCGACGATAGGATGGCTGATCCTGATTCTGGGAGAGGGGATCTGTTACTGGCTTTCCACGAAAGGATACGACATGCGGATGGCCATGTATCTGGTCGGAGGGGTGGCTGCCGTATTCATTTTCCTGCTGAACAACCTGAAACGGAATGTATTCATTAATATCGGGGCCGGTTTGTGGGATTCATACAACACGGTGACCGGTTTGCTGGGAGATACGCTTTCCTACATCCGTCTGTTTGCCCTGGGTATTTCGAGTGCGGTACTGGGACTGGTGTTCAACGACCTGGCTGTCAATATGAGCGGGGATATTCCCGGAGTGAAGCAGCTGGTCATGTTGATAATACTTGTTTTCGGGCACAGCGTGAATCTCTTTATGGCCGGTTTGGGGTCTTTCGTGCATCCCATGCGTCTGACCTTTGTCGAGTTTTATAAGAATGCCGGGTTCGAAGGGGGAGGTAAAAAATACCAGCCTTTCCGTCGGCGGAAAAGTGAAGGATAATCATGGAAGAATAACAGAAAAATAAATTAATAATTAAAAACAATTTAAAATTAGAAGATTATGGAACCAATTATTTTAGCTTATATCGGAGTAGGATTAATCCTGGGGTTATCCGGAATAGGTAGTGCGTATGGTGTGACCATCGGAGGAAACGCCACCATCGGTGCGTTGAAGAAAAATGACGAGGCATTCGGTAATTATATGGTGTTGTGTGCGCTTCCCGGTACGCAGGGATTGTATGGCTTTCTGGGCTTTTTCCTCTTGCAGGGTGTTTTGACGCCTGAAATCACCTGGTTGCAGGCAGCCGCTGTTTTAGGCGTAGGACTGGGCTTGGGATTCGTATGTCTTTTTTCAGCCATCCGTCAGGGACAGGTATGTGCCAACGGTATTATCGGCATCGGTTCCGGTTACGATGTTTTCGGAAAAACATTGATTCTGGCCGTATTCCCTGAATTGTATGCGATTGTCGCTGTGGCTGCCACCTTTATGATCAGTACAGCTATTTAATATCTTATTTTGCCCGGAGTAACGGTTGTTTATGCTTGTTCTCCGGGCTTTTTTATGCCTTTTTTCATCCTTTTGCTTTTCTTCATTTCTTTTTTTCATCTTTCTTTCTGGCATTTTTTTCTTTTCTTCTGCTTGTTTTCCAGGTTTTTTGGGGG
>CAZYJV010000057.1:0-12738 GCA_964647845.1 uncultured Odoribacter sp.
TCCATTGCCACCAGTCTGAGAACCGAAGTGCCTGCGAGTGCCGGAAATCAGTCGTGGGAGTCTTACAGGTTCGAAGGCATACCTCTGGCCGGTGTGGTAACGATGCTGACATTGTACCAGTCGGTCGTTCTGACGGCGGAACGGGAAATGATCAATTACCTGTTTACTTTCATGGATTCGGAGTCGTTCAAGTTCAATAAACTGGAGGCGCTGGTTATTCCCCGCTCCCGGTATGTACTGACGGGAGAGGAATTTAGGGCGAAAGTGATGCTGGCGGCGGTGGATACGACTCAGAAACCGGAAATAGTCGTCAACGGAAAGAAAATCGGATACGAAGGGGATTTCGGTGTTTACAAGGAAGCGGCGACAAGGGTCGGCATGCACAAGCTGAAAGGGGTGATCAACTATATCACGCCGTCGGGAGTGGCCTTGCCGAAATCTTTCGAGATGGATTACGAGGTGGCCAATCCGGCCGTCGTGATCTCTCCGACGAAGATGAATGTGTTCTATCTGGGTGTGGATAATCCGGTTTCTTTGGCGGCTCCGGGCTTGCCGCCGGATTTGATCGAGCCGGAAATTGCCAACGGAGACATCGTGAAGACGGACAAGGGATACATCGTTCGTCCGAAAGTGGCCGGGAAGAAATGCGAAATATCCGTGTTCGCGAAGATTAACGGACAGCGGAGAAAGCTGCAGACCCAGGAATTCCGTGTGAAGGAAGTGCCCGACCCGGTTGTGAAAGTGGCCGGAGAACGGGGCGGTACCATAAAGAAGAATGTTCTGGTTGCAGCCGGAGGGGTGAGCGTGGAGCTGGAGAATTTCGATTTCGACATGAATTTCAAGGTACAGAGCTTCAACCTCTATACGGTCGTGGACGGATATACCCAGGATATAAGGACCACCGGTTCTTCCTTTACGCCGGAACAGATTAAGCTGATAAAGAACTTGAAACGTCATCAGATATTGATTATAGATCAGGTTATGGTGAAAGGCCCGGACGGAACTGTCCGGAAGCTGACGCCGATCTCATTTAAAATTGACTAACAGAGAAGCATATGATAAACAAACTGATTTTGGTAGCAACGGTGCTTGTTCTCGCAGCCTTGCAAGCCGGGGCGCAGAATTCCAAAGCTTTTTACGAGAGTGTAATCCGGAGTTCGGATGATGCGGCCAAACGTCCTATTGCTCTGCCGGCGGTGGATCCTTCCGATATTGTATGGGCCAAAACTCTTTGGCGGGAAGTGATTTTACGGGAAAAGATGAATCTGCCGCTGTATTATCCGACGAAACCGATCGACGGAAGAATGTCGCTGATCGACGTGATGATGCAGGGGATCGAGAAATCGTATAAAACCGCTTACGACGACGACGAATTGCAGACGCCGATTACCATGGAGGAGATCAAATCCCGCTTCGACGCCCGGGGGGATACCATGACCCGTCTGAACAATGAAACGGGAGAGCGGGAAACCGTCGTGGTGGCGGCCGAGATCAATACGGACGAAGTGAAGCGTCTGCTGGTGAAAGAGCTGTGGTTCTTTAACAAAAGGACTTCCCGGCTGGAGACGCGGGTCATCGCCTTGTGCCCGGTGAGGGAATATGTGCGGGACGACGGATACGAGGGGATTATGAAGAAAAGATTGTTCTGGATAGATTACGGCGAATTCCGGGATCTGTTTGCGAAACAGAAAGTGTTCAATTATCAGAACGACGCCGGACGTCTGACCGTGGACGATATTTTTCTGAAACGTTATTTCAGTTCCAGAATCTATCAGGAATCCAACGTGTATGACAACCGTTCCATCAACAGTTACGCCGTAGGTATGGATGCGATTCTGGAGTCGGACCGTATCAAGAACGACATCTTTAATCAGGAACAGGACTTCTGGGAATATTAACGGAAAGAGTTACGATATGAGAAAAGAGCTGCCTTCCCGGCAGCTCTTTTATTTTTTGAATCTGAGCTGTTTTTCGAAGTGCCGGATTTCCTCTTCGTCTTTGCTGTGGCAGATCATCAGATAATCGTCTTTGGCAGCGATGATCAGGTCGTCCACTCCGTAGACGATGGCTGTTTTCCCTTCGGGGATGTTGACGATGCAGTTGCGGGCATGGTGGAAAATAACCCGGGGCGAGTTGCTCGTGTTGTTGTCTTCATCCTGTTTGCACAAAGCCTGAAACGCATGCCAGGTGCCGACGTCCGACCAGCCGAAATTTCCTTGCAGCACATAGACCCGGCTCGATTTTTCAAGGATGCCGAAATCGATCGACACATTGGGGCACTGGCCGTAGATGGTGTCGATGAATTCTTCTTCCCGGGGCGTATTGAGGGCCGTGTCGTTTTCAAAGAGCGTGTACAGGTCGTAGAGGTGTTTCCTGATTTCGAGAATAATGTCCTCCGCCTGCCAGATAAAGATGCCGGCGTTCCACAGGAAGTCGCCCGATTCGTAAAATTTCTGCGCCAGTTCGTAATCCGGTTTTTCGGTGAAGGTTTTGACCGCAGCGATTTTTTTGCCGGGCTCCGCCGCTCGCACCTGTATGTAGCCGTATTGGGTTTCGATGCGGGAGGGGGTGATGCCAAACGTCAGCAGTCCTCCGTTTTCTCTGACGAATGTAATGCCGTCGCGGAGGTCCTCCAGATAGGCTTCGTCGTTGGTAATGAAATGGTCGGAGGGGACGACGACCATCGTGGCCGTCGCGGAGATCTTTTTTATTTTTTCCGCCGCATACATGATGCAGGTGGCGGTGTTGCGCCGGAGCGGCTCTTTCAGGATATTGCCGGGGGAAAGTTCCGGAATCTGCTGCCGGGTGATGGCTTCGTATCCCGTACCCGTGATGATGAAAATGCGCTCGTCCGGGAAGAGCCGGCGCACCCTTTCATACGTCTGGCGGATGAAACTTTTTCCCGTATGCAGGATGTCGGAAAACTGTTTGGGGCATTGGGTGTTGCTGACGGGCCAGAAACGGTTGCCGATGCCTCCGGCCATAATCACGCAATACGAGTCGGCAGGCAGAGAGCTGTGGGATATTGTCATGTCCTGTTCGATTTTTCAGGGTTGTTCTAATTGTTGTCGAATTTACTAAAATTCCGGGAATAATTTATATTTTTACCTTAAATTTCGGAAGGCTCCGGAGCCGCTAAACCGAATCTTTTTTCTGTTCGATACGTTGATTTGTTGTAACCTGAAATCCGATGAAATTTTTATATAAGTTCGGTTCTTATCTGCTGTTTCTGAAGAAGGCTTTTTCCCGGCCGGAGAAGGCCCGCGTATATGCGGGGGAGCTGGTGGTGGAGTTCGAGAAGCTGGGGCTCAATTCGATCGCCCTGGTGGTGATCATCTCTTTCTTCATCGGGGCGGTGCTGACGCTGCAGACGGCATACAATATGGCCAGTCCGCTTCTGCCCCGCTATCTGATCGGCTACCTGACCCGCGAAACGCTGTTGCTGGAGTTTTCTTCGACCATTGTCAGCCTGATCCTGGCGGGTAAGATCGGGAGTAACATCGCTTCCGAAATCGGGAGCATGAAGATTACGGAGCAGATAGAGGCCCTGGAAACGATGGGTGTCAATTCCGTTTCTTATCTGGTGACGCCCAAGATTGTCGCCTCGCTGATAATCAACCCGATTCTTTATGTTTTCAGCGTTTTTATCGGTATCATAGGAGGGTTGTTGTCCGGCTTGCTGAGCGGCGTGGTGAATTTCGAGGATTTTATCTACGGGCTCCATTTTTCCTTTAACCCTTATTATGTGACCTATTCCATTATAAAATCGCTGTTCTTCGCTTTTATCTTCACCTCGATACCCGCCTTTTACGGATACAATGTGCAGGGCGGGGCGCTGGAGGTCGGGAAAGCGGGTACGAAAGCGGTGGTGGACAGCAGTATCGTCATACTGATAGTTAATCTGATATTAACCCAAATCATGCTGTAATGATCAGAGTCGAGGGATTATACAAGTCGTTTGATAACAAGACCGTTCTGTCGGATATCGACGTCGTTTTCGAAGCGGGGAAAGTGAATCTTATTATCGGCAAAAGCGGTTCCGGCAAGACGGTTTTGCTGAAATCGCTGATCGGTCTGCATACCATCGAGAAAGGGCATATTTTCTACGGAGACCGGGATATTTCGAAGATGTCGGCACGACAGCTGAAAGCCGTCCGGGAAGAAATCGGGGTGGTATTCCAGGGCGGGGCGCTATTCGATTCCCTGAGCGTACTGGAGAATGTCAAGTTCCCGTTGAATCTGTTTTCCTCCCTGTCGGAAAAAGAGAAGGAGGAGCGTGCCCGTTTCTGTCTGCGTCGTGTGAATCTGCTGGAAGATGCCGATCATTTGTATCCGGCGGAAATCAGCGGGGGAATGAAAAAGCGGGTGGCGATTGCCCGCGCCATCGTCCTGCAGCCGAAGTTTTTATTTTGCGACGAGCCCAATTCCGGGCTGGACCCGTTGACTTCGATCATCATAGACAAACTGATAGAGGAGATTACCCATGAATACAATATGACGACCATCGTCAACACGCATGATATGAACTCCGTGTTCGAGATCGGGGAGAAGATCGTATTTATCCATGAAGGCAGGAAAGAGTGGGAGGGCGGCAGGGAGGAGATCGCGCACACGGACAACCGCTATCTGAATGATTTTATTTTTTCATCGGAATTGTATAAAAAGATCAGAACGAAATTATGAATCGTTTCATTATGAAAATCCGCTATGGGATATGGTGCGTGCTGATACTCTGCTGTGCGTGCGGATGCAGCAGGAAAAAGGCCGTGCTGGACCGGAAGCAGTTCACGGCCCTGTTGATCGATATGCACACGACCGACGGCTTGCTGAGCGTTAACCGGGGATTTACCCCGGACAAGGAGAAGAAGAATTATACTTATTATAACGGTCTTTTTGAAAAGTACGGGATCTCGAAGGCCGATTTCGATTCCTGTATGTATTTCTATACCTCCCGGCCGGAGCTTTTTTCCGAAATATACGGGATCGTGATCGACTCGTTGAGCCGGCGGGTCACGGCGGAGGAAAGGATTATGCAGAAGCTGAAGGCGAACGATTCGGTGAATTACTACAAAGGACCGGACACCCTGGTGATAGATACGTTTCCCTTCAGCTACCGCTATGTGGTGGATAGTATTCAGCCGGGCAACTACAAATTCAATGTGACGGTGCGGTTCGATACTTCGGATGCCGGGAAGAACAACCGGATTTCGGCCTGTTTTATTTCGGCGAATGATAAGGATACGCTGAAAGTAAGGGAGATCAAGGTGATAACGGATACGCTGGCGCATCGCTACCAGTGGAGCCAGTATGTCGATTCGGTATACAACCGTCTGGAGATCCGCTTTCTGGATGCGGACAATCTGGATCGGCTGAAGTACCGGCGGGCGATGCTTTGGGGCATTACGCTGTTTAAACCTTATACCTCTCCCGGCAAGATCAGCAGGTTGGAAGCGGGTTTGCCCAAGGAACGGCGGCTTGTCGTTCCGCACGGAGGGAAAATAAAGTGATCGGGGCATGAGGAAGGTGGCGGCGAACTATGTGTTTTTACCGGGTGGTCCCTTGCTCAAAGAGGGGTATGTGGTGTGGGAGGACGGAGCGGTCCGGGAGGTGGTGGATACCGGGGGAGAATTGCGGGAGATTCACGGTCTGGAGTTTTACGGCGGAATGCTTGTTTCCGCCGACGTGCTGGAAAAGCGGGGGACCTGGAAGACCGGACAGCCTCTGCTGGCCTTTTTGACGGAATGTTATGGAGATTCGGACGAGCCGGTGACGGGGCTGGCGATTGTGAAAGGCGCCGATTTGAAACGGATGGTTTTCTGCGAAGGAACGGTTATCGAACGCCTGCTATAAAAAATGCCGGAACTCTGTTTCAAGTCCCGGCATTTTGCAATTGTATGAGAAAAATTATTTGAAATCTTCGGCTTTCAGCCCCGTATTGACGTCGATCCGGCTGACCTTTATTTCGATGGGCATGCCCTGCATGCTGGTTTTGTTCAGGAACGGGTAAATCAGTCCGGATGCCGCAGGCCGGTAATCTTCGAAGGAAACTTCCTGGGTGACCCCGTTCGAGCTGCCCACGGACTTCACTTTCAGGCCGTTTCCCACATCATAGAACGAATAGGTGCTGGCATCCCCGATGGTGGTTTTGAGTTTGTAGGCATCCCGGCCGTTGACTTTCTCAATGCCTTCCAGGGTCGGCTTGATGCCTAATTTTTCGAATTCCAGCTCTAATATCGGGTAAGCCTGCTGTTTCATCTGGGCGGCCTGCTCTCCTTCGATGGTTTGGGTCGCCCCTCCGGCGTAGATGAACGCTTTTTCACCGTCGAACACCATTTTCTGCATGACGTTGCCGGCAAGGGAGGTTTCCAGCATGAACATCGGTTTTTCCGGATCGATGAGGTATTTGTACGAATTTTCGATAGTCATGCCCTGCATGGTCATCGAGGATTTGACCGACATGTCTTTGATGCTTCTCAGTTTCTCCGCCCCGCCGACAGCTTTCAGGTAAGCAGCGATTATCTTTTCCGGAGTGACATCGGTGGCGACTTGGGGATTTTCCGCCACGGGCTGTCCGTAATGGTCCAGTTCGGTCACTTTGCCGTCGCTGGCCAGGCGGGCTAACTGGGGCTTCATGCTTCTGTCCGTCACGACCAGGATGTAAGCGTTTTCCGGATGGAAATATTTCCGGGAGGCGGAGATGATTTCGTCTCTGCTCACGTTTTCCAGCCGTTGCAGGAATGAGGAATAATAGTCTTTGGGCAGTTTGTAGCGTTCGATGGCGTAAGCGAACTGGGCGATGGTGGCCGGGTCTTCCAGACTTCTGGAGAACTGTCCGGCCCAGGTTTTCTTTACCCGCCGGATGTCTTCGTCGCTGAATTCGGCATCGGCCATGTTCTGCATTTCTTTCAGGATTTCCAGCACGGCGCTG
Organism: uncultured Odoribacter sp.; assembly: GCA_964647845.1. Classification (GTDB taxonomy): domain Bacteria; phylum Bacteroidota; class Bacteroidia; order Bacteroidales; family Marinifilaceae; genus Culturomica. The sequence continues at coordinate 6,929 of CAZYJV010000057.1, forward strand.
TCGGCCGTATTGGTTTTTACTTCGGCGAAAGCGTTGAATACCCCGGCTTCGGGCAATTGGTCTGGACTTACCTGGGAGTAGGACCCGTAGGTGTAGCCTTTGTCTTCCCGCAGGTTTTTCAGCAGTTTGGCCTGGAAGTCGCCGCCGCCTAAAATCTGGTTGGCGATGTTGAGCGCCAGCTGGTCAGGCATTCCGATGCGGTAGTCGATGGGGTAGGTTACCTGGATGCTGGCCTGCGGGGCGGCGTCTTTGTTTGAGAATACGACCTTTCTCCCCTGGGGTTGTGCAGGAACGGCATATTGGTGTCCGGGTGTTTTGCCCGCTTTCCAGCCGCCTAAATATTTTTCGGTCAGTTTTTTGGCCTCCTGCAGGGTGATGTCTCCGACGATGACCAGAATGGCATTGTTGGGGTGGATGTAACTGCGGTAATAGTTTTTGCAGTCGTCTACCGTGATGTTGTCTACGGTCTCCTCCGTGATGACGTCTCCGTAAGGATGCCGGGCGCCGAACAGGGTGACGCTTTTGAGGTTGTTCATGATGCTGGACGGATCGGACTGGCTGGTGTGCAGTCCGGATTTGGTCTGCAGGATGATTTTGTCGAATTCCTCTTTGGGGAAAGAGGGGTGCAGGGTTACGTCCGACAGTATTTCCATCAGCTGGTTCCTGAATTTGGAAAGGCCGCTGATGCCGACATAGGTCGGGGAGGTGCGCAGGTGGGCGCCGATGAAGTCGATTTCCTCACTGAGCTGTTTGGCATTGCGTTTCTCCGTTGCTTTGCCCCACAGTTCGCCTGCGATCTGCGTATAGCTGGATTTGTCCCCCTCCAGAAGAGGATCTCTGACGATATTCAGACTGATGTTGAGCTGGGGAATTTTGTTGTTTTCCACGACCAGCACTTTCAGCCCGTTTTTCAGGGTGAAACTTTCGTATTCTCCGATGCTGACCTTGGGGGCGGGGCCTGAGGCGGGAGCCTTGCTCCTGTCTATCTGGGCGAAAGCGAGCGTTGTAAGACACAGCGCTAACAAAAGAAAATAATATTTTTTCATGGGTTCTGAATTTTACTGTTTATTCTATTTTTGTTTGGGCAGATAGTATAATACCACTCTGTTCTCTTTGGTGAAGTATTTCTTCGCCGCATTCTGCAGGTCGGCTTTTGTGATGGCTCTGTATTTGGCGAGCTCTTCGTTCACCTGGTTGGTATTCCGGTAATACGTGTAGGCGGAGGCCAGATTCATCGCCCGGGCTTCGATGGTGGCATTGGAGCTGACCAGCTGGTTTTCTATCTGATTCTGCAGTTTCTGGAATTCGCGGTCTGAAACGGGTTCGTTCTGCAGCCTTTCCACTTCTTTGTCGATTTCGCGTTCCAGGTCGTCCAGCCGGATGTTCATGTTCGGCAGCGCCAAAATAATAGACAGGCCGGGATGTTCCAGCGGGAGCGGCATGGCAGCCAGTTCCATCGCCATCTGTTTGTCGTTGACGATGGTGGAATACAAACGGGAGCTCTGCCCTTGGGCCAGCAGGGTGTTCAGCATGGACACCGTATAGAAATCGTCGGACGTCATGCCGGGAATGTGGTAAGCCATGATGAGGGCCGGCATTTGGATGTTGTCATAGGCCGTGTCGCGCACTTCCGCCGTCTGTGCCGTTTCCCGTACGGCAGGCTGTGTCACCGGTGCGCCGGCGGGGATGTCGTTGAAATAATCGTGAACCAGTTTTTTGGCCTCGGCGATGTTGAAATCCCCGACAATGGTCAATACGGCGTTGTTCGGTACGTAGAACGTGTTGTGGAAGTCGATGAAATCCTGGTCCGAAGCGTTGCGGATGTGTTCTTCCGAACCCAGCACGTCGTGTTTGTAGGGATGCCGGGTGTAGGCTCTTTTCAGAGTTTCCGTCAGCAGGCGTCCGTAGGGGCGGTTGTCCCGGCTTTGTCCCATTTCCTGGCATACGACGTCCTTTTGTGTTTTGATGCCGATGGATTCGATGGTCGGATGCAGCATGCGTTCCGATTCCAGCCACAGTCCCAGTGCCAGTTCGTTTGACGGGAGAAGCTCGTAATAATAGGTGCGGTCGAAGAAGGTGTTGGCATTCAGGTTACCGCCCACGCGGGTGACGTATTTGTCGAACTCGTGGCGTTTGATGTTCCGGGTCCCTTCGAACATCAGGTGTTCGAAAAAGTGGGCGAATCCGGTCAGTTCCGGGTTTTCGTTTTTGGAACCGACGTGATACATGACCGATACTACGATGTTGGGGGTGGTGTGGTCTTCCTGTAGAATGACATGCAGACCGTTGTCCAGTTTGTATTCTGCGAAATCGATTTTCCCCGAATTTGCCAGTGCCAGAAACGGCAGGCAGAAAGCAAGAATGAATCCTGATTTTTTCATAAATCGAAAGTTAAGTGTTATAAAATGATATGAAACTCGTTTTTAAGGTTCGTTTCGGGTCTCTTCTTCCGGAAGGTATTCCAGAATGTCGCCCGGCTGGCAGTCCAGTACCCGGCATACGGCCTCCAGCGTAGAAAAACGGACGGCTTTGGCTTTCCCTGTTTTGAGAATGGAGAGGTTGGCGGGGGTGATGTCCACTTTCTCCGCCAGTTCGTTCAGGGACATTTTGCGTCTGGCCATCATGACGTCGATGTTTACTACAATAGCCATATACTTCAGATCGTTAGTTTTTGTTCTTCGCTCAAATCATAGCCGGCGGCGAATATTTCCCCGATGACCAGGATTACCAGCCCCAGGATGATTTCTTTGTACTCCATGCCGGACCATACGGGGTGCCACTCCGTACCGGCGAACAGTTTGATGATTTGCCGGATTTCAATGTAATGCCCCAGGCTGCTCAGCAGGGAGGAGGAAATGATGAGTATGGCGATGGCGCGGATCAGTTTGATGTTGTCCCGGTTGAACACGTTGCCCTGTCTGATGCTTTTGCGCAGGGAATGCAGAATCAGGGAGAGGATGACCACGATGATGACGTAGCAGAACACGCTGAGCGTAAGGGCGAAACCTGTAATTACCGACCGTGACGGGGAGTAGTCGCCTTTGATGCTGGCATCGATTTGCGTGACCCGGACGGCGATGGAAACGTTCGTATCCGTCGGACACGTGACGGGGATCCCGTATTTCCCCGGTATTCTTTCCAGGGCGATCTCCGGATACATGTCCGTTTTGGCGTTGTCCGGCAGACAGGCTTCCATGCTTTGCCGGAACCCCTCTTGCAGGCCCGCCTGAAAATCCCGGTTGAAAAATGTACTCCCGATGGAAACGAAAAGGAGTACCAGAAAAACGCCGTAGAGAATGTTCAGGCGCAGTAAGATTTTCGATTTGTGTTGCATTTCAATAAAAAATTATCGTTTTTCGATATGCAAATATAAGGCATTTTTGAGAAACAGGATGCAAAAAACGATATAATTTTATCGAATTTCGATATTTTTTTCCCTTTTTACTTGAAAATGCAGGCTTTCCGTCCTCTCTCTTTTGCGAAGTCGGGAGAAAACTTTAACTTTGAAATTCGTAAAAGAGAATATGAACAATAAATGTAAAGATATGAAAAGAACGTTACTGATGATTCTGGATGGTTGGGGAATAGGCAAGCAAGATAAAACCGATGCCATTTTTTGCACCCCGACCCCTTTTATTGACGGATTGATGCAGGCTTATCCGCATACGCGGCTGTACACGAGCGGTGAGAATGTGGGGCTGCCCGACGGACAGATGGGAAACTCCGAAGTGGGGCATTTGAATATCGGTGCCGGACGTGTCGTGTTGCAGGATCTGGTGCGGATCAACAAGGCCTGCCGTGAAAATACGATTCTGCAGAATCCTGAAATCGTGAAGGCTTTCACCTATGCCCGCGAACAGAACAAGCAGGTGCATTTCATGGGATTGGTTTCCGATGGCGGTGTGCACAGTTCGCTGGAGCATCTGAAAAAACTGTGCGATATTTCCAAAGAGTACGGCATCGACAAAACGTTTGTCCACTGCTTTATGGACGGCCGGGATACCGACCCCCGGAGCGGTCTGGGTTTCATTAAGGAACTGAAGGAACACATGGCGCATTCCGCCGGACGCATCGCTTCCGTTGTGGGACGTTATTATGCCATGGACCGGGACAACCGCTGGGAGCGGGTGAAGGAGGCATACGATATGCTGGTCTACGGAACGGGCTTTGAAACGCAGCATGTGGAAGCAGCGATAAAGAAATCTTATGAAGAAGGAATTACCGATGAATTTATCAAACCGATCGTGCACGTGACCAGTGACGGCCGGCCGGTGGGACTGCTGCAGCCGGGAGACGTGGTGATTTTCTTCAACTACCGGAACGACCGGGCGAAGGAGCTGACCATCGCTTTGACGCAGCGCGATATTCCGGAACAGCAGATGAAGACGATGCCGCTGTATTATTGCTGCATGACTCCCTATGACGCTACCTTTACGGGGCTGCATATCCTGTTTGACAAGGAGAATGTGGAAAATACGCTCGGAGAGGTTATCAGCCGCGCGGGATTGAAGCAGTTGCGCATCGCCGAAACGGAAAAATATGCCCATGTTACATTCTTCTTCAACGGAGGCCGGGAGGCGCAGTTTGAAGGAGAGAACCGGATTCTGGTGCCTTCCCCTAAGGTGGCGACCTACGATTTGCAGCCGGAAATGTCCGCACCCGAAGTGGCTGACAAGTTGGTGGAGCAGTTGAAGCAGAAGGCGGCCGATTTTGTCTGTCTGAATTTCGCCAACGGGGATATGGTGGGACATACCGGTGTGTACGAGGCTATTCAGAAAGCCGTAGCCACGGTCGACGCATGTGTGAAGAAGGTGGTTACCGCTGCCCGCGATAACGGATACGATGTCCTGATTATTGCAGATCACGGGAATGCGGATAACGCCGTGAATGCGGACGGTACGCCCAATACGGCCCATTCGTTGAATCCGGTGCCTTGCATCTGGGTTACGGAGGAGAAGGGCAAGACGATGCATGAAGGGGTACTGGCGGATGTGGCCCCGACTGTCCTGCAGATCATGGGAGTGCCGCAGCCTGCGGAAATGACCGGCAAAAGTTTGATAGACTGAGGTGAATGATACAGATCGGAGAGGTAATAGTCAGCCTGGATGTTTTTGAGAAAAAATTTTCCTGCGACCTGAGGGAGTGCAAAGGGATATGCTGTATAGAGGGAGATTACGGGGCTCCGCTGGAAGAAGAGGAGATCCGGCGGATCGAGGCGGATTACGGGCATATAGCCCCTTACATGACGGAAGCGGGGCGGGCTGCTGTGAAGAACCAGGGATTTGCCGTAAAAGATTGCGAGGGGGAATGGGTGACGCCGCTGGTCGGTAATCGCGAGTGCGCTTATGCGATCGATGAAAAAGGATGCTGCTGGTGTGCCATCGAGAAGGCGTGGAGCGAAAAGAAATCCGTTTTCCGCAAGCCCGTTTCCTGTCATCTCTATCCCGTTCGTGCCACACGCTATCCGGCTTTTGAGGTGTTGAACTATCACAAGTGGAAAATCTGCAGCTGTGCGCGGGTGAAAGGATATGAACAGGGAATGCCTCTTTACCGTTTTCTGAAAGAGGCGCTGGTCCGGCGTTACGGCGAAGAGTGGTATGCCGAACTGGAATATGCGGCGAAAGAACTCGAAGAGGGGCGGCTGATTGTCAGATAAAAAACGGTTTCGGAAAAAATAGAAAAGAAAAAATTGCAAAACCGGATTTTATACTTATCTTTGCAAGCGCAAAAGCAAAATGGTGGATGTAGCTCAGTTGGTTAGAGCGTCGGATTGTGGTTCCGAAGGTCGTCGGTTCGAACCCGATCTTCCA
>CAZYJV010000058.1:0-12700 GCA_964647845.1 uncultured Odoribacter sp.
CGGCATTGGGGAACCGGGTATTGCCATTGGAGAAATGGGTCAGCGACACGCCCGCATTCAGGTTGAAACGGGGAGAGAGCACCCAGTCCACGTAAAGATTCGTATTGATATAGGCATTCATTCGGGAGCCCACCGCGATATTGTAGGGATTATGCTCCCAGTCATAAGGCTTCCAGCCCAGCGACAGGCCGAAATTCCATTCGTAGTTCAGCGACACCCGGGAAGAAAAAGCAGCGACCCGCGCCCCCTGAAACAAATACACCGACAACGGATTTCCCAGCTCCCGGGTATTCCCGAAACGGTAATATCCGATGCCTATTCCCTGATAAGCACCGCCCCAGATACGGTCCGGCAAAGACCGGGGAGCAAACTGGAAGGCGTACTTCAAATGCGCCGCGTACGAACTCCTGACAGGCGCTTCCGCAGCATTTCTCCCGGCCAGGAAAAGATTGGTGGGGAACACGTACCCCGGACGGAACTCCACCCCCAACCGATGGATGAAACGCTCCTCCTGTTTCTCCTGCCCGAAGAGTGCCGGCGTCCCCCCGAAGAAAATACCCGAGAGAAAAACAGCGGCCGCGATATACTTTCTACAAGACTCGTTCATATTTCATCCAACCGTTTCGTAAAACCCGGCATACCGTCAAAATGTTTCACAAATATACACTTTTCAGCGATACGGGTGTCGGAAAAACTTTGTACTTTCGTCTACTGAAAAGCGACGATATATGGACGACAAACTGAAAGAAGAAATCAGGAAATCCCAGGAAGTCCTCAGGCAGGGCGGCGTCATCCTGTATCCCACGGACACGATCTGGGGGCTGGGATGCGATGCGACCAACGCCGAAGCCGTAAAAAGAATTTACGACATCAAACAGCGGGCGGACCACAAGTCGATGCTGGTACTGCTGGATGATGCGGGAAAAATCGCCTCCTACGCCGACGTGCCGGACATCGCCCTGCAATTGATAGAGGTGGCGGACAAGCCCTTGACCATCATTTACCCCCATGCCCGGAACCTGGCGGAAAATCTGATCGCCGAAGACCGTACCGTCGGCATACGGATTACCGCCGAGGAATTTTCCAAATCGCTCATTTACCGATTCCGCAAGCCGATTGTCTCCACCTCCGCCAACATCAGCGGCCAGCCCTCTCCCGGATGTTTCGCAGACATCAGCGAAGAAATAAAGAACGCCGCCGATTACGTCGTGGACTTCCGGCAAAAAGAGAAAAAGAACCATGCCCCTTCAGGCATTATAAAACTGGGTATAAACGGAGAGATACAAATCATCCGGAAATAAATTACTTTTTAGCAGCGCATCGTATGGCACTTATTCTGAACATCGACACTTCCACCTCGGTCTGCTCGGTCGCCCTGTCCCAGGACGGACAACTGCTCGCGTTGAAAGAAAACGGCGAAGGACTGAACCATTCCCTGCTTCTGGGCACCTACATCGACGATATTCTGGAAGAGAACCGTTTGACGGCAGGCATGCTGGATGCCGTTTCCGTAAGCATGGGACCGGGCTCCTATACCGGGCTCCGCATCGGGGTTTCCATGGCGAAAGGCTTGTGCTACGGCGCCTCCAGACCGTTAATCGCCGTCGATACTCTCCGGGCTCTGGCCCAAAGCGTCTCCCAGCGCATCGGAGAAGACGCCTTGTATTGCCCTATGATCGACGCCCGCCGCATGGAAGTCTATACGGCCTTGTTCGACAAGGACAACCGCCCTGTTCTGGACACGAAAGCCGAAATCATCGACGAAAACTCGTTCCGGGAGATTCTCCGGGAACACACCGTCTACTTCTTCGGGAACGGCAGCGACAAGATAAAAACCGTCCTGACCTCCCCGCATGCGCGTTTCCTGCCGGATGTCGAAACCTCCGCCGCCAACATGATACAGCTGGCGGAGCAAAAATACGAAGCGCGGGATTTCGAGGACGTGGCCTATTTCGAGCCTTTCTACCTGAAAGACTTCATCGCCACCACCCCCAAAAAGAATATGCTGAAAATATAGAAGATTTTTATTATTTTTGCACAAAGAAGAATTAATCAAAATAAATAGACAGAATGGCAACAACAGCTGATTTCAAAAACGGCCTATGCATCGTTTTTAAAGACGATTTATATACGATCGTTCAGTTTCAACATGTAAAACCGGGCAAAGGTCCCGCTTTCGTAAGAACAAAGCTCAGAAACGTAAAAACCGGAAGAATCCTGGAGAACACGTTTACCTCCGGCATCAAGATCGACACGGCGCGCATCGAACGCCGTCCTTACCAGTTCCTGTACAAAGACGGTGAAGACTATGTCATGATGCACAGCGAAACCTACGACCAGGTAAACATCCCGGTGGATCTGATCAACGCCCCCCAGTTCCTGAAAGAAGGAGACGCTGTGGAAATGGTGGTGCATGCCGACACGGAAACCCCGTTGTACGTCGAATTGTTACCGAGCGTCGTGCTGGAAGTAACCTATACCGAACCGGGATTAAAGGGCGACACGGCTTCTTCTACGGCATTGAAACCGGCAGAAGTGGAAACCGGTGCCAAAGTAATGGTCCCGCTTTTCATCGAAATGGGTGAAAAAATCCGGATCAATACGGCCGAAGGTACGTACATGGAAAGAATAAGATAAAATTCAAAGATTTTAGATTGTAGATTGATTCAATTTACAATCTAAAATCAAATTTCCAGCATACTCCCCGGTTCCCGGCTCATTTTCTCCACGACCTGTTCGGCAGCGTTCTGTTCCGCTTCTTTCTTGGAAGCTCCCTTGCCGGTACCCTTCAGATCGCCCGCCACCGAGATTTTACAGACAAAACGGTTTCTCCGGCTGCGGAAATTCTCTTCCACCTGAAAAGAAATCTCCTTTTTATTCTTTTGCCCCCATTCGATCAGACGGCTTTTATAGTTCCGGTCTACCGTCACCAGATCCTTTATATTGAAGAAATTCGGGAAGATGAACTTGTCGATGAACTTTTTGGTATTGGCAAATCCCTGGTCCAGAAACATGGCCCCGATAAACGCCTCGAACACATCGCCGTAGACATGCTTGTTTCTGGAAATATCCGATTTGGCGACAACGGCCTTGTCCAGACCGATATTTATGGCCAGTTCGTTGAGAGATTCGCGGCTCACCACTTTCGAGCGCACACGGGTCAGAAAACCCTCGTCTTTTAAAGGAAAGAATTTGTAGAGCAACTCGGCCACAATGGCTCCCAATACGGCATCGCCGAGGAACTCCAGCCGCTCGTAGTTCAGCACCGTCCCCTCCTTCGTATAGCGGGACGCCGATTTATGTAGCAGCGCCAGCTTGTAGAGATTCCGGTTGCCGGGAACGAAGCCGATCTGAGAAATAGACAATCCATAAAACTTATCTTTGCGATGAAGATAAAGTCTTATGGATTGAATTATTTTCCTAACCACACCTAAAAAAATTCAGAAGCGATTATTTTTTGATTACGACACAGGCATTGTGTCCGCCGAAGCCGAAAGTATTGCTTATAGCCACATTTACCGTTCTCTTCTGCGGCGTATTGAATGTGAAATTCAGTTTCGGATCCAATTCCGGATCGAGAGAATGGAAATTGATTGTCGGAGGAACAATGTCGTTTTTCACGGCCAGCACACAGGCGATTGCCTCAATCGCCCCTGCGGCGCCGAGTAAATGTCCCGTCATTGATTTCGTCGAACTGATGTTCAGCTCGTAAGCATGTTGTCCGAAAGCTTTCTTTATGGCTTTCGGTTCAGCCACATCGCCCAGGCCCGTAGACGTACCGTGTACGTTCACATAATCCACGTCCTCGGGTTTCAGGCCTGCATTTTCCAAAGCCCCCAGCATCACATCGCAGGCGCCTTCTCCCTCGGGATCGGGAGCCGTCATGTGATAGGCGTCGCAGTTGGCGCTTCCGCCAGCCAGCTCCGCATAAATCCGGGCACCTCTTTTTACAGCATGCTCATATTCTTCGATAACAAGACTCGCACCACCTTCACCGATCACAAATCCGTCTCTTTCGGCGTCGAAAGGACGGGAAGCTGTTTTCGGATCATCATTGCGGGTAGAAATAGCCTTCATGGCACTGAAACCGCCTACGCCCGGAATACTGACAGCAGCTTCCGAACCGCCGGCGACAATCACGTCCGCCTTTCCCAACCGAATGATATCTAATGCATCAACCAAAGCATGAGCCGAAGAGGCGCAAGCGGAAACCGTCGTATAGTTCGGACCTTTCAGCCCGTTTTCTATCGCGATCATTCCGCCGGCCATGTTGGCTATCATTTTAGGTATGAAAAACGGGTTGAAGCGCGGCGTACCGTCTCCGTTCGCAAAATCCCTGCATTCTTCGAAGAAAGTCTGCAAACCACCGATACCGGCCCCCCATATCACGCCTATCCGCTTTTTGTTCTCCTGTTCCAGGTCCAGACCGGAATCCTTTATCGCCTCTCTGGCGGCAATGATCCCGAACTGGGTGTAAAGGTCCATCTTACGCACTTCCTTCCGGTCGAAATAGGCCGTCGGATCGTAATCCTTCACTTCACAGGCGAACTGCGTACGGAAATTCGATGCATCAAAACGAGTAATAGGACCGGCGCCACTGACACCTTTCATCAAATTGTCCCAAAACTCCGGCACACTTTTACCAAGCGGGTTTATTGTTCCTAAACCTGTAATTACTACTCGTTTCAAAGTCATAAAATTATCTGTTGTTTTTTACTTCGCGTTAGCTTCTACGTAAGAGATAGCGTCACCCACCGTCGTGATCTTTTCTGCCTGATCGTCCGGAATGGTGATGTTGAATTCTTTTTCCAGTTCCATGATCAATTCCACGGTATCCAAAGAATCGGCACCCAGATCGTTCGTGAATGTAGCTTCCGGAGTAACTTCTGATTCATCCACTCCTAATTTATCAACGATGATAGCTTTTACTCTGCTTGTAATGTCAGACATAACCTTAAATTTTAATTAGACATAATTAACTCTATGCGAAAATATGCGCATAATTATCAAAATTCGGAGGCAAAGTTAGGGTTTATTTTTTTTCTAAAAAATTTTTTGGCAGGAATATAACTTTTACTAACTTTATCGCACTGATTCTTAATCGATTACATACATGAAAAAAATAGCAATATTTGCCTCAGGATCAGGTTCTAACGCTGAAAATATCATCACCGTCCTGGCAGATAATCCCGATATGACGGTCGACTCCGTTTTTTGCAATGTGCCGGACGCCTATGTGCTGGAAAGGGCCGAAAAACTTCACACGCCCGCCTTCGTGTTCAACCGCCGGGAACTGAACGACCCGGAGAACGTACTGCACCGGCTCCGGGAGCGGCAGATCGACTTCATCGTACTGGCAGGTTTCCTCTGGCTCATGCCCCCGGCGATAACGGCAGCCTATCCGAACCGGATCGTCAATATCCATCCGGCCCTGCTGCCCGCCTACGGAGGCAAGGGGATGTACGGACATCATGTACACGAGGCCGTCATCGCCGCCGGAGAAAAGAAAAGCGGCATCACCATCCACTACGTCAACGAGCATTATGACGAAGGGAACATCATTTTCCAGGCCTGCTGCGACATCACGCCGGAAGACACGCCCGACACCCTGGCGCAAAAGGTGCATGCCCTGGAGTACGAACATTTCCCGCATGTGATAATAGAAACGATTTCAAAGCTCCGGTAACCTTACAATCCTATGAAATTCACGCACTTTCACGTCCATTCTCAATATTCGATACTCGACGGGGCCGCCAGCATCCCGGGGCTGGTCGACAAGGCCGTTGCCGACGGCATGACGGCGCTGTCGCTGACGGACCACGGCAACATGTTCGGCATAAAACTCTTCTATGACACCTGCCGGCAAAAAGGCATCAAGCCCATATTAGGATGTGAAGCGTACGTGGCGAGGGTCTCCCGCTTCAACAAGGAAAAACCCATCGACAGATCGGGAGAACACCTGATTCTGCTGGCAAAAAACCTGACAGGCTACAAAAACCTGGTAAAGCTGACCTCGGCTGCCCACATAGACGGTTTCTATTATCGTCCCCGTATAGACAAAGCGCTTCTGGAGGAACACCACGAAGGGCTGATTGTCTCCTCCGCCTGTCTGGGAGGGGAAATCGACCAGAAAATCATGGCGGGCGATCTCGAAGGTGCCGAAAAAGCCGCCCAGTGGTACAAGGATCTGCTCGGCGACGACTACTACCTGGAAGTCATGCGCCATCCGGCCGCCGACCCCAGACAACGGGCGGAGATCTATGACAACCAGGAGCTCTGCATCCGGGAAAAACTGAAAATAGCCCGAAAGCTGAATATCAAAATCATCGCGACGAACGACGTGCACTTCCTGAACGAAGAAGACGCCGAAGCCCACGACCTGCTGATCTGCCTGAACACGCGGAAAGACATCGACGACCCGAACCGCATGCGTTACACCCGCCAGGAATGGTTCAAAACCACTGAGGAAATGGAGGCCCTCTTCCCGGACATCCCGGAAGCGATAAGCAATACGCAGGAGGTGGCGGACAAAGTGGAGGAATACCAGCTCGACTCCGACCCACTGATGCCGGTATTCCCCATCCCTCCCGAATCGGGTACGGAGGAGGAATACCGGAAAAAATACACGGAAGAGGACCTCTTCAACGAATTCACCCGGGACGAAAAAGGCAACGTCGTCTTGACGGAAGAAGAGGCGAAGAAAAAAATCAAGAAATTGGGAGGCATCGACCGGCTCTACCGTATCAAACTGGAAGCGGATTACCTGAAAGAGTTGACCATGAAAGGCGTGGTGAAACGCTACGGCGAAAACCCGCCTCCGGAAATCATGGAGCGGATCATCTTCGAACTCCACATCATGAAAACCATGGGGTTCCCCGGTTACTTCCTAATTGTGCAGGACTTCATACAGGCCGCCAGGGACATGGGCGTCATCGTCGGGCCGGGCCGCGGGTCGGCAGCCGGGAGCGCCGTCGCCTACTGTCTGGGAATTACGAACATCGACCCGGTAAAATACGACCTGCTGTTCGAGCGTTTCCTGAATCCCGACCGTATCTCCCTCCCCGATATCGACGTCGACTTCGATGACGACGGCCGGCAGAAAGTGCTGGAATGGGTCACGGAAAAATACGGGGCGGACAAAGTGGCCCACATCGTGACTTTCGGCAGCATGGCCGCCAAAATGGCCATCAAGGACGTGGCGCGCGTACTGAAACTCGACCTTTCCGAATCCAACCGGCTGGCCAAAATGGTACCCGAAGCGCCTAAAATGACCCTCAAAAAAGCCTACAAGGAGAATCCGGACCTCGAAGAGGAGAAAAAATCCTCCAATCCGTTGATTTCAAAAACCATCCAGTTCGCCGAAACGCTGGAAGGCTCCGTGCGCCAGACCGGCATACACGCCTGCGGCATCCTCATCAGCCGGGACCCGCTCACCGACCACATTCCCATCATGCCCACCGAAGGGGAAAGCCTGATGACGACCCAATACGACGGGCATTTCGTAGAGCCTATCGGACTGATTAAGATGGACTTCCTGGGATTGCGCACCCTCTCCATCATCAAAACCTGTCTGGAAAACATCAAGAAATCCAAGCACATTACGCTGGATGAGAACAAGATACCGCTGGACGACGAAGAGACATTCAAACTATTTTCACGGGGCGATACCACGGGACTGTTCCAGTTCGAGTCCCCCGGCATGAAAAAACACCTGCGTGCCTTGCAGCCGAACCGTTTCGAAGACCTGGTGGCCATGAACGCGCTGTACCGTCCGGGCCCCATGGAGTACATCCCCCAGTTCATCAAGCGGAAACACGGCGAAGAACCCATCGAATACGACCATCCGATGATGGAGCCGTACCTGAAAGACACGTACGGCATCACGGTATATCAGGAGCAGGTGATGCTGCAATCCCGCGCCCTGGGCAACTTCACGCGCGGTATGTCGGACACCCTGCGCAAAGCGATGGGTAAAAAGAAATTCGAACTGCTGGCGGAACTGAAAGGGGAGTTCGTGAAAGGCTGCCAGAACAATCCGGAATTCGTAAAAGGCGCCCGGGAAAAAGGGAAAAACGTGGAGGAACTGGTCAACAAGATATGGGGCGACTGGGAAGCATTCGCCTCGTATGCCTTCAACAAATCGCACTCGGTCTGCTACGCCTACATCGCCTACCAGACGGGCTACCTGAAAGCCCACTACCCTGCCGAGTTCATGGCGGCCAACCTGAGCAACAACCTGTCGCAGATCGAAAAAGTGACGGTATTCATGGACGAATGCAAACGCATGGGACTGAAAGTGCTTGCCCCGGATGTCAACGAATCGTACAACGACTTTACGGTAAACACCCGCGGAGACATCCGTTTCGGCATGGCTGCCATCAAAGGCGTCGGCGAAGCCGCTGTCGAAAAAATCATCGAAGAACGGGAGAAAAACGGTCCTTACAAAGATGTATTCGACTTTTTCGAACGGATCGATTACAAATACGTCAATAAAAAAACACTGGAGAACCTGATCGTCGCAGGAGGACTGGACAGCTTCGGCTTTCACCGGGCCCAGTACCTGCAACCCGCGGACCCGACCAGCACCGTACTGGACACGCTGGTGAACTTCGGACAGAAGAACCAGAAAGACAGCATGAACCTCCAGGTGTCCCTTTTCGGTGGAATGGAAGGGTACGAAGTGGCCCGTCCGAACATCCCCCACTGCGAACCGTGGAGCGACCTCGACAAGTCGAAAAAAGAAAAGGAGCTGATCGGTATTTACCTGACGTCCCACCCCCTGGACAGCTACAAGCTGGAAATCAAAGCCATGTGTACGCCTCTAGAGGAGCTTTCCGGCGACATGGGGGCTTTCCGGGACAAAGACATCACCATCGCCGGTATCATCGTCAGCATGCGCCAGGGAAAAACCAAGAAAGGCAACGACTTCGGAATCCTGACGATAGAGGATTTCAACGGCACCTACGAACTCCCGTTTTTCGGCGAGGATTATATCAAATACCGGAATTATTTCATCCTGGAAACAGCCATCTGCATCCGGGGAAGAGTACAAACAAAAAAATGGAGCAACGACCCCAACGATCTTTCATTCAACATACAAAACGTCAATCTGCTGGAAAGCATCGGGGAAAATCTGATCCAATCCATCACGCTGCTGGTGGACATCGAACAGCTGAACATGGAAACGCTCAATGAAATCAACCAGCAATTCATCCACGCCCGGTCCGGCAGCAAATCCGAAGAGAAAGCGGACGTGCCCCTGAATTTCGTCCTGTACGACAAAAACGGCAACAACGTAAAAATGTTCTCCCGAAGCTGTAAAATAAACCGTTCCCGCGAATTGTACGAATATTTTGAAAATAATGATGTCATTAAGATGAAAATTAATTAATTTCGCCAGACCAATCTATTTCCGGTCTTTCCCGTATAAGGCAAGGAAAGGAGGTCATCAGGGAAGAATGTAATTTATGAACTTAAAATAATTGATATGGCTATTTCAGTGAATGATTCTAACTTTGAGGAAACCGTTCTGCAGGCAGGGCTTCCCGTTTTAGTGGATTTTTGGGCAGAATGGTGCGGACCGTGCAAAATGATGCTCCCCATTATCGAGGAGGTCTCAGCAGAATATGACGGAAAAATCATCGTCGCCAAAGTGGATGTCGACAGCAGTCCCGCCACGGCGGCAAGATTCGGCATCCGGAATATCCCGACCATTCTTTTCTTCAAAAACGGAGAAGTTGTCGACAAACAGGTCGGTGCCGCCCCCAAAACATCATTGGTTGAAAAAATAAAGGCTGTACTTTAAAAAACAACGGAGAATCCGGGACGAAACGGCATCCCTGCGATTCTCCGCTTCCACCCGAATCCCGTTTCGATATGGCCGCCACCTTAGAGGAAATCATCCAATACGAACAGTTCGACAATCTCGAATTTATCGCGTCGCAGATTGTATCGGGATTCATTACCGGACTGCACCGCAGCCCCTATCACGGTTTCTCCGTGGAATTCGCGGAACACCGGGTGTACAACAACGGAGAATCGACCAAACACGTAGACTGGAAATTATACGCCCGCACCGAGAAACTTTTCGTCAAACAATACGAGGAAGAAACGAACCTGCGCTCCTACGTCGTCGTGGACACCTCCTCTTCGATGCTTTTTCCCTACAAGTCGGACCGGATTTCCAAGCTTCATTTCTCCGTCTACTGCGCCGCATCATTGATTTACATGCTCCGGAAACAGCGGGACGCCTCCGGGATCTGCCTCTTTTCCGACAGAATCGAAACACTGACCGACTCCAAACTGTCGCCGACCCACGCGCAAATGAAATACGCGCTGCTGCAGGACCTGCTCAAGGAGAATGCGGTGCCCCTGAACAAACCGACCGCCACGGCGGAAGTTCTCCATCGGCTGGCGGACAGCATCGACAAGCGGGCGCTTCTCATCATCTTCACCGACATGTTTTCCAACGGGAACACGGAGGAGCTGTTTTCCGCCCTGCAACACCTGCGCTACAACAAGCATGAGATCATCCTCTTCCACGTCAAGGACAAACGCATGGAGGAACAATTCGAGTTCTCGAACCGCCCCCACATATTCGTCGATATGGAAAGCGGCAGGGAAATCAAATTCTCACCCAACGAAATCCGGGAAACCTACAGGGAAAAAATCAAGGAGTTCTACCAGGAAATAAGACTCCGCTGCGGACAATACCAGATAGACTTCGTTGAAGCGGACATTCACGAAGGCTTCCGCGAAGTATTGCTCCCCTACCTCATCAAGCGGAGCAAGCTTTACTGAACCTCATCCGGCCAGGGACACGGCTTGCCCGTACTTTTAAAAGAAGGCCGCTGGGCATCCGCCGATCTGAGATAACGCCCCAGCTCTTTCGACAGGCTTTTCACCAGACGGGGATTCTCCTTGCTTCTGTCCTGCTGTTCTCCGATATCCTCCTTGATATTGAACAACTCCTTCGCACCGTTTTCATAATAATACACCAACTTCCAGTCCCCCTCCCGAATCGCCGCCGTGGCACCGATGCCGGGGCCGGTATTCCCCCAGATATTCGGATAATTCCAGTAAAACCGGCGTCCCTCCGAAGGATCGCCTGTCCCCTTCAACAGGGGAACGAAACTGACCCCGTCGACATGCTGCACCGTCTTATATTTCTTTATCCCCGCGATCTCCAGAATGGAAGGATAAAAATCCTCTATAATCAGCGGCTTGTCGCACCGGCTGCCGGCCACCGTCACGCCCGGCCACTTGACAATCATCGGTTCCCGGATTCCTCCTTCGTAAGCGGAACCCTTGCCGCTGTTCAAAGGCGCATTCTGCGTATGCAGCGTACCGTCCCGCCATTCGGGAGCCGAAGAAAGCCCTCCGTTATCCGACATAAACAGAATAACGGTATTGTCCGACAGACCGTGCTTTTCCAGATAATCCATCAAATCCCCCAGGCTCTTGTCCATCCCTTCCAACAAAGAAGCATACGCCGCTTCCTTCGGCGTCAGCCCCTTGTCCACATACTTTTGATAATACCGGCTGTCCTTGTCTATCGGTATATGGACGGCATAATGGGACATATATAAAAAGAACGGCTGATCGTATTCACGCGCCTTGTCCAGCGCCTTTACCGCCTCCAGCGTAAGCGCCTCGGACAGGAAAACATCCTTTCCCCAATACTGCTCCAATCCGGGAACGGCGAACCAGGGATTCGGCTTCCCGTCCGTCCGGTTGCCATAATTCCTTTCACTCAGATAAGTCGTAGCCGCCCCTCCCGCATGCCCGGCGATATTCACCTCGAACCCCATGTGGGCGGGATTTTCTCCCGGCGTATTCAAAGCCCCGAAATGGGCCTTCCCGCAATGAATGGTATGATAACCGTTATCTTTCAACAGCTGCGCCAAAGACGTCACCTGACAAGTGCGCCCGATACCCGGAGCCTGACACACACCGTTCACATTCCATTCGGGCAGCTGCAAAACATCGCTCTCGAGGTCGGTACTCTCATTCTTCGGGTAAGTCCAGTTCGTCACCCGATGGCGGGCGGCATTCATTCCGGAAATAAAGCTGCAACGGCTGGGAGAACTGATGCTGCAGGCATACGCCTGGGTGAATTTCACCCCCTGTTCCGCCAGACGCTCCATATTCGGCGTCTCGAACTTGTCATTGGAGGCCGTCCGCCGTTCCCAGAACGGCACGGAAGTATCCTGCCATCCCATATCATCCACCAGAAACATAATAATATTCGGACGGTCGTTCCCTCCCGCCTGACCGAAACCCGCCAATCCCGACAGCGGGACGGACATCAGCGACAACAACAGTTTTTTGTTCATAATCTCTAATAAAACGCGTTTTACCACGCCCTAAAGATATAAAAACTATTTCGTCTTTTCCAACTCGTCATAGAATTGATATTATCAGTATTTATGCTTCTACTGCACCATGTATCCCAAGAATAAAAAGAATCGACCGAAAGTGAATTTCGGTCGATTCCCTTGACTTATATTAAATTTTCTTATTTAATATCCTGAATTCGTTTTGAAACATTCAATTTAAAACCTTTCTTTTTAAGGTCTTGGAACATTTCAGGAGTTTCTCGGATCAATTTTTCATTCAATTTAAAACTTGCAGTCTGAACATTATTTGTCGCTGCTTCAGTTTCATTTTCCACAGCACGAATCATAGTAAAATCCTCAAT
>CAZYJV010000059.1:0-12545 GCA_964647845.1 uncultured Odoribacter sp.
CTTCGTCTTCCGGAATCCCTATATGAGTAACGGAGATAAATCAGGAAACGGCTTAGTCAGAATCAGCCCGTTCGTTCCTTAACCTCAAGACAAGTGCCAACAGCGGAAAATTTGTTAAAAATTTAAGCCGCTGTTAGCGGCATATAAAAAATGTTTAGGATTTAACGCCGCAACTTGCGGCTTAACAAAATCAGTCGTGGATTTTCTCCCGCAACTTGCGGGAGAAAAAAATCAGTTGCGGATTTGTTCCCGCAATTTGCGGGAACAAAAAATCACAAAAGAATTTCTTCCCGCAATCTGCGGGAAGAAAAAATTTCAAACGGATGACTTCCCGCAATTCGCGGGAACAAATTCTCACGAACGGACGGGGCCCTGCAATTTGCAGGAGAAATCAATCCTTTAACTTCCTTTTTCTACCGAATAGGTGTACGGATATTGACTTAAATTCAGCGTGACGGTGTATTCGCCGGCGGCGGGGATGATGATTTCACTGCCGTCGTCCATGAGCTGGTTGCTGAAATACACGCCTAACGTCCGGTTGTCCGCTCCTGTTTCCTGGAAGACGAATTGCCCCTCGGAGAGCGGGACGGTGATTTGCAATTGCCGGGCGGTTTCGTCGTAATTCAGGTTTACGGGGGTGCCGGAGGTGGCCGAGCCGGTAATGCTCCATGTCACCGGAATGGCGGAATAGGTCAGTCCGGTCAGGTCTGCCGTTAGTTTGTAGAGTTCCGCCGTCGCGTTGTTTACGACGATATTGCTTCCCCGCGGAGCCAGTTTCCCGTCTTCGCCGGAGCCCCATTCCAGTTCTCCCCAGGAGGGTTGGCCGAGGAGTTTGAATTCCGTATTGACGGTAAACCAAAGGTATCCTTCATATACCTGGTTCGCTTTAGGGGAGGTGACGACGGTCGCCGGGTCACCGGGATTCCAGCCTTGATAGCTTCCCGGTACGTAGAGTATGGGATACGTGACCGACACGTTGTAGGCGGTCAGTGACAGGCTGACGGGGTCGGAGTGCAGGGATTGCAAGTGGTTGTTTACGGTCGCTATGACTCTGAATTCGGCTTCCGCCGGGGTTTCGGGGACAAAGCCTGCGATGAGGGCGTTGTTGTTCAAAGTGGCGTAATCCGTCCGGATGCGGGTGTCTTTGGTTTCTGCGATTTTGACGGCGGATTCGAAGTACGTGCCGGCTTTTGACATCTGTACGGTGTAGAGAATGGAGGCCGGAAAACCGTAGTCCGCAGCGTGCCAGGCGATTTCAATGGAATCGTTTTGCCCGGCTTCGGTGAGAATTACCTGGGTGCCTGCGGCGGGTGTCGTCAGTTCGGGTGCTGTAAACTCCGCGGCGTAATATTTTTTATTGTCGGTTTCGCATCCTGTCAGCAGGAGCGAGAGACAGATAGAGGAGAATAAATATCGTTTTTTCATGTCGTTTTCATTTACGGTTAATATCCGGGGTTCTGTTTCAGTTTCGGGTTGGCTCCCAGGTCGGAGGACGGGAGGGGGAACAGGTCGTAGTAGGAAGCGATGCTTCGTCCTTCTTTTACGCCGCCCTTCCAGGGCCAGAGATAGGAGGTTTCACTGAAACGTCCGTAGCGGATGAGGTCTGTTCGGCGGTGTCCTTCCCAGTACAATTCGCGGGCGCGTTCATCCAGCAGGAAATCGAGTGTCAGGTCGGAGGTGCCGATTTGTCCCGTGCCGTTGTCGAACGCCCGGTCCCGCAGTTCGTTGATATAGCCGAGGGCTGTGCTCAGGCTGCCTCCGGATCCACCTCTCACGACGGCTTCTGCATACATCAGATAGACGTCCGCCAAGCGGAATACGGGGAAATCGGTGTCCACGAAACTGAGGTTGGAACCGGGTTGCCCGTTGGACTGCATATTGGTGAATTTCGTGACGATGACTCCTTGTTTGAAGTCCGACACGGAGTTGATTTCGGTACTCGTTTGGCCTTTCGTAAAGAAACAGGCTCTCTTGTCGCCGGGGTCGAAATTGGCGGCGAACTGGTCGCTGACGCGGTTGCCCGCCCAGCTTCCGCTGACACCGTAGTCCTGCGTTCGCAGGCTGTCTCCGCCGAAAGCGGCGAAAATCAGGAAGGTGGTGCCTCCGTATGTCTGCGTGTAGGTGCCGTCAAAGGCTACCGGGAAGATGATTTCCCGGGCCGTGTGGTTGTCCGCCATAAAGATACGGGTGTAGTCCTCATCGAGAGAATAGTAGGGAATGATGAGATTGCAATAGGTGATTGCGTCCGTATAGCGGGGTGTGCCGGTGTATACTTCGGCGTTCAGGTACATTTTCGCCAAAAGGGTCCATGCGGCTGCCTGGTCGGCTCTCGCATATTCGTTGGTATGCGGTTCTTTCATCAGCGGAACGATTTCCTGCAACTCTTTTTCGAGCCATGCAAACAGGTCGTTGCGTTCGATCTGTTCGGGATAAAAGGTGCTTACGCCTTGGTTTTCGTCGACGAAAGGAACATTGCCGTACAGGTCGAGGGCGTGATAGTAGGCCAGTGCCCGCAGGAAACGGGCTTCTGCGCGGTAGTAGGCAATTTCTTTTTTCAGCGCTTCGGATACATTCCGGCTGTTGAGCTTGCCTTCGGTCGTTTCGCGCAGGAATTCGTTGGTGACGGATATGAGGTAATAGATACGCTCGTAGGTAATGGTGATATAGTCGTTGGCGGAGGACCAGTTCTGGTCATGCAAATCCGGTAGACCCGCGTTGCTCCAGGCGCATATCGCTTCGTCCGTCGTCAGCTCCTGCATATTCCACAGCTGCCGCAGGTAATTGGAAGTTCCTTCGTCGCTTGTCGCCAGGTCGGGATTGCCGTTCGGGCCTATTTGCCCGCTGACGGCAAATACGGAATATACTTTGGTCAGGGTCTGCCGGTAGGCTTCCGGGGTCTTGTAGACATCTTCCGCCGTGACAATGTTTTTGTCGATGGGTTTGGTATCCAGGTCTCCCACACAGGCGGTCAGCCACGTCAGCAGGAAAAGACTCAGGATGTTCGGATATTTCGTATTCATGGTCGTATATTTTTAGTTTACAGGTTATGATGGGAATCAGAATCCGATATTGACGCCGAGCAATACCGTTTGCGGGCGCGGATAGAGGTTATTGTCTATCCCGTTGAAGATTTCGGGGTCTAATCCTTTATATCGGGTGATGGTGAAAACATTTTGCATCAGGGCGTAGACTCTCAGATGGAGCCGGTTGTTCCACAGGTCCTTGAAATTGTATCCTAGCGTGATATTGTCCAGCTTCATGAAAGAAGCGTTCTGTACATAGTAATCGGAGAAATACTGCGCTTCCTGGAACCGGGTGTTTTTTATGGCCGCCGGAAGGTTGGAATAGAATCCGGTGTTGTTATACAGCCGGGCGTACAGCGCCTGGTCGGATTGTACGTTGTTGTAGACATAGTTGCCGAAGCTGAACCGCCCTGCGATGGTCAGGTCCCAGTTCTTGTAGGTAAGGTAAGAGGAGAATCCGGCCAGGTATTTGGGCGCCGGGCTCTTGTAACGGTAAAGGTCCAGCTGGTTGATGATGCCGTCGTGGTTGAGGTCGGCATATACGCCCTCCAGCGGTTTGCCGTCTTTGTCGTATACTTGCCGGTAAACGTAGAATACGTTGGAAGGATGTCCTTCGCTGTGAATCTGTATGGTGCTTCCCGTACCTCCGGAAATGCCTCCCGTGAGTACGCCGACATAATTCGGGTCTTTGTTGCGGATAAGTTTGATGATTTTGTTCTTGTTGTAGGAGAGGTTTACGTTGATTTCCCAGTTCCAGTCTTCGTTGGCGATGGCGACGCCGTTCAGGTTGAGTTCAAATCCCTCGTTGGAGAGGTCGCCGACGTTGGTGACCAGTTTGTTCGTGAGATTGGAGCCTGCCGCTACGGGTATTTCGTTAAGCAGATCTTTGGTCTTGCGGTAGTAATAGTCGAACGATCCGTTCAGCCGGTTATTGAAGAATCCGAAATCGATGCCCGCGTTCCACGTCGTGGTTTCCTCCCATTTGATTTTGGAGTCGTAGCCGTTGGGACGCAAGGTGTAGATAAATTCGTTGCCGAACTGATACTGCGCTTTGTCGTTGCTTATCGTGTAATCGGGCAGATAGGGATAATCGTTGCCGATGATGTCCTGTTGTCCCGTGATGCCGTAGCCGAAACGCAGTTTCAGGTTGGATAGCCGGGAGAACTGCTGCATGAATTCCTCCTGGTCCATCCGCCATGCCAGCGCCAGCGAGGGGAAAGTACCCCAGCGCTGGTCTTTGGAGAAACGGGACGAACCGTCCCCTCTGACCGTCAGCGTGAACAGGTATTTGTCTTTGAAAGTATAGTTCAGTCGTCCGAAGAAAGACAACAGGTAGTTTTCGGAGGCGCTT
Organism: uncultured Odoribacter sp.; assembly: GCA_964647845.1. Lineage (GTDB taxonomy): Bacteria > Bacteroidota > Bacteroidia > Bacteroidales > Marinifilaceae > Culturomica. The sequence continues at coordinate 4,375 of CAZYJV010000059.1, forward strand.
GTCTTGTCTTCCCGGATGTAGCTTCCGGAAGTATTGGTGGCGTAGTCTTTGGTCGCTCTCTTGAAATGTTGCCAGGAATAACCCGCCACGACGTCTATAACGCTCGAAATGGAGCTGATGTTTTTATTGTAATTCAGGTAGAATTCCAGCAGCTCGTTGTGTTTCTTTTCGCTGTATTTCTTGTTATAGCCGCTTCCGTATTTCTCGTCGTAGGTCCAGGACGCGGTCTCCGGTTCTATGATTTTTCCGTCGCTTTTGGAGTAATCGTATGCCAGGTTCAGATTTGCCCGGAGGTCCGGAAAGAAGTGGAGCCGGTAGTCGAATTGGATGTTTCCGATGAATCTTTTTACGTCCGACTTGTCGCTGTGGAGTTTGAGATGGGCGACCGGATTGACGGGGGCGATGATATTGGGATTGCCTGTCGTGGCCTGCGTCCATGTGAAATAGCCTCCGTATCTCTCGTTGCCGTCCTTTACGGGGCGTGTCGGGTCGAATGCGACGGCTTCGCCGATGGATGCCGTGTTGCCGAAGTTGTTTTTGATATACATGCCTTTCGCTTGCAGGTTGATTTTCAAGAAGTCTTCAAAGAAGGCCGGATTCAGATTCAGGGCTCCCGTATAGCGGTTCAGGTCGGTCGTTTTCAAAATACCCTGCTGGTTGGTGTAGCCCAGGGAGAGGCGGAAGGGGGTGTTGAATTTCGAGCCGGAAAAATCGAGATTGTGGTCGTTGCTGACGGCGACACGGTATATCTCGTCCTGCCAGTTTGTATTGGCATCGCCCAGATTGTCGATGACGGCGCTGTTCCCGGCGAACTGCTTCTGTATGGTTTCCCGGAATTCGTCGGCGGAGAGTACGTCTATCTCGCCTTCACGCCAGCCGACGCTGAATTGGCCGGAGTAGTTCACCCGGAACGGCTGTCCTTTTTTCCCTTTTTTCGTGGTGATCAGAATAACGCCGTTGGAGGCTCTTGCTCCGTATATGGCGGTGGAGGAAGCATCCTTGAGTACGGTGAAGGTCTCGATGTCCGCGGGATTGATGGCATTGAGCGGGTTGCGCATGCCGTTGATGCCGGTATTGTCCAGGGGCACGCCGTCTACGACAATCAGCGGGTCGTTGCTGGCTTTCATGGACGAACCTCCGCGGATGCGGATTGTGGCGCCGTCACCGGGGGCTCCTCCTCCCGTTGTGATTTGTACACCGGGGGTCTTGCCGATTAACAAATCCTGCGGAGATGACATGACGCCCGGATTAAAGTCGTTTGCACTGATGGATACGACGGAACCGGTCGCGTCGTTTTTGCGCACCTGCCCGTAGCCGATGACGACGACTTCCTGCAATTGCTGCTGGTCTTCCGCCAGCCGGACGTTCAGTGTCTGCTGATTCGTTACGGTGATAGTCTGGGGTTTGAACCCGATGAAAGAAAACACCAGTATATCGCCTTTTTTGACATTCAGGGTGTATTCTCCGTTCGGGGCGGTGGTGGTGCCGTTTGTTGTTCCCTGAATAAGGATACTCACTCCGGGCAGGGGTTCTCCGTTCGATGCATCGGTGACTTGCCCGCGCAGTGTGATTTCCTGTGCCATGCCGCCCAGTGAGGATAGCAGCAGGAGAAACAGGAAGAGAAAATGCGGTTTCGTGTGTCTGTGTGGTTTCATAATTGTAAACAGCTTTGTTCGACTTGATGTTGCTGTATACGGGGAAACGGTTAAAAGGTTGAAAAAGTTGAAAGGGAGGGGAGGTGTGAAACTTTGAGGGGAAAGTTGCGTAATAGAGGGAGAATAATGCTATCTTTGATTTCTGACCTTAAAGAATGATGTATGTCAAAAATAGTTATTTTCTCGGCCGTTGCCCTCTTCCTGCTGTTTTCGTGCGGGCATGAAAAGGTCGTATTGCCCGATGTCTCCGGTATATACGATTTGGCGAGTCCGGTTCGTTTGAATCCCGATACGACGGTTGTTTTCATGTCGGATTATTTTCTTTTCCCCGAAAAGGTGAAAAAAGTGCAGACCTCTTCCGGCTTGAGAGCCGAATGGAGCGACGACCGGCAAGTATTGAAGCTCATCCGGCAGGGGGAAGTGGAGCCGATGGAGAACCTGCGCCTCACGTATGAGGGGTATGTATACGATATTCCGTTGATAGGCGATAGCCGGGACGCGGACAAGGCGCCGGAGATTTATACCGATTCGCTGAGCGAGGATACCATTTGGTTGCGAAGCCGGAATCCCGTGAAGGCGTGGTTGGTTTATCTGCAGAATCAGCGGCTCGGAGAGCGCTATTTTGTCCGGCATGCCGACAGGACGGGCATTCTGATTCCGAAAGCGGCGGCGAAGGTGAAACGTTCGGAGATGCGGGTGTGGGCGGTGAATGCCTACGGTGTTTCCAACGATATTTTTATACCCCTGGAGTACGGACGGGTGATTCTGGATGCCTCGCAGCTTGACCGTTTCGACAAGCGGGCTTCCGTGCTCTATTTCCTGATGGTAGACCGTTTTTATGATTCTATCCCGGAGAATAACCGTCCGTTGAACAGCAAAGAGGTATTGCCGGTTGCCGATTACATGGGAGGCGACCTGGCGGGCGTGACGCAGAAGCTGAAAGAGGGATATTTCGATTCGCTGGGAATTAATACGATCTGGTTGTCGCCGATAACGCAGAATCCGGAGGGGGCTTTCGGTCTGTGGAAGAATCCCCGGACGAAGTTTTCGGGCTATCACGGCTATTGGCCTGTTTCTTCCACCCGGGTAGATGACCGTTACGGCACGTCGGACGAACTGAAAGAATTGGTGGAAGAAGCGCATAAAAAGAATATCAACGTGATATTGGATTATGTCGCGAACCATGTCCACCGGCTTCATCCGTTGTATCGGGAACACAAGGACTGGGCGACGGATTTGTATCTGCCGGACGGGACGCTGAATACGGAGCGGTGGGATGAATACCGGCTGACGACGTGGTTCGATTCTTTCCTGCCGACACTGGATCTGCAACGTCCGGAGGTGTACGAGCCGATGACCGATTCCGCTCTTTTCTGGATAAAGGAGTACGACCTGGACGGTTTCCGCCACGATGCCACCAAGCATATCCCCGAAATATTCTGGCGGACGCTGACCCGCAAACTGAAACGGGATATTATGTTCCCGAAGAATATGACGATTTATCAGGTGGGAGAGACCTACGGGAGCCGCGAGCTGATAGCTTCTTATGTCGGTTCGGGGCAGCTCGACGGTCAGTTCGATTTTAATGTCTACGATGATGCGGTGGCGGCTTTCGCCCGTCCGGATGTCGGGTTCCGGCAGCTGAACGCTTCGCTGGAGGAGAGTTTCCACTACTACGGGGTGCACAGTCTGATGTCCTATATTTCGGGCAATCAGGACCGGGCGCGTTTCATTTCCTATGCGGCGGGAGATCTCCGTTTCGATGAGGACAGCAAGGCCGCCGGCTGGAAACGCCGCATCGGGGAGCGTAAACCGTCGGATATGGCGGCTTACGATAAACTGGTGCAACTGATCGCTTTCAATGCGACTATTCCCGGTATACCGGTCGTTTTCTACGGCGACGAAATCGGCATGACCGGAGGAAATGATCCGGACAACAGACGGATGATGCGCTTTGACGGATTGAGCGAGGAGGAGGAGATGGTGAAGGAGAAGACGGCGCGTCTGAATACGTTCCGCCGGGAGAGCATGGCGCTGATGTTCGGGGATTTTATTCCCCTGCGGGTGGAGGACAAGATATATGCTTACCTGCGTTCGTATTTCGGAGAGGACGTCATCGTTATTTTCAACAAGGGCAGGGAAAATATGACGCTTCGGCTCGATCTTCCGGCCCGGGATCGGAAAGGGAAGTTTAAATCGCTGTTCGGCGGGCGGTTCAGTTATGATAATTCCAAGCTGATAGCGGATGTCCCGGCCAACGGAGTGGAAATTATATATAACACGATACATTAACTTAAACAGGAAAATTATGAGAAAAATAGGCTTGTTGTTATTGCCGGTGCTGCTGCTTGCCGGTTGTAAGAATAAAAAAGGGCAGGACCTCGTCATGCCTGCGGTTCCGGCGGCTTTTCAGACGCCTGCGGTGGTGCCCTGGGCGAAGGACGCGGTAATATATGAGGTCAATGTACGCCAGTACACGAAAGAGGGAACGTTCAATGCCTTTGCCGAACATCTGCCCCGATTGAAGGAGTTGGGCGTGGATATTCTTTGGCTGATGCCCATACAGCCTATTTCGCAGAAAAACCGGAAAGGGACGCTGGGAAGCTATTATGCCGTGAGGGATTATCAGCAGGTAAATCCGGAGTTCGGAACGATGGAGGATTTTAAAAATCTGGTGGACAAGGCTCACAGCATGGGATTCAAGGTTATTCTGGACTGGGTGGCCAATCACACGGGCTGGGACAACTGGCTGATTGTGGAGCACGGGGAGTGGTACACGCAGGTGAACGACTCGGTTATAGCTCCCGTTGCCGAATGGACGGATGTGGCGGATTTGAACTACGAACAGCCGGGCTTGCGCCGCTATATGATTGAGAGCATGAAATTTTGGGTGAAAAATGCCGGTATCGACGGCTACCGGTGTGACGTGGCTGCCATGGTGCCGACCGATTTCTGGGAACAGGCACGGATGGCGCTGGATAGCATCAAACCCGTGTTCATGCTGGCGGAAGCCTGGGAGCCGGAATTGACCGAGGGAGCTTTTGACGCCTGCTATGCCTGGGATTTGTTGCATACGATGAATGATATTGCGGCAGGAAAGAAGACGGCGGCCGCTTTGCCCCGTTATTTCCAAAAAACGGATACGCTGTATGCTCCCCGCACGATTCTGATGAACTTCCTTACCAATCATGACGAAAACTCATGGAACGGTACGGTGAACGAACGCTATGACGATTTGCAGAAGGCTTTCGCCGTATTGACCTATACCGTGCCCGGCATGCCACTGGTGTACAGCGGGCAGGAAGTCGGTTTGAACCACCGGTTGGAATTCTTTGAGAAAGACGAAATCAAATGGGTGGAAAACAGTCCTTTGACAGCCTTTTATACGCAACTGGACAAGCTGAAACATGACCATCCGGCCCTGTATGCGGGTCTCGATGCCGGAACGATGAACATACTGAACCACACGGCGCCCGAAAGCGTGTTCGCTTTCACCCGTACCAAAGGAAACGACCGGTTGCTGGTCATGCTGAATTTAAGCCGCAAGACCGCTCAGTTTAAATTCGCCGAACCTCTGACGGATTCATATGCCGACGCATTCACCGGCGAGACCGTAAAAACGACCGCTCCCTTTACCCTGAAAGCCGGAGAATACCGGGTATGGGTGAAAAAATAACCGGATAAAATACATTTTTGCGATGAGGACAGGATTGCATGCCTGTCCTCATTGTTTGTTTTTAAATTACGCATTTACACGTAATAAAATGTCGAAAATATTCCGTTCCTTCGCAGCCGGATTTTAAAATGATAACGTATGAAAAAGTGGCTCGAACAGTTTAAAACGGAAGATTGGGTCGTTGTGGCGGTAAGTATCGTCCTGTTGGCGATGGCGGTTTTTATCCCCGGTTATCTGCCGGCGGTTCCCAAACATCTGACAATGCTTGCCGACTGGCAGAATGCCCTGATACTTTACGTTATCGTTTTGGCGGTTCTTGCTTTGGGCTGGCTTATGCTGGGGCGTCCGCTGAAAGGGATTGTGCCTTCCCTGCTGGCGGTTTTCGCTATCTCCCTGTTGGCTCAGGTTACGGCGGCCATTCCGCAAGTGGCTTATTACGGTTTTGAATCCGTCTTTTTCTCCGTCATCTTCGGACTGGTTATACGGAATGTCTTTCACATCCCGGCATGGATGCGTCCCGCCATTCAGAGCGAATTTTTTATAAAAATCGGCGTCGTGTGTCTGGGGGCGACTATCCTGTTCAGCGATGTCATGAAATCGGGCGCTGTCGGGTTGATTCAGGCCGTGCTGGTTGTTACCGTTGTCTGGTTTTTCGCATACTATGTTTCCCGTCGGTGGGGCGTAGACCGCAGCTCCGCGATGATTCTTTCCAGCGGCGTGTCCATATGCGGGGTATCGGCTTGCATCACGGCGGCACGGGTAGCCGGAGGGGATGACAAGAAACTTTCTTACATCGTTTCATTGGTATTGATTATCGTGGTGCCGATGATTTATCTGATGCCGTGGCTGTCACGCACGCTTCTGCCGCTGTTTTTCGACGACCCGAAACTCATACAGGAAGTGGCGGGAGCATGGATCGGCGGAACGATCGACACGACCAGCGGGGTGGCGGCTTCCAGTGCCATTGTCAGCGAACTCTCCAATCAGCATGCTGTGATAATCAAAGGGGCGCAGAACGTACTGATAGGCGTCGTCGCGTTCTTTATCGCTCTCTATCTGTCTACACGCGGGGAGAAAAACAATACGGTCCCGTCCCTGCATATCGTATGGGAAAAGTTCCCGAAATTCATTATCGGTTTCGTCGCCGCTTCCCTGGTTTTCAGTCTTTGTCAGGCGAACGACCTGTTTCACGTTACCTCTAAAGGCAAACTGCTGGAGCCGGGCGTAGCGAAAATGTTCAGCGGCTTGTTTTTCAGTCTGGCATTCGTATGCGTGGGACTGGAAACCCGCCTCAAAGAAATCATATCGCGTGAAAACCGCCACCTCATGTGGGCTTTCCTCTCTGCGCAGACGTTCAACATCATCATCACGTTCCTCATCGCCTGCCTCCTCTTCGGTGTCATCAAACCGCTGCTGGGGTAATTGCGGAGCTATTCGGCAATTTTGTACACGATGGAGGAATAGCCGTCCATTTTTACCGATACGGTTTCTTCTTCCTGTTTTTGTTCTACCCTGCCTAATACGCCGACTGCCTTTTCTATTTTGTCCGAAAGGGGGATCTGGACGGCCGAGCTACCGAAATTGTGGATTACCAGCATCCGTTCTTTCTCTTTCGTCATATACCATGCTGCAATGCCTTTGGCTGCGGTATTCGAGTCGTTGTACCGGCTGTGCCGGCTCATCACGCCTTGCGCCAGTGCGGGATAGGTATTGCGCAACTTGGTGAATGCAAGGTAGGTATTCAACAAAGAGGCGGCATCGTCTTTTTGTTCGACAACCGACTTGATGCTTGAGGCTACGCCGGCGTCTATTTTCTCGATATAGGAAGTCGTGTAATTGTCTCCCCACAGCATCGGACTGCGGACGTATTCGTCCCCTTTGTCTTTGAAGCCGTAGATTCCCAATTCCTCTCCGTAATAGATATACGGCTCTCCGGGACCTGTCAGCAACACGGCGGCAGCCAGTTTCTCTTTCGCGAGAGACTTGCCCAGTTTGGAAGCCGTGCGGTCCTCATCGTGGTTGGACAATTTCGTCGCTTCTATGTAATCCGGACGATAGCCGGCGTATTTCTCCTGATAAGACAAAATATCTTTGGCGAAATAACACCCCGTATTGCTGTTGATGGCCCATTCCAGCCGGTACCAGAAATCGAACTCGAACAAGGCGGGAAGTCCCTCGTAGTAAGGGGCTACCTCGTTGCTGCCCGACAGCACTTCTCCTACGATGTAAATATCGTCCGTGTGTCCTTTTTGCTTGTAGTAAGTGTTCATGTCGTCATAAAACAGCTTTAGGAATCGCGGGTTCTCGTCTGACGTGGCGCTGTGGTAAATGTGTTTCACCGCATCCAGCCGGAAGCCGTCCACGCCTCTGTCGATCCAGCCTTTGGCGGCATCGGCGATAGCTTTGTAAGCGGGAGAAGAAGCCGCCTTTTCCACGGGACCGTAATTCAAATCCGCAAACCAGTCCGTGCAGAAATGGGAATGATAATACCATAAATCCATGGCTTCGAACAGAATATCCGCAGCCGTCGAATTATTCAGCGTGAAAGGCGTACCCAATTTCAGTTTATCGGACTTGGATGCGGCGCCGTATTTCGTCCCTCCGTCCCAGGTCGTATTGCTCGTACGAATCAGGAACCCCCAGGAAGATTTGAAATCCACCGTCAATTCATACACATTGTTGCCTTTGTTGTAGAATTTCTTGCATGCTTCATCCCCGTAATACAGATATTTGGCGCCATTGGTACTTTTGTCCGGATTCTCTTCGTCGATGTCGTCGGCATCGGCCTCCGTCACGGTTACCGTCGGCTTGGAGGCGTTCGACCAATCGAGGACGAATTT
>CAZYJV010000060.1:0-12525 GCA_964647845.1 uncultured Odoribacter sp.
TGCGCGCCGTATTGACCAGCACGCCGCCTTTCGGCATCCGGTTCACCAGTTCGTAGTTAATGGATTTTTTCGTTTTTTCGGTGGCGGGTATATGCAGCGACACATAATCGCACATCGCATACATTTCCTCTACGGAAGCAATCGGGGTCGCCCCGGCGGCCTCGATTTGCTCTGCCGTCATGAAAGGATCGAAGGCATACACTTCCATGCCGAATCCTTTGGCGATGCGTCCAACGTTCTGTCCGACATTTCCGTAAGCATGGATGCCGATTTTCTTTCCTTTCAGCTCATGACCGGATTTTCCGTTGTAGAAGTTGCGCGCCATGTATACCATCATGCCGAATACCAGTTCGGCCACGGCATTGGAGTTCTGTCCGGGGGTGTTCATGGCCACCACGCCTCTGTCCGTGCAAGCCTGCAGGTCGATATTATCGTAACCTGCTCCCGCCCTCACAATCACTTTCAGTTTTTTTGCGGCATCGATTACTTCTTTGGTCGCCTTGTCCGAGCGGATGATCATGGCATCCACATCGGCTACGGCTGCGATCAGTTCTTCCGGAGAGGTATATTTTTCCAGCAGCGCCAGTTCATACCCCCGGGCTTCCACGATCTCACGTATCCCTTTTACAGCCACCGGTGCAAAAGGCTTGTCCGTTGCTATTAAAACTTTCGTCATAGTATACTAATTTAATTCTTTTATTTATGGGCCGCTTCAAACTCTTTCATGGCTGAAATCAGCGCATTCACATCCTCCATCGTACAAGCGTTGTAGGTTGAAGCACGGAAACCGCCCACGGAGCGGTGGCCTTTCACGCCGACAATATTTTTCGTCTTGCAGAAATCGAGGAAATCCTTTTCCAATGATTCATAGCCTTCTCTCAACAGGAACGGGATATTCATTCTGGAGCGCGAGCCTTCTTTTACTACCGGACGGAACATTTTGCTGCTTTCCAGTTCTTTGTAGATGGCGTCGGCCCGTTCGACGGCGCGTTTTTCCATTTCTTTCACGCCCCCCATTTCCTTCACCCATTTCAGCGTCTCTTTTACACCGAAAATATTGACACAGGGAGGTGTATTGTACATGGAGCCCTTGTCTACGTGAGTCTGGTATTTCAACATCGTCGGGATAGGTCTGTCAGCTACGACCCGTTTCAAAAATTCATCCTTGATGATTACGAAGGTCACACCGGCAGGTCCGAGGTTTTTCTGACACCCGCCATAAATCATGGCGTATTTGGACACATCCACCGGACGGCTGCAAATGTCGGAAGACATATCCGCAATCAGGGGCACGGGCGAATCCAGGTCTTTGAAGATTTCCGTTCCCCGGATCGTATTGTTGGAGGTGATGTGCAGGTAATCCACATCGGCAGGAATCGTAAATTCCGGATAATAGGTAAAGCCGTCGGCCTCGGAAGAAGCCACGATCTGCACCTCGCCCCACAGTTTAGCCTCTTTGATGGCTGCGGTCGACCACGTTCCCGTATTCACATAGCCGGCCTTCTTTTTCAGAAAGTTGTACGGAATCATGCAGAACTGCATGCTGGCACCGCCTCCTAAAAACAAAACGTGGTAGTCGTCCGGGATGTTCAAGACCTCTCTGAACAGGGCGACAGCCTCATCGTAAACGGCCTGGAAATCCGCAGAACGGTGGGAAACCTCCATGATAGACTGACCGGTATTCCCGAATTCCAGCACGGCGGCAGCCGTATTTTTTAACGTTGCATCCGGCAATTTGCAAGGACCCGCATTGAAGATATGTTTTCTCATACTTTTAAATATTAAATGTGAATATCAATTACATACTTTTCAGGATTAAAAGAAGGGCATTTTCACCACTTTGGCTTTCAGCGCCTTGTTTCTTACCCGCACGTATATCGTGGTATCCAGTTTCTGGAAACCGCTTTTCACGTAACCCGTTCCTATGGATTTTCCGGTCAGGGGAGACACCGTTCCGGAGCATACGACGCCGATCTGATTGCCTTCGGCATCTTCGATGGGGTATCCCTGGCGCGCAATTCCCTTGTCTTCCACGACAAATCCCTTCAAATAGCGGGACGGTTTGTCTTCTTTCAGTTTTTCATGATAAGCCCGGTCGACAAAATCATTTCCCGGCACGAATTTGGTAATCCATCCCAAACCGGCTTCGATCGGAGAGTGGTCGTCGTCAATTTCATGCCCGTACAGACAGAATCCGGCTTCCAGACGCAAGGTGTCGCGCGCGCCCAGACCGATAGGTTGTATGCCGAATTCTTTCCCCGCTTCAAATACGGCATTCCAGAGTTTGTCGGCGTCTTTATTGTAGGCATACACCTCACAGCCGCCGGAACCGGTGTAACCCGTCGTGGAGAAAATAACCTTGTCTATTCCGGCGAAAGGAATCTCTTTGAAAGTATAGTATTCCATATCGGTCACACCGACCGTCGTCAGTTTTTGCATGGCCTTTAAAGCCAGGGGGCCCTGTATCGCCAGCTGGCAGATATTATCCGAAGCGTTTTCCAGTTCCACGCCGGGTTTCATGCCCAGCTTCTCTCCGTAGCTCACCACCCAGTTCCAGTCTTTTTCGATATTTGCCGCATTCACGACCAGCAGGTATTTTTCCGAACTGAAACGGTACACCAGCAGGTCGTCCACAATCCCCCCCGTTGCGTTCGGGAAGCAGCTGTACTGCACTTTACCGTCCACCAGAACGGACGCGTCATTGGACGTAAGCTTCTGTACCAGCTCGAAAGCTTTGGGGCCTTTGATCCAGAATTCCCCCATGTGGGAAACGTCAAAAACTCCGGCTTTTTCACGGACAACCATGTGTTCGTCCTTGATTCCCGTATACTCGATCGGCATGTTATAGCCGGCAAAAGGAGCCATCCGAGCCCCCAAAGCTTCATGAAAATGTGTAAATGGCGTTGTTTTCATCTTTATATTTTTAACGATAATTTCAAAATGCCTGCGAAGTGCAAACGTTGGCAGAACCGGGCGTTTTCCAAGGGCGTCTCACGCCTTCGCTCTGCAGTTCAACAAAGATACAATTTTTATTTTACACTTAAAAGCCTTATTCCCGAACAAATTTTAACTTTCCCCGCCTGTCCGGAATCCGTTTTTCATTGTCGTACGATTTTTATCTTTTTTAAATAACATTATAATTATTTGATTTATTCTTATTTATAAAACGGATTTTGTTTTTCAGGCATTTTATTATACCTTTATGGTTATTAAAGTTCAGCATAAACAGGCAGCTGATAAACAACCTAACTAAACTAAAACAAAACATGATTATCAAACTGACAGAAAAAGACGGCATCGAGATCGCCCAATTCGCGGGCCTTTCGAGGTTTACCCTGGCCATTACCGAAGACGTAAAATCCGAACTCAAACCGAAACTGAGCACCTCGGGCATCAAAATGATTTTTGACCTGGCAGGCATCGAATTTATCGACAGCAGCGGAATCGGATGTATCATTTCGTTGGTAAAGACGGCAAAAAGCAACGGCTCCGCCATCAAACTCTGCAATCTGTCGAAGGAGGTGAAAAGCATATTCGATCTGTTGCACTTACAGATGATTCTGGACATTTGTCCCGACCGGGAAAATTGCATCGAGAATTTTAAAAAGCAGAATTAAATACAACGGCCATTCAAAAAAATAGCGGGAGATTTTCCCGCTATTCTTTCATTCATCAGCAACCCAGGGTCGCCACCATAACCGCCTTTATCGTGTGCATCCGGTTCTCCGCCTCGTCAAAGACAATCGAAGCCGGCGATTCAAACACCTCTTCCGTCACTTCCAGGGCATCCAGCCCGAATTGTTTGTACACATCCCTTCCGACAGCGGTTTCCAGATTATGGAAAGCCGGCAGACAGTGCATAAACTTACAGTTTTTCCTGCCGGTCAGTTCCATCACTTTTTTATTCACCTGATAGGGCAGCAACATTTCGATTCTTTCCTTCCATACCTCCTGCGGTTCGCCCATGGACACCCATACGTCGGTATAAATGAAATCACATCCTTTCACGCCTTCCTCCACGTTGTCCGTCACCGTGACTTTGGCTCCGGTAACAGCGGCTATTTCCTGACAGGTTTTTACCAGCTTCGGATCAGGCTGCAAGCCTTTCGGAGCGACAATGCGCACATCCATCCCCATTTTCGCACCGCCGACCATCAGCGAATTGCCCATGTTATAGCGGGCATCCCCCATATAGGCATAGGTCACCTGGTTCAACGGCTTGTCCACATGCTCCCGCATCGTCAGGAAATCCGCCAGAATCTGGGTAGGGTGAAATTCGTTGGTCAATCCGTTCCATACCGGCACGCCGGCATATTCCGCCAGTTCCTCCACTATGTCCTGGGCAAATCCCCGGTATTCGATCCCGTCAAACATCCTGCCCAACACCCGTGCGGTATCCTTCATGGACTCCTTTTTGCCTATCTGCGAACCGGAAGGTCCCAGATAAGTCACATGAGCCCCCTGGTCGTGGGCCGCCACCTCGAAAGAACAGCGGGTCCGGGTGGAATCTTTTTCAAAAATCAACGCTATATTCTTCCCTTTCAGGCGGGGTTGTTCCGTGCCTGCATATTTCGCTCTTTTCAATTCGGCAGCCAGGTCGAGCAAATAGTTTATCTCTCCGGGGGTGAAGTCCAGCAACTTCAAAAAATTTCTGTTTTTCAAATTAAATGCCATATCTCTGTATTTTTAGATGGTAAATTCCGACGGTGTCTTGCAAACGCGCTGTCACAAATATATACAATTTCGGAGACATACCTACGGATTTCATGTCCGTCGCACTGAAAAAACAGACGGAATCAAATTCATGAGTTCATAAAGTTTGGAGTTCCTATTTTTTTCCTAAATTTGTAGCATGTTCAGGGGGCATTTATATAAGTTCCGGGAAATCATACGGAAATTTACCAACAAGTACACGCTCGTCGGCTTGCTTTTCTTCGTGTGGATTTCTTTCTTCGACAAAAACAGTTTCGTCGAAAAGGCGCAGTTACGCAACAAAATCAGCACCCTCTCAAAAGAAAAGGCCTATTACCAGCAAAAAATCGAGGAGGACAACCGCAAAATGAAGGAGTTGCTCAGCAACCGGGACAATCTGGAGAAATTTGCCAGGGAACAGTATCTGATGAAGAAAAAGGATGAAGACATCTTTATTATTATAGAGTAGTGGGAAGAATTCTGGCCATCGATTACGGTAGGAAACGGATTGGCATCGCAGTGACGGACACTCAACGCATCATCGCCAACGGTCTGAAAACAGTCGGACCTCACGAGATATTTCAATTCCTCCGGCAATACGTACAGACCGAGAAAGTGGACCTTTTTGTCGTCGGCCATCCCAAACAGATGAATAACGAGGAGTCGGAGAGCATGACGTATATAAAACCTTTTCTCTCGGCACTGAAAAAAAAATTTCCGGATATTCCGGTTGAAATGTACGACGAACGCTTCACTTCCGTGCTGGCCCACCGGGCTTTGATCGAGGGGGGCGCCAAAAAGAAGACACGGCAGGACAAGGCGCTCATAGACACGATGAGCGCAACGATTATTCTGACGTCTTACCTTTCGAGCAAACAATATACAGACAGTTCCGCCCTGCCGGACCATGTTTAATATTAAAAGAATTACATATGCTGTTACCTATTGTTATTTACGGCCACCCGGTACTCCGGAAAATCGCCGAGGACATCCCGGCGGACTTTCCCGATCTGGATAAATTTCTGAAGGACCTGTTTCAAACCATGGACGAAGCCGACGGGGTAGGACTGGCAGCTCCTCAGGTAGGCAAAAGCATCCGGGTCTTCGTCGTCGACGGCAACGCTTTCGCAGAAGCGGATCCGGAGTGCGCCGGATTCCGGAAAGCGTTCATCAACGCCCGCATCATCGAGCGAAGCGGCGAGGAAATCAACCGCAACGAGGGGTGTCTGAGCATTCCCGGCATCCACGAAGATGTGAAAAGAAAAGACAAGATCCGAATCGCCTACCGGGATGAAAACGGAGAAGAAAAGGAAGAAGAGTATGAAGGCATCAAGGCCTGGATCATCCAGCATGAATACGACCACCTGGAAGGCGTCCTTTTCACCGACCATCTTTCTTTATTGAAGAAACGGCTGCTCCGCAACAAGCTCAACAATATCAGCGCCGGAAAATTCAAAGCCGCCTACCGGGTCATTTTACCTAAATAGGATTTTCGATATTTCATAAAAATATCGTAACTTATGGAGGCAATAACGACGCGTATGGTGTAAATGTTTCCAGTCATAAAGTTCCTTTCCTTCTTCCGTTGTGCTGCTGGACAGGAGGAATTCTCTGCTCCGGCATCCATTTCCCGGATTTTTGTCTGTGGAGCTGTTACCTGCTTTGTTGCCTGTTGTTTATTTTCCCGCGTACCCGCACTACGGCTTCCTGGCTTCTTTTCCCGTGCCTGTTCCTGTGCAGCACCCGTCTGAGCCGCTCCTCCCCGCTCTATCTTCCCGCCAACCCCGTTTATTTCTCTTGCCGGTACGAAGAAAAACTGTCCCGCAATTCCCATATCGTTTCCGCAAACCGACATACGTTCTGTCTGGAGTCTTCGCGCGCCTTTTCCCCGGGCGATTCGCTCGAATTCGAGGCCAGGTTCTCGGAAATCCTCCTCCGCAACAGCTCCGGCCTTTTTAATTACAACCGTTACTTGAAACAGAAAGGGGCGTATGCCCGGGTGCAAGTCGCAGATTCTATCCGGGTTTCCGGCCACGCCCGTACTCTCCGCTACCGTTTCTCCCGGATCAGAAACAGCTTTATCCGGAAAGCAGACCGGATTTTTGAAGATTCCCTTTCTTCCGCTTTGATAAAGGCGGTGTGTCTGGGCTATAAGGAGCATCTTCCGGCTTCCACCCGCGATCTGTTTGCAGAGACAGGCACCATGCATCTGCTGGCGGTTTCCGGACTGCACACCGGTGCCGTATGGCTGCTGCTGACCTATTTATTCAGAATCGCCGGAATCAGGGGGAAAAAATCCCATTGGATTCTCCTGCCCGTTTTATGGGCGTACGCCTGCATTACGGGGTTGTCCCCTTCCGTCGTCCGGGCCGCCTACATTCTGACTTTCATCACGCTAAGCCATATCCTCGGCAGAGACTACAACGCATTCAACGCGATTGCCGCTTCCGCCCTGTTCGCCCTCATCGTCAATCCCGGCGCCCTTTATTCCGTCGGGATGCAGCTGTCTTACGCCGCTTACTCGGGCATCATCGGGATTACTCCTTTCTTAAAGAGATTCATCACCCCGTTGCCCCGTTTCGCCGCACCGGTATGCGTCACACTATCCGCCCAGGTAGCCACCTTCCCTTTATCCGCCTATTATTTCCATGCCATCAGCCTGAACGGTTTCCTCGTCAATCTGATAGCCATCCCCCTGACTACGCTGTTGTTATATGCCGGAATTTTTGCACTGTTCCTGCCTTCCTGCATCGGCTGTTTCCTGAGCTACCCCATACAGCTTCTGTGTAAAGCCCTAACCTGTTCCCTGAACCTTTTCAATACCGTAAACCTCCTGGCGAACCGTTTGTATCCGACGGAAATCCATCTCCTGCTTCTGTACGGACTGCTGTTTTTCATTTGTTTTTATCTCCTGTCGCGCAGGAAAAGCCGGCTGTTGCCGATTCTGCTGCTCGTGTCCGTTCTGTGCGGCTATTCCTGTCTGCACAATTATCTCCTCCGGAAAGAAGAAGAACTCGTCATTTTTCATTCATATTCCCACAGCTGTATTCTGTTGAAACGGGGAAAATTCGGGTTCCTGTTAAAAAATACCCGGTCTGCTCTCCCCGAAGAGAAGGCGGCATTGTATATTCAGCGACATAATCTCCGGCTTGTACCGGCCAGTAAGGGGTTCCTGCACTCCCGAACGGTTTATGACGGCAAACGGTTGAATTTCCCCGACGACACCGTCCGCATCATCGACCGCTCCGATAGTCGGGCGAAAGAGGGTATCTGGATCGTTACGGACGATGTATATCCCCAAAGTCTGCTGAATTCAGACTCGCCCGCACCCCGGTTAATCATCCTGGACGCTTCCTGTCGTCCCCATTGCATACGCCGGTGGGAAACCGTCTGCCGCGAGCTCCGTATACCGCTCCGGACAACCCGGCAAGAGGGGGATATACACCTCGCTCTGCCCTTCAAAAAAAGGCGTGACAAAATGAATAAGTGAGCGACATTTAGTTTAACTTTGTCGCCTCAACAGAGAAAAACAGACCGATTATGAATATCGTTATCGCCGGGGCCGGGGCAGTCGGGACACATCTGGCCAAGATGCTCAGCAGACAGGAGCATAATATTTTGCTGCTCGATTCCGACCAGGAGAAAATAGAGAATCTGGAAAGCCAACTGGATATTATGTCGATTGTCGGTTCGTGCACCTCCATCGGGGCTTTGAAAGACGCGGAAGTGGGCAAGTGCGACCTGTATATCGCAGTCAATCCTTTAGAGGAGCAAAATATCAATTCTGCCATGCTCGCGAAAAAATTGGGTGCCAAACGGACCATCGCCCGCGTAAACAACAGCGAATATCTGGAAAATGAAAACGCCGAATACCTCAAGTCCATCGGCATCGACTCGCTGATTTATCCGGAGAGGCTGGCAGCCGAAGAGATCGTGACGTCGCTGAAGCAGATCGGTTCCCGCCAGCTGCACGAGTTTTCAGACGGGCGTTTGCAACTGATCGGTATCAAATTATGGGAAAACGCCCTGATTCTGAACCATACCCTTGCCAAAATGGGCGAGATATACGGAGCCGACCAGTTCCGGGTGGTTGCCATCAAACGGGGCAATAAAACGATTATTCCCCGAGGGAACGATGTACTGAAATACGGAGACCTGATTTTCGTGGTCACCACCCCTTCATTTATCCCCAATGTCTTCACCCTCTGCGGAAAAGAGGAGTTCGAGATAAAGAACATCGTCATTGTGGGAGCTTCCCGCATCGGAATAAAAACAGCTTCTTTGCTTGAAAAAAACTACAATGTCAAGATCATAGAAAAAGACCGCGAGAAGTGCATACAGCTGGCCGATAAACTCAAATCGACCTTGATTATCAACGGCGACGGCCGGGATCTGGCCCTTCTGCGGGAAGAAGGCATAAAAAATATCGACGCGTTTATCAGTGTGACCAAATCATCGGAGACCAACATTCTTTCCTGTCTGCTGGCCAAAAAAATGGGGGTCAAGAAGAGTGTCGCCGAAGTGGAAAACATCGATTACATCGATCTGGCCGAGAATATCGGTATCGGAACGCTGATCAACACGAAACTGATTGCAGCCTCCCACATTTACGGCTACACCATGAACGTAGACGTAAAACACCTGAAATTTCTGACGTTTTCGGAAGCGGAAGTTTTTGAACTGGAAGCGGAAGAAGGTTCCAGGATAACCAAACATGAACTGAAGGATATGCATTTCCCGGACGATGCGACGATCGGGGGAATTATCCGCGGGGAAGAGACTATCATTGCGAAAGGAGACGTACAGATCATGCCGGGAGACAATGTCGTTATTTTCGCCCTCCCCAATGCCGTGAAAAAGGTCGTTAAATATTTTCAGGAATAAGGTATCCCACAAAGGCAGCTTACATCATGATAAATATCCGATTCATAGCAAACCTCATCGGTCGGTTGATGCTGATTGAGAGCGCGTGTTTTTTACTTTGCGTCGTTATCTCCCTGGTTTACGGCGAAAGCGACACCTGGGCTTTCGCCGTTTCAAGCGCCATAACGGCGGTAACAGGCACCCTCATGGCTTATACCATCGACGCTCCGGACAAGATCCTGGCGAAGAAAGACGGTTATTTTACGGTCACTTTTACCTGGCTGATTTTTTCGCTGTTCGGTTGTCTGCCGTTTTTCTTAGGAGGCAGCATCCCTTCTTTCGTGGATGCCTTTTTTGAGACGATTTCCGGTTTTACGACGACCGGGGCTTCCATTTTAAACGACGTGGAAGCGCTTCCCCATGCTTCCCTTTTCTGGCGCTCGATGACGCAGTGGCTGGGCGGTTTGGGAATCGCCGTTTTGTTCCTCGCCATTTTGCCCAGCCTCGGCATCGAGGGGCGGGATTTGTACGTGGCGGAAATGACCGGCCCGACCCACAGCAAGATGGCGACGACGTTCAAGTCTTCTGCGAGAAGATTGTGGCTGTTCTATCTGGCATGCACCCTTATCGAAATGGTGCTGCTGATCATGGGGGACATGTCTTTCTTCGATGCCGTCTGCCATGCTTTCGCCACCTTGGGGACAGGAGGTTTTTCCACGAAACAGGACGGCATCGCTTTCTGGGATTCCTCCTATATCCAATACGTCACGATTCTGTTCATGCTGATTTCCGCTACGAATTTCAACTTATACTACATCGCTTTGAAGGGCGAATTCGGCAAGTTTTTCCAGGACGAGGAGTTCAGGTGGTACATGATCCTCGTTTTCACCTTTACCCTGATTACTGCGACGGGACTTTACATATCGGGATGGAACAGCATCGGCATGTGTTTCCGGGATGCGCTGTTTCAGGTGACGACGACCATAACGACTACCGGTTTCACTTCCGCGAATTACTTGCTGTGGCCGACGCTGCTGGGGCTGATTATCTTCATTCTCATGTTCGTCGGTTCCTGCGCCGGTTCGACCTCCGGAGGCATGAAAATCATCCGCATTCTGCTACTGTTCAAAAACTCGATCGCCGAGATGAAAAGAAACATTCATCCCAATGCGGTGATCAATGTGAAGTATAACAATAAAAGCGTGCACCCCACCATTATGAACAGCGTCATGGGATTTTCCATTCTTTATATCATTCTGTTCGGCATAGGAAGCATCGTCATGGCCTTTTTTACCGATGATATAGCGACCGCCTGCAGCTCCGTCCTGAGCAGCATGAGCAACATCGGTCCGGGCTTCGGCAGTATCGGACCGATGGATAATTTTTCCCACTTGAACGATTTCGCCAAAATGTTTCTGGCCCTCCTCATGCTGATAGGACGTCTGGAGATTTTTACGGTTCTGGTGCTCTTTACGAAAGCTTTCTGGAAGAAATAAGAAAATAAGACAGCTATAATTCACCCAATCCCTGCCGAACGATTTCGATCGTCTCTCCCGTACAGTCCACGACGGTAGAGGCGACATTCCGGCCGTATCCCCCGTCGATAACCAGGTCCACCTGATTCCCGTATTTCTCGTAAATCAGTTCCGGATCGGTCATGTATTCCACCACTTCGTCTTCATCCCGCACGGAGGTCGTCAGCAACGGATGTCCCAGTTCTTCGACAAGGGCCATCACGACCCGGTTGTCGGGCACCCGGATTCCGATTGTCTTCCGCCGGTTTATCAAAACATTGGGTAACTTGCTGGTGGCATTCAGAATAAAAGTAAAAGGACCGGGCAAAGCGCGTTTCATCGTTTTAAAAACCGCATTCCCGACTTTGGCATACTCCGAGATATTGCTCAGATCCCGGCATATCATGGAAAAGTTCGCTTTCTCCGGCTTTACGCCTTTCAGCTGCGCCACCCGCTGAACAGCCTTGACGTTGTAGATATCGCATCCGATGGCATAAACGGAATCGGTGGGATAAATAATTACCCCACCTTTTTCCAGTATTTCAACCACTTCAAGGACCTCCTTCGCATTCGGATTGTCCTCAAATAATCTGATAAGCATACAGATCAGGAATTCGCCTTCTTATGATCCGCCAAAAACTTCTGCAGACCGGAATCGGTCAGAGGATGATTCAGCAGTCCCTTTATCGCGCCCAAAGGACACGTCGCCACATCCGCCCCGGCTTCGATGCACTGGATGATATGCTGGGTGCTCCGGATAGAAGCCGCCAATACCTGGGTCTCGAATCCGTAATACGTGAACATGTCCACGATTTTCTCCACCAGTTCGATGCCGTCGCTGGCAATATCGTCCAGACGCCCGACAAAGGGAGAAACGTACGTAGCCCCGGCTTTTGCCGCCAACAGGGCCTGTCCCGGTGAAAAAATCAATGTGCAGTTGGTACGGATGCCTTTTTCCGAGAAATATTTTATAGCCTTGATTCCGTCTGCAATGCAAGGCACTTTCACCACGATATTCGGGTGCAGGGCCGCCAGAGCCGTTCCCTCTTTAATCATCCCCTCATAATCCGTGGCGATCACTTCCGCACTCACATCCCCTTTGACGATATTACAGATTTCAATATAATGCTTGTTGCAGTTTTCGACGCCCTTGATTCCCTCTTTCGCCATCAGGGAAGGATTGGTCGTTACCCCGTCCAGCACGCCGAGTTCATTGGCTTCGCGTATCTGGTCCAGATTGGCCGTGTCAATAAAAAATTTCATAGAGTTTATTTTTAGGTGGATTAGAATAAAAGCCTGCTGAGCAGGCTTTCCGACTGAGCTGTTATCGGGATTTGAACCCGAGACCTCTTCCTTACCAAGGAAGTGCTCTACCCCTGAGCTACAACAGCAAATTAATTTTTTCCGAGCCTCTTGTCGGATTCGAACCAACGACCCCGAGATTACAAATCACGTG
>CAZYJV010000061.1:0-2734 GCA_964647845.1 uncultured Odoribacter sp.
TCCAGATATCGTTGGAGAAGCCGATGGACTGGAAAGCCGACCAGAATCCGTGGGAAATATGCAGTCCCAGCAGGATGGCGGCGATGATGTACAGTACCGCGTACAACGGCTGCATGAGGGTGGTGCTTACCAGTTCGTACTGGCTGGCGACTTCGCTGAATTTGAAGTAGTACCAGAAATTGCAGATGTGCAATGCCAGGAAAGCCAGCACCAGTGCACCCAGGATATACATGTTGCGGGAAGGCCACGTACAGTTCTGCGACTGTTTGCGCAGGGCGTATTTCTGCGGACGGGCTTTCCGGTTCTGAATGGTCAGGATACTTGCCCAGATGATGTGGACGATGAAACCTAATGCCAGAATGGGTTCGATCACTTTAATGAAGGGCAGTTCCATGAATTCGCATCCCGCATTGAAAGCGTCCGGACCGACAAGTAACAGCAGGTTCACCGATAAGTGAACGCATAAAAACAGAATCAGAAAAAGTCCTGATAGGCTCATGATGACTTTTTTCCCGATTGAGGTAGTCAAAAAATTACTCATAATTTATTTTATTTATTAATAACTGGTTAAATTTTCCGTTCATGTGCAAAAGTATCTTTTTTCTTTGATTTTGCCATGAATCCGTAAAGAAAAGTATCATTCCTCGCATTTGTCTTTCAACGCCCGGTAGATCGCGCTCTGGATATGGGTCCGGATGTTCTCTTCACTGAGTTTCGTGTTGAATTCGTCGGGATAGGTCCGGTTGGACAGGAAAATATAGACGAGCCGGTTTTCCGGATCGACCCATGCCATGGTACCCGTGAAGCCGGTGTGGCCGTAGCTGGATTCTGGCGCTTCCTTGCATGTGGGGCCTATTTTCTTTTCGTCCGTTTCGGGTTTGTCGAATCCCAGGGCGCGCCGGTTGTTGGGGAAGCAGTCCGTTTTCCGGGTAAAGAGCTCGATTGTGGCGGGATTCAGCAGTTGTTCGCCGCCGTAGCTTCCTTTGTTCAGATACAGCGTCATGATTTTCGCCAGGTCTTCAGCCGTGGAGAATAGTCCGGCATGGCCTGCGACACCGCCCAACAGAGCGGCCATGGGATCGTGTACGCAGCCTTTGATTTCCTTTTTCCGGTACAGCTTGTCTATGCAGGAGGGCACGATGTAGTCCCCGGGCAGCCGTTTTTCGGCTAAAAAGTCCGTGCAGCAGGCACCCAGTTTATCGTAAAACCAGCTTCTGACCAGCATATCCAGGGATGAATCGGTTTGATGTTCCGCTATTTTCTGCAGAAAGATAAATCCCAGGTCGCTGTACGTATATTCTTTTTTCGGATTTAGTTCCGAATGGATGATTTTGTTCATGACACTGTCCCGGTATCCGTTGAAAATGTACAGTCCGGGAGTAAAAGGCCGGTATCCGGGACGGGGCGTGCGCGATAACGTGCTGTCCTTGAACTGGTAGCCGGGATTTACGAACAGATGCTCTTTCAGCTTTTGCGTGTTGTGTTTCGTCGGAACCTTCGTAAACAGGGGACAGGGCAGTTTCTTCGTATCGATGGGGTCGGAAAAAGCCGGGAAAAAGCTTTTCAGTCCGGCATTGTGAGCCAGAATCTCTTTTAGCGTAATGTTTTCTTTGTTGGAACCCAGCAAAGGGGGATAGTAACGGCATGCCGGCGTGTCGACGGCTATTTTTCCCCGGTCGCAGAGTTTCATGATCACGGGGAGTGTCGCGGCAATTTTGGTGACGGAAGCGATGTCGTAGATGTTGGAAATATGGTTGGCTTTTTGCTTTTCGTAGGTGTTGTATCCGAAGGCTTTGTTGTATATGATATAGTTGTCTTTGGCGATGAGCACCTGACAGCCGGGCGTGCTTTTTATGCGGATTGCGGCTTCGCAGATGGAGTCGACGACTGCCAGCCGGGCAGCCGGTATGCCGCACATTTCGGGGAGAGCATATCCCAAACGGCTTTTGGCGGTCGGGATGCCTGTGCCTGCCGGATAGTCCGGGGTGATGGATACGGGAAGCTGTCCGGAGACGGGAATGCCTCCGAAAATGGCTTGCGCCGCGTAGTTCCTGGCATAGAGGTGGTCTTCGTAGCTGACCAGAATCGCGTCTATCGGAAGATGTACGTAGGATTTGAGTCCGTAGGGAACGGCCGGATGACAGAGTATGATTTTCTTTCCTTTCAGCCGGGCGATCAGCTGCGACAGTTCCGGGGAGTATCCGTACCTGCGTGCCGGCCGGTCGGAAGCGCTGTTGTTGTACAGTATGATGCAGTTGTAGGAGGCCAGTTTCCGGACCAGTTTTTGCAGCGCGTCGTCCGAGAGTTTTTTAGGCGAGACGAAATGTTTGACACGGGTGTATTTGTCTAACGTGGTCTGAAATGTGTTGATCTCTTCCGCACCGAAATTCAGGGAGGCTATTTTCAGGGTGTCCAGGCGTTTCAGGGGCAGGAGGTCCGCCTCGTTTCTGATGAGGGTGACGGCATTTTTATAGAGTTCCTGTTTCAGCGCGAAATCTTCGGGGCGGTTCAGGCGGGACCACAGTTGCCGGGTTTGCAGAGGTTGCATGGAAGGCAGGACATACCGGGCTTTTGCGTTGAGGATTTTCCGGCAGCGGGCGTCGATGGCTTCTTCCGGGATCAGACTGTCCCGGACGGCTTTTTTTATCAGACTGACAGCCCGGCCGATGTTTTCGGGGAAGAGCAGGATGTCATTCCCTGCCAGGAGGGCTTTTACTTCCGCACTTCCTTTTTC
>CAZYJV010000061.1:2834-11183 GCA_964647845.1 uncultured Odoribacter sp.
ATGACCGGCAGCGATTCATGGGAATCGGTGTCCGTATCGCCGTGTCCGGGGAAATGTTTGACCACGGGAAGTACGCCGGCGGATAAGCTCCCCGCTACATACATCGCAGTTTTTCTGTACACGTTTTCCGGATTTTCCCCGAAAGAGCGCATGCCGATGATCGGATTGGCGGGATTGTTGTTGACATCCGCCACCGGCGCGAAATTGACGTGTACGCCTGCTTCCCTGCAATGGAGGGCGATGGTCCTGCCTAAGCGGTAAATCAGGGAGTCGTCCGTTACGGCGCCGTTGATAAGCATCCGGGGAAATTCCATCGCCGTTTTCAGGCGCCATCCCAGGCCGTGCTCCGCATCGATGCCTATCAGCAGGGGATATTTGCTGATTTTCTGGCAGGCATTGACCAGTTCGACCTGTCTGACTGGGTCGCCTTGAAAAAAGATCAGTCCGCCGACATGGTATTTCCGGATGATTTCTTCTGTCTTTTCCTGGTATTCTTTGTCTTTGTTGCTGTATACGGCTATCATGAACAGTTGTCCGATTTTTTCGTCCAGTGTCATGGCGTTCAGGGTCTTTTCGGCCCAGTCCGGCTGCCGGGAACGGTTGCCCAGTCCCGGCAGGCTGAATAGCAGAACAAAGAAAAGAATATAAAATTTCCGCAACGCTTTCCTATTTTAATAATTCGGCGATTTTGTTCTCCAGTTCTTCGCCGTGTAGGTTGCGGGCGACAATGACGTTGTTTTCATCCAGTACCACGACGTGAGGAATGCTGCTGACCGCGTATGCCTGTGCAGCTGCGTTGTTCCAGTACTGGAGGTCGGATACCTGGTTCCAGTCCAGGTGGTCGTCGGCGATGGCTTTTTCCCAGTCTGCCTTGTTGCGGTCAAGGGATACGCCGAGGATTTCCAGACCTTTCGGGTGGAATTTTTTGTAAAGTTTTACCATTTCGGGGTTGGCACGACGGCAAGGACCGCACCAGGAGGCCCAGAAGTCGATAATTTTCGCTTTCCCTTTGATGTCATACAGGGATAACGGTTTGCCTTCCGGAGTGTCCTGCGTGAAATCGGGAGCGACTTTCCCGATGGCCACGTTTTCCAGTTTAGCGATTCTCTCGGCGATCTTCCTGCCGTATTCGCTGGCCTTGGCATTCTCGCCCAGAGCGTTGTATTTTTCCTGCAATTCGTTCAACTCCGTGTTGTACATTTTCCCTGCGATGATGTAGGGGGCTACGTAACTGTCGGAGTGCGCTTTGATCAGCTCGGCCTCTTTTGCGGAAGAGATGCTGTCCGCTTTGTCGAATTCGGCGCGGATTTCGTTGGCTTTTTCTTCGTTTTTCTCCTGCATGGCGGCCGAATAGGCTTTGTAAAGCTCGGACTGCTGTTTTTTCAGTTCGTTGGAGATCACGAGATACTCGTTCAGGATTTCCTGGTTTTCGGTTCCTGTCACTTTGGAGAGGGCGTTGTCTTCCGGGTTCAGGGTCGCGGTGAACTTCGCGTTTTCTACGAGAATTGGCGTGCCTCCCCTTTTGCCTTCAACGATAAGATAGGCGTTGGTGGTGTTTTCCGCTTTCCCCTGTATCGTGAATTTCCCGCCTCTGACAGGGGCTTTGGACAAAGTGTCCGCCGTCCGTCCGCTGTATTTCACAAGATATACATTCCCTTCCTGTTCGCCTTCAACGGTTCCGTTGATGGTGTATTGGGATGTCGGATTGCAGGCGACGATCGACAGCGTGATGGCCGCTAAAGGAAATAAAAATTTTTTCATGGCGTTTGTTTTATTTTATTAATCGATTTTGCGTTTCATGAACCAGCCCTCTTTGAAAGCGATGTTCAGCCGGATTTTGGCATATTTCTCCTGGATCAGACCGTTCTTCTCGGTGCCTCGTATGCCCAGGTCGAAAGCGACACCCAGCAACAGCTCGCGGTTGGCGATGTATACGGGTATCTGCGAACCGAAAGTTACACCGTAGGTATTGATGTGAATGTTGTTGATTTCGATTTGCGAGCGGACGGCGTAGGCGCCCAGATTGTAGCTGTTGCGCTGCCACCAGTATCTGCCGTATCGTGCCGGCAGCAGGGAAACACCGACGGCCGCCTTGTGGTAATCGTTGTATTCCTGGTCTTTGCCGAATTCTTTGTATGAAGACATTTGCTGGAACGTGTAGTCGCCGGCAACGGTCCATTTGTCCTTGTAGCCGTAGGCGAAGCCGCCCGTGATGCGGAACGGATAGGAAATGTTTCCGTTATTCAGTTTTTCGTCATCCAGGGTTTCGTTGTCCTGGGTGGAGGTATTTACTTTGTAAGACTCCAGGTCTTTGCGGGCATTCATTTTGGAGGACAGATTGAATGCCGTACCCAGCGTCAGCCGGGATTTGGGCGACAGTTTCATGCCGTATTGGATACCAGCCGTGAAGATAGCGTCGAAGACGGCGATTTTATTCCGACTGTTGATATAATAGCTGTTTGAAATGAGCGGAAGCAGGTTGACTCTTTTTTCGATGTTTCCGAATACCAGCGAAGAATTGACTCCGAGGGAGAGATTTCCGAATCGGTATGCCAGCCCCAGGTAGAAATCATTCAGCCCCCCTTCGCCGGAAATCTGCTGGTTGTAGTATTCGTTGTCGCTTCCGTTGATCATTTTGTAGTAATACAGGTCGTATCCGATGTCGGAGCGCTGGTGGAAGCCCAACGAGGTAAACAGGTTTTTATAGATGCGGAAAGCCATGTTCAGGGAGGCGTTCTGGGCGACTCTGTAACTGGTGCTTTCCTTGTGGGTCGCGATGTTGACGTATTCGCCGGTCACACCGAACTGAAAGTAGAAGCGGTTGCTGTCTAAGGCCGTATAGGACGCGGGATTCAGAAAGTTGATGTTGTTGTTGTCACGCATGGCTGCAGAAACGCCGCCCAGGGAGGTATAGGGGCCGTAGTTGTCCTGCAGAAGGCCGATGCCGTACATGGAGTAAGGCGTTCCCGTGTTATTCTGACTGTAAGCCTGCCAGGAAAACAGAAAAAACAAGAGATATAACGGAATAATCTTTTTCATGAGAAAGTGAATATTATTCGTAGCGTGCATAGTAAATATTTAAAACGGGAATGCGGTCCACCGTCAGCCTGTTGAAGCTGCCTGACATCATATCGGCGGGAACGCTCACGATGATATAGTTTTTGGAGTCCGCATCGTTGCTTTGACAAAGATAGTTATAGTAGTCCGTGATGTTGATGACGAACCGCTCCTCTTCGGGGCGGTTTTCTTCCCGGACAAGTTTGCCGGTAATGGCATTTCCGTCTGCGTTGGTGATTGAAGCGACGAGGTCGTTGTCGGCGTTGGACTGATAGAGGTACAGGGTCTCCGGCAATTTGATCTCTTTATAGCTTCCCGCCTGCGGGCGCAATTCGATTTCCGCTTTGATGATGGTTTTGTATTTGTCTCCGGCGGGCGCTATGGGCAGACGCATTTTTATGGCATATCCGCTCAGCCCCTGGGTGACGAGCTGTCCGTAACTCGCAGTGGGTCTGACAGCGTCGTAGAATGACAGCGCCTCCGTCTGACTGGTCAGGGCCGCATAGGGCGTACCCGCCGCATCGTTGTGCAGTTTTTCGTACGTGTATTCGCTGTAAGCGGTACTGGGGGAGAATTTGTAGATCCGTTCGGTTTCCGCATCGTGGAAATGCAGTTGTATGGAAATGCTGTCCGCAACGGACGCGAAACCGAATATGCACGTGTTGCCGTTGTCCGGTATCAGCGTTACGCCCTTGAAATATTGGATGAAATAGTGAGGTCTTTTAATGTATTCGTCGTTGTATTTCACTTTGTCGAACAATTCCCGTCCCAGTTCATCGTCGAGGCGTATCCGGAATTTATCCAGGTTGCGGCGGTGCGGCAGGATCCGGTAGCTTCCCAACGGCGTCGGATTGTAGGGGGTGACGGTCGTGTTGTATAAAAGGTCGTTTTGTTCGTGCAGGACCGGAAGCCTGGTAAGCTGGTGCAGATAAAACGTCTGGATCTGGGTCGTGTCTCCCCAGATTTGTCCGTTGTATCTGATATTGAACGTGATGGAATCGAAATTGTGAATCGTATTGATGGGGTCGCCGCCGGACGGAACGAGCGAAAAATAGGGCCGGGCGGTGGTGAAGCCTGTAACGGGATCTTCGACGGCCCCGACGATCAGGTTGGCGAGTTCGCTCCCCGTTTTGCCGGTGGAAGTGGGGAAAGAGTCCAGTTTGATGGTGGAGCTGCTCTCTATGTTGTACTTTACCAGTTCCACGTAGCTGTCATCGTTGATTAAATCCTGCCCGATGGATGTTACGTCGTTATTGCAGGCCCAGCAAAGAATCAGACAAAAAATAAAAGAAAAGTTTTTCATTTTATACATTTTGCGGTATCAAGACGCGAAGGTAAGATTATTTTCCAAAAATAACATCCTGTAAAAGCCTTAATTTGCAGAAAGAGTAATAATTAGTGTTTGGTAACGTAATTTAATGGAAAACTTATTGGATTTATTTATAAAATATGTAGTTTTGCCCGAGATTTAGATAAAAATGAAAAATTGAAATATAAAATTTATGAAAACGCTTGGAAATTTAAGTTTTTTGTTCGTTTTAGGCCTTTTCTTCGCCGCTTGTCATTCCAATGACGATGAGGTGGGAAACTGGAAGAAAGTGGAATCTTTCGGCGGAATGGGACGTTTGGGGGCTGTTTCTTTTGTTCTGGGAGAAAGGGCGTATGTCGGAACAGGTATAAATGAACAGGCCCGTGAGTTGAACGATTTTTATTATTGCACGGCCAACAGTGACGGAGATCTTACGTGGTACAGATCCGCAGATACATTCCCGGGCGAGCCGCGTCTGGGTGCGGTCGCTTTTTCCAACGGAAAAGTGGCGTATGTCGGATTGGGCTATTCCGCCGGTCAGCACGCCGGTTCTCTGAGAACGGAAGACTATTTCAACGATTTCTACAAATACGACGGGACAAAGTGGACGAAAGTGGCTGATTTCCCGGGGGAGAAACGGCGTTATGCCTTGGGATTCTATGTGCCGGACCCGAATAACAACGGAAAAGGAAAAGCTTTTGTCGCTTACGGACAGTACAACAAGGGAAGTGAAGGCCAGGGCCCTCTGAAAGACTGGTGGGAGTTTGACCTGGAAACGGAAACCTGGAAAGAGGTGACCTGGACATTCGGAGAAAAGAGAGCGGGCGCTTGCGTCGCTGTGATCGGATCGGACGCTTATATTTTTACCGGACAGGACGGAAGTTCCTATCCGAACGATGTGATCCGTTTCTCTCCCTTTAAACCGGAATCGGAACAGAGGGTATTTCTGGACCAGCTGAAAGATAAAGACGGACAGGGTTTTGACAATGATTACGGCATGATTCCGAGAGGCTATGCGGTAGCCTTCGCTGTCGGCAAGGCATCCGACCAGTCCGCCCGTATTTATCTGGTTTCCGGAGCCAGAGGAAGCTTGCTGAGCGATTGCTGGGAATTCAATCCCTATAAGGGGGAAAAAGGAAGATGGGATGAAGTGACCAGTCTGCCTTCTTTCGCCTTGAGACAGGCCGCTTGCGCTTTCGTGCTGAATGATGTAGGATACATCGCAGTCGGAGGAGCCACGAGTGTTCCTTCCAACAGTACGCTGACCGTAAAACAGACCTCCTATCTGTTTGAACCGGGAGTGGACGACGACGACCAGGATGACGATTAATTTTCTATAATGAATCTGAAACGGGGTGTGAGAACATCCCGTTTTTTGTTTATATTTACCGACATTAATTACGCAAGAAGATTCTGCCGGATGAAATGCTATTTACTTCTGTTTTTCCTCGGGTTGTCGCAGGCCCTTTCTGCCCAGTGGAACACCTACAACATGCTGCAGATGGGGAAGAGTGCGATTTATTTCGACGATTATATCAGCGCGATAGAGAATTTCAACAACATCATACGCATCAAACCCTATCTCTCGGAGCCTTATTTCTTCAGGGGACTGGCCAAAATGAACCTGGACGATTACGAAGGCGCCATAAAGGATTATACCCAGGCCATCGAACTGAATCCGAACTATTTTCATGCGTATATGTACCGGGGGATCGCGTATCACAATCTGCGGAAGTTCAAGGTGGCGATGCAGGATTACAATATGGCGATCTCCATCGATCCGGGGAATGCCTATGTATATGCGAACCGGGGGATGACCAGGGCGGAAACCGGCGATTTCAAGGGGGCGGAGAAGGATTATTCGAAGTCGTTGCTTATCGACGACAAACTGATGGCCGCCTATCTGAACCGGGCCATCATGCGGGAAAAGATGGACGATCTGAACGGGGCCATGGCGGACTGCAATGCGGCGGTGAAATTGAACATGTTTTCGGACGACGCCTACGGATTGAGGGGGTATTTGTGGTATAAGCAGAAGAATTACCATAATGCCGTGGAAGATTATAACCGCGCCCTGAAGGCGAATCCTAAGAATGAACGCCTGCTGATGAGCCGCGCGATGGTGTGGTATGACATGAAAAAATACCAGGAGACGCTGGATGATTATACCCGGATCATAGAGATAGACAGCAACTATATTTATGCATTTTACAACCGGGCGATGCTGCTGGCGGAAATCGGGGACTATAACCAGGCCATAGCCGATCTGGACAGGGCCGTTGAGATGAATCCCGACAATATCCTGATTTATTTCAACCGGGGGCTTCTGAAGCTGCAGGTCAAGGATCTGCCGGGGGCCTACGATGATTTTTCGGAGAGCATCCGGCTGTATCCGGATTTCGTAAAGGCGTATATGATGCGTTCCGTGGTGAACAGTGAGATGCAGGATTATGCTTCCGCCGATAACGACACCCGGCAGGCGAAGTCGATTATGGAGCGCTACCGGAAAATGAAGGAGGGAGATAAAAATGCGCTGGTGGATACCGCCGAAAACTTTCAGCGTCTGATTGATTTCAACGCCCGGACGGATAAGATGCGGGATGTGATTAACGGAAGGGTGCAGGACAAGAATGTCATCGTCTCTTTGCAGGAGGTCTTCTGCGTGCAGTACCAGAGCATGGACTCGCTGAGGACGGGGAAATTTCAGTATTACAACCGGCACATCACCGATTTTAACCAGCGGCACGACTATAATCCCGCGCTGGCGTTGTCCAATAAGCATTTCAACTATTCTCCGGAATTGGTGGAAAGCCGTATCGAAGAACTGACGCGGCAGCTGAAAGAGCGGGAGGACGAAGACCTGTATCTGTTGCGGGGAATCTTCTATATGGCAGGGTATGAGTACCCGAAAGCGCTGGACGATTTCGCGGCGATCCTGAAAAAGAATCCCGATAACCTGCTGGCCGTATTCAATATGGCGAACGCCAGGATGCTGATGTACGACTATATCGGTACGATAGACGAAAAAGCGTCCCGCCATGTCGTCGGGGAGGAGAATAAGGAGGCGAAAATCGTGGTCGATTATTCCCAGGTGCTGGCCGGGTACGACAGATGTCTCGAGCTGGATCCCGCCTTTATATACGCGCTCTTCAACATTGCCAATGTGTATGTGAAGAATGAAAGGATAGAACAGGCGATAGATACGTATACCAGCGTGATCGCCAAAGACCGGGATATGGCGGAGGCTTATTTCAACCGGGGGTTACTGTATATTTACATAGGTAGGAAAGCGGAGGCGAATGCCGATTTGAGCAAGGCGGGGGAGATCGGTATACCGGAAGCCTATAATATCATCAAGCGCTATTGCAAAGAAAAGTAGAAAGAGAAAGGAGTGTGCCTTTCTCTTTTCGTTATTTACCCTTGGGCTTTTCCGTTTTTTCATACCGGCTCAACCGTTCTTCCAGTTTCCCCGATTCGCGGTAAAGTTCTTTCAGTTCATATTCCTTTCTTTCGAGCAGGCTTTTCAGTAAAGCGATTTCTTTTTCTTTGTCTAAGCAATCTTCGCAAAAACCGTATTCGTTCCGATGGATCTGACGCAGCTGTTTTTGATCCAGAAACATGGGACCGATTTCGCGGATCAGCCAATTGGCGTTCAGTTCCGGATATTCCCGGATGATTGACAGCAGATGTTTGTCAGGTATGGGGTCCTGGCAGTTGATCCAGTTGCTTACTTGTTGTCTTGCCTTTAACCCTAACCGAATACGAAGCTCTTCCTGTGAAATTTTCTTTTCAAAAAGAAAACGTTCCAATCTTTGATTTACAGACAAATCCATAAGTTTTATTTTTAAGTATTTACTTGTAAATGGTGTTATACTTCCTGTGAAAATAAAAGTTTACAACACACGTCCTTTCCGTGTGATAAGATAAAATAAAATCGGAAATTGCGTTACTTTTAAAGAAAAAAAAGTGGAAGTAAACGGAGG
>CAZYJV010000061.1:11283-12452 GCA_964647845.1 uncultured Odoribacter sp.
CCGGCAGCTTTTTATGGGCTACGACTTCGGGATTGAAGAACACGATGCTTGTGTCTGCCTGATCCATGCAGTTTTTATACTGGGGCAGAAAGGCCGCGTTCAGGCTGCTGAAGGTATGAAGCTCCATGCAGGCGATCAGGTTTTTGTCCGGATACTGTTCTTTCACCGCTTGGATGGTCGCTTTTAGCTTGGACGGGGAGTGGGCGAAATCCAGGTAGGCGATGGATTGCGGTGTCTCCGCGATTTTTTGCAGACGTTTGGCGGCCCCCTTGTAACTGGCGATGGCTTTCAGAAAGTCGCTTTTCGGGATGCCGATTTCCTGACAAGCCAGGCAGGCAGCCGCGAGGTTTTGCATGTTGTGAAGTCCGAAGATCTGCAGTTCCGTTTCTTCTCCGCATTGGATATAGGTCTTGCCGTTCCGGGCGGAGTGGGGCAGGGCTTCGTATGGAATAATCTTTACCGAAGGCTTGGCCCGGCAGGTGATCTTCCGGATATTTTCATCTCCCTGATAACAGATCAGGCTCCCGTTCTCCTGAATGGTTTCTATGAAATGCGCGAATTGCTCCACATAGTTGTCGAATGTGGGAAAAACATTCATGTGGTCCCACGCGATGCCTGTCAATACGGCGACGTCCGGACGATAGTGATGGAACTTGGGGCGCAAATCGATAGGGGAAGACAGGTACTCGTCCCCTTCGAAAACAGCTATTTTGCTGGACTTGCTCAGGTGGACCATGGTGTCGAAGCCGTCCAGCAGGGCGCCGACCATATAATCGAACTCCACGCCGCATTTTTTGAGTACGTGCATGATCATGGAGGTCGTGGTGGTTTTGCCGTGGCTTCCTCCGACGATGACCCTCGTTTTGTCTTTGGTCTGTTCATACAGATATTCCGGATAACTGTAAATGCGCACGCCCAGTTCCCGGGCCCGGATCAGTTCCGGATTGTCTTCTCTGGCATGCATTCCCAATATGACGGCGTCCAGGTCCGGCGTGATTTTTTCCGGATACCATCCCCATCGGGCAGGAAGGAGTCCGGCCTTTTCCAGTCTGCTGCGGGATGGCTCGAAAATCTCGTCGTCCGAGCCGCTTACTTCATATCCTTTTTCGTGTAAAGCCAAAGCGAGATTGTGCATGGCACTGCCTCCGATAGCGATAAAATGTATTTTC
>CAZYJV010000062.1:0-12325 GCA_964647845.1 uncultured Odoribacter sp.
CGCTTCCGTCACCGGAGTGGCATCCGCCTTCATCTCGATGTCCAGATCCTGTTTCTTATACACATCCAGCAGCGCATTCCCCGCTTTCTCAATAATTTCCACTATCCGACCGATACT
The DNA here is from genome assembly GCA_964647845.1 of uncultured Odoribacter sp. Lineage (GTDB taxonomy): Bacteria > Bacteroidota > Bacteroidia > Bacteroidales > Marinifilaceae > Culturomica. The sequence continues at coordinate 118 of CAZYJV010000062.1, forward strand.
TTCTTCCGCTAACATTCCGAACAAAATTAATTTTCAAATAAAGTATGGCTAAAGTAGCAAATAAAATTCGAAAGTTAAAAATCCTGACCCAAATAAAAACGAAACATTTCAGGCAACCTTCCTCTTTCCTATCCGTTACAGATAAATGAGAAACTTTACAAACATAACACGAACGACCATGGACAAAGAAAACATCACGCACTATTTCAGGGAGAATCTTCAAAAACAGAAAGAGGAGACCAAACGGGACATCGAGGAAAAAATGAAAAGCACGCTGAAAGGCTGCAAAAACAAACCGACCTTTTTTAAAAGCAAAAAAGGATAATTTTCTTACTTTTGAAGATTCTAACCGGAATCTTTATGAAAGAATATCAGTTTGAACTGGAAATGAAAGTGCGCGATTACGAATGCGACCTGCAATGCATCGTCAATAACGCCAACTACCAGCACTACATGGAGCATGCCCGCCACGAGTTCCTGGAAAAAGCGGGAGCCAACTTCGGGGAACTGCATAACCGGGGCATCGATGCCGTCGTGGCCCGGGTCGAAATAGACTATAAAATATCCCTGACCAGCGGCGACCGCTTCGTCGTAAAACTGAACATCGCCCGGGACGGCGTAAAGCTGGTTTTCTTCGAAGACATCTACCGCCTGCCCGACCTCAAATTATGCGCCCGCGGGAAAGTGGAATCGGTCTGCCTGGACCACGGACGCCTTACGAGAGGCGAACTGTTCGACGAAATTTTTTCCGGCTGGCTAAAAAAATGAGGAGAATATTGCTGCCCATCCGACTGATGGGGGAAATGTTCAGATAAAGGATAATCTGTAATACAAAGAAGCCTGTGCACCTTTTCCGATGCACAGGCTTTTTCTGATTGTTAAATTATTATTTGATAGCCCACCACAGCGGAGTCATCATGTTGTTGGATTCGGCACCCAATAGTTGCAGTGCATTTTGGAATTGTTCCTTATCAGCATTTTCCAACGCTGTCGGGTATCTCATGCGCTGTGTGTAATGATACCACTTCTGACCGTTTTTCCATTCGGAAGCATGGATATACAGTTCCATGTCAGAGCCTGTCAGCGTTCCTTCGTTTGCCGGGATTTCAAAGAAAGGCAAGCCTAAGCGACGGCGATCATTCCACATTTCAACTACTCCGTACGGTACATTGGCAATATATTTCTGTGTAATGATTTTGGTAAGTTTATCGTTCAAAGCACCACCTTTATATAAAATTTTGCTGGCATCCGGATAGTTGTATGTCATCTTTCCGGCTTGTTTGGTGTAACCGTTCACATAGTCTGCTTCGAAAGAAACAGGTTCTGTGGTATGCTCAAAGTTAACTGAAGTACCTACACGGTTGTAGCTGGTAGATGCCAAATATTGATTTACGTATCGGCTTAAGCCCAGGTATTCAAAATTGGCGCGTACTCCATTCTCGTATGCATCTTTGGCACTGATGACATTGGTCCAGCCTCTTAAAGCCCCTTCGGCAAGCAGGAAATAAGTTTCCCACGGCGACATCCAGATACGTCTGGTGGTATTGTCACGATACTGTTTGCCAAGCATCGGAGTCGTATTCCAGGCATTCGACAATACATCATTGAATTTGAACGTAACGGTGCTCCATGCGCCACGGGTACCTGCCGGATAGCCGTTCCAAGTAAATTGGGCATCGATTTCCACCAGTTTATTTTCTGGATTTGTCGGATCTAACATTGCATGTTCTGCATGGTATTTAACACCTTGAGAAGCTTGGTCGGGGAAATTCTCTGCTTTTTCGTCGTTAGTCAGACACCATACTTTTAAAGCACGCGGATCAAGATGTTCGGGAATACCATCCATCCACAATTGTTTGGTCGGATTATCGGTTGTTTCCGGATAGTGATTTACATATTGTTCGCCAATGTAATTCATGGGTTTGATGTAAGGTGCCAAGTCCGGACGATAGTCTGTTACGTCGATGTCTCCCAAACCGGTCAATAAGTTGCACATGGTAGAAGAGATACAATGGTCGCTCCAACTGCGGTTCATGACGCCTTCGTAAGCCGACCATCCGCCTGCTTCGGGGAATGAGAAGAAATCGTCAGCCGAAGTCAACAGACTTTTGGTAGCAGCGTCGGCAAATTCTGCTTTGGCATCAATCTTTGAAGAAGAAACTTCGGACAGACGCATTGCATAACGCAGGCGCAAGCTGTGAGCCAATTTAACCCATTGGGTTGCTTTGTAGCCAAAAGCAGGATCACCTTTAGCTTCGGTTTCGGTAGGTTCTACGGAAGTGTTGATGGCAGCGGCAGCTTCCTTCAGCTCTGTCAGCATAAATGCATATACATCTTCTACACTATTGAATGTAGGATTCACTCCTTGGGCAGCATCCAGTGCATACGGACCGAAAGAGTCTGTAAAGTCGGCAATCAGCATCACGCGCCAAATGCGGGCAAACTGCTTAACGTTCGGGAAGAATGCCTTTTCGTGTTCGGATGTCCCCGGATTCTTATCAGCCATATCGATAGCGTTAGTGGCATACTTCACCCAGTTGGAAGTATAACTGTACAATCTGTCATTGTATTCATTGCTGTAGCGGGCGGTAGCCCCCAAGGTGTTTTCACCGACCAGACGTGTGATAGATGCCCAGTTGTACACAAAAACACGTTCGGCAATGTCCGGGTCCATTTGCGCTTCATAAAAAGATTTGTTCAGCGCATAATCCGGATGGATATACGATTCGCCTGCGGCAGACGGGCTAAGATTGATTTCTTCAAAATCGTCACACGATGTGGCGCCTCCCATCAAGGCAGCACCCATTGCCAGACGGAAGAATAATTTATTTACTTTTTTCATTGTTGTCGAGTATTAAAGATTAGAAACCAAACGTTACATTAAACAAGAAAGTACGCGACGTCGGTGATGACGCATTCTCAAATCCGGTTGCATTAGTGCTGGTGGCAAATACAGATTCGGGGTCGATACCATTCAAGTTACTGTGAATCATCCATACGTTATTGCAGGATACGCCTAACTTAACTTGCTGGAACGGACTCTTAGCAAGCATCTTGCGCGGGAATGTATAGTTCAAAGATACATTACGCAGACGTACGTTGGTAGCATCATACAAGTTAGCTTCACCGATACCCATGTTACCGGTCGAACCGGTTACTGCCGACCAGTACGACTGCGGTTCTACTTCGATGGTGCTGGGGGTATAGCCGCCATTACCGTCTGCAATGACGCCATCCACTACGAACTTGTCACGCTTGCCGTTTACTGCCGTGCAGGCTGCCACACCATTGGCTTGCAACATGCGGTTTGAACCTGAGAAGATTTCACCGCCGATGCGGGCATCTACCAAGAAACTTAAAGCGAAATTCTTGTAAGAGAAAGTATTGGTCCATCCTAACAGGCAAGTAGCTTGCTGGTCGCCAATTTTCTTAATCTCTGAATCGCCTTGTGGCAAACCGGCATCGTTCAGCAACAGTTTTCCATAGTGAGGACTGCTCGCATCGGTAACGCGCAGGTAAGTCGTACCCCATATTTCACCGTAATTGCCACCGGCTACTGCTAGAATACGCAAGTTGTCATACGACCCCAGGGTGTATTCGTTTACTCCGTCGGCAAGTTCAATGATTTTGTTCTTGTTGACAGAGAAATTCACATGGCTTTCCCAACTGAATTCCTTGGTCTGTACCGGAATGGTGTTCAGCATGATTTCCAGACCGGAGTTTTGAATATTACCGGCATTGATTTTCATAGAGTTATATCCTGACAATGAGTTCATCGGCAGGTTAAGCAATTGGCGTTTGGCATTCGATTTATACCAGGCCACATCCAATCCTAAACGGTTGTTGAAGAAGCGTACTTCCGCACCGGCTTCCCATGAAGAAATCAACTCACTACGTACATTTTCGTTGAATAAGGTATTGCCGGAAACAGATGCGCTGGTACCGCCTGTCGAATATACAGAACCAATGCTATATACATTATATAATTGATACGGGTCAAGGTCGTTACCTACCTGTGCGAAAGAAACGCGGGTCTTGGCGTAAGTAAACCAGTCGGGCATACCATTGCCGTACTTGTTAATCATATCACTGATTACCCATGACGCACTGATAGAAGAATAGAAGAAAGAACGATTGTTCTTGCTCAATGTAGACGACCAATCGTTACGTCCGGTTAAATCCAGGAAAATCCATCCGTCGTAGTTCAATCCTAAAGTACCATACAATGAATTTGTTTTGCGGTGGCTGTAAGTTTGGCTGACACCTCTGTTCGATTCGGTTGAATTGGTCAACCAAAACAAGTCGGGCACAGTCAAGGCGCTGACAGAACTGCTTACTCCTGTCGACTTACGTTCCATTAAGTTTCCACCAAATGTGAATACACCTCCGAAGTTACCCAGCACACGGTCTTTTTGAGCAGTTACCAAGAAACTGAAATTGTTTTCGTAGAACTTTTGTTCACCGAAAGAATAGCGACCATTTTCTGACGAAGGGCTGCCGGCATATAGTTTAGTCTCAGTCTCCGTGTAATACATATCGCTACCGGCTTTTATTTCGGTATTCAACCAATCTGTAATCTTGTATTTCAAAGAACCGTTCAGCAAGAAACGGTTACGTCTATCCTGATTGGTATTGTAATCTTTTGCCCAATAAGGGTTTTGACCGCTACCTTTTTCCCACCAGTACATTTTGCCGTCTTCCGGATTCTTGGCTTGTTTGAATTCCCTGATATCCAACGAGATAGGCATCATATACATAGAATAGAAATAGTTGTCGGAACGTGCACCGGAAATCGGACGGTTGGTGGCGTCAGACAAAATGTATTGCACCTTGGCATCCACGCTCCAACGATTGTCTTTGCCAAATGATGAAGTGATACGCGACATTAAATTGGTACGACTGTATTCAGCTCCCGGAATTTTACTGAAATCATCCATGCGAGTAGCCGACAGGTAAACCGATGTCCTGTCATACTGTTGTGAGAATGCAACGTTTTCAGTCAGGTTTACACCGGTATTGAAGAAGTTTGTCACATTGTCAAAATACTGCATATTCTGCGTGCGTCCGTTCCAATCGGTATAGCTTTGACCGATGATAGCCGGTCCCCAGTTTGAACTGGAAGTGGCATTAAAGATTCCATTGGAACCTTGACCGAAGATATTCTGACGCTTGGGTTTCATGAATACATTCTCTATTGAAACCGAACCGGAGAAAGTAACACCGAGACCTTCACTCTTAGCCCCCTTCTTGGTTGTAATCAAGATAACACCGTTACCTGCACGCGAACCATACAGAGCGGCTGCAGATGCACCTTTCAGTACAGACATGGATTCGATATCTTCCGAGTTGATATCCGCCAAGCCGTTACCCATATCGGTAGAAGGATTCCACATATCGTTGTTGGAAGCACCTGTAAAGTTATCCAAAGGTACTCCGTCCACTACAATCAACGGTTGGTTCAGACCGGTGACAGAGTTACTACCACGAAGCTGGATTTTGGAAGAACCGGCAGGACCGTTGCTGGAACGGATAATCTGTACACCGGACACTTTACCCGACAGTGCATTGACTAAGTTGGTTTCGCGAGCTGCCACTAACGCATCTCCTTTTACTTCCTGCATGGCGTAACCCAACGCTTTCTTTTCGCGCTTTATACCCAACGCAGTAACCACCACTTCTTCCAGTGTCTGTGAGTCCTCTTTCAAGGTGACGACAAGAGGCGTACCCGTCCATGTCACTTCCTGGGTCTGGTAGCCCATGAAAGAAATGATAAGGGTGCTTCCCACCGGAACGTTTTTAAGCGTGAAGTCTCCGTCGATTCCGGTCGTCGTACCGATGGGCATGGACGAATTTTCGTTCTTTACCACTACGGATGCGCCCGGAAGAGTTTCTCCTTTGGAGTCTTTTACGACTCCACTACACGTGCTCGTCTGTTGCTGTGACGAAACATTTACATTGTCTTTTCTTCTTGCCCATGCTTCACTATTGGAACAAAACAAGAAAAAAAGCACCAGCATTGCTGCCAATTTAATGCGTTTTGTCATAACTAAATTATTTTAAATTAAAAATTCATATAAATAATGTCGGGCGATCCGCTCCTCTTGCAAGACATCGGAACCGCCTTCCGATTATTTCAATACACATCCACTTTTTCATCCGTTTATTCCGGCGTACATCAACCGAACCATCTTTGAATCAAAAATTTACACCTTTTTGACAGATGCTTACCAAGCAGGTATCATCTTGAATAACTGCACCTTGTTATTTAATACATTTTAATGTTTATTAAGTCTTATATCCTATTTCAGACTCAGGAAGAACAGACGTTAAAAAAAATTAACGTTTTAACTTTTGGTTTTTGATTTTTGTTATATATTTGCCGTGCAGTATTGTCAGTGACAAGGGTGTAAGGGTGTATTTGAAGATTAATTGTACAATTTAAGAGAATAGGAGTTTTTTAATTATTTTATATTCAAACGTTTGTGATTTTCAAACACTTGCTTGGTAAGCATGTATCCATTTTATCTGATTTCACAAAAAATATTGCACACAACTCTTCCCTTTAATTCCAAGAAAAACATTGGTTTTACAATGGGTAGTACAATAAATTCCTAAGATGGCTAAAAAAATAAGATAAAAATTTGGTCCGATATAAAAAAGCGCTACATTTGTAACCGCAATCGCAAAAGATCGCACGGGTTCTTAGCTCAGTTGGTTCAGAGCATCTGGTTTACACCCAGAGGGTCGGGGGTTCGAATCCCTCAGGACCCACGAAATCGAAGCGTTGAAAGGAAAATCCTTTCAACGCTTTCTTTTTTTCCGGCGACTAATGCAACGTCGGGTCCGGAGCCTGCCGGGGATAACGGATCCAGCGGGCGACGGAAACGACTTTCGGAACGATGCGGCTTATCGTCACGCGATACTTCGAAAACAGCACGCACACCATCAGGAATACGCCCAGAATGGCAAGATAGCCGAAACACTCTTTTACGGCAAGCATCAGATTCTGCGTCACGAAGTACTGCTGCGCCCACGGCATTCCGCCCGCATCGCCGAATCCGGCAGAAGACAACATGACATGCTTGCCCGTCGACCAGGCGAAAAGCCGTTCCACGATTGCCCCTGCCGCCGCCGTCCCCACACCGCACCGTACGAATCCGGCGATGGAAATATTCATAAAAAAATGCGGGAAAGGAATGGAATGGGCGAGTATGAACGTCGCGCCGGTCTCCATCATCACCTCCGCCACTCCGAAAGCGAAAAGAGGCACATAAAACAACCACGCTTCCGTCGCCGGATCGATCAGGAAATAGACCGCGACGATATAAAACGTGGCGAACAGGAAACAGGTAAAGAAAAACGTCTTCATGCCCCACTTCATCCTGATAAGCGCAAAATACGCCAGTATCGCGCCCATGACGACTCCGCACAACTCCGGATAACTGAAATTCACGACGGTGAAATAGTCGTACCCCGCCACGGCATTCATGAAGACCGGCTGCAAGACATGCGCCGAAGCCTGTAGAACTCCCATCCCGAAAAGGATAAACAGAACGGTCCACGTCATCGGATACCCGAAAGCCTTCAATGAAATGAAAGGCTCCTTCTTAAAATAAGACTCGCACAGCGTAACGACAAGAACGGCCATGAAAATCCATGTGGCATACCACACCGGATAACTCTCCCACCAGTCGTAATGCTCCCCGAAATTAAAAATCCATGCCGCAATGCAGCACGTCGCCACCCACAGCAGGTGTCCGGTCCAGTCCACCCCTTTCAGCGGAATGAAAGGCCCCGACCGGTGATCGGGTTTCATCATGAAATAGACCGCCGCATCGACGACAAGCATCAGCGCGACGATCACGAGATAAACCACCCGCCAGTTGAACTCATAGGTTATGTACGCCGTCAGGATACCCGAAAGCTGGATGGCTCCGCAGACAAGCACGTAGACCACCGGGAAAAACACACCGTAATTGCGGGTAGGGGTGATATTCAGCTGTATCGTGCTCATACAGGCGAACATTCCCATCATCTTAAAATACCCGGCAAACAGGCAGATCAGCCACAGCACCCACGGAACGGAAGCATACACCGCCGCCACGGCGCACACCAAAGCCCCCGTCGCCGACACGAAAAACATCTGCCGCGTGAACAGGTAGAACTTCCACCGGAACAATACCGGGAAAATCATATTAAGGCCGATAAGCGAGCAGTAGCCCGCCATCGTGACATCCTCCCGGATAAAGGACAGCTCTCCCACCATCTGGCTCAAAGCGGCGAGGTAAACGCCTCCGGTCAGCTGATAGAACAGCGCGAACAGCATGATGAGCCAGAAACGGGCGCGGCGCGGCACCCGCTGCCGGAACATCAGCAAGCGGGTAAAAAGAAGCGGTTGCGGTGCATGTCCCATCAGTCGATGATTTTACATTCCACATTCATGCCGGAGCGAAGACGCTTTCCGTACTCGGCGGGCGTATCCTCGGCAAAGCGTATCTTGACCGGAATGCGCTGCTCCACCTTCACGAAATTCCCGGTCGAATTGTCCTGCGGCATCAGGGCATACTTCGCTCCCGTAGCATTCGAAATCGTCTGTATGACACCCGTAAAGCGAACTCCCGGAATAGCATCGACCTTTATGCAGACGCGGTCGCCGACCTTCATCCGGGCCGTCTGGGTCTCCCTGTAATTCGCGATCACCCACGTATCGCCGGTATCGACAATCGATACCAACGTCTGCCCCGGCTGGATCAACTGCCCCGGCTGAATATCCCGGCGGGACGTATACCCGTCACACGGGGCGGTGATAACCGTATAGGAGAGATTGAGCTCCGCCAGCTTCACGGCAGCTTCCGCCACCTCGATCCCGGCTTCGTTCTGCCCCATCCGGTGCGACTGCTGCTGCGCCACAAGCCCCGTAGAGCCTTTCTGCCTCATCAGCATGTCCCGTTTCGCCTCCAGGGCGAGACAATGGGTCTCGACAGCGTCGTACTGCTGCTGCGTCACCGCCTCCTGGCCCAACAACCCTTTATAACGGTCGAGGTCGCGTCTGGCATTCGCCAGAAGGACATTCACTTCGGCAAGCGCCGCTTCCGTTACGGAAATATCATTCGTGGCCGTGGTTACAGCCGCAGACGCGACATTCTTGCCCGACAGGGCGTTTTGCAGGTCGGCACGGGCCTGCGCCAGCCGGAGCCGGAAATCGGCGTCCTCGATAACGACCAGCGTATCACCTTTCCGCACCCGGGTATAATCGTCGAACCGCACCTCCCTGACGAATCCCTGCACCCGGCTGTTGACCGGGACAAGACGCTGGCAGACCTGCGCATTGTCGGTATAAGTCGATGAGGTAAATCCGATAAACTTATATGCCACCCACCCGAAACCGAGGGCGATCAAAACAACGACTCCCGCATTCTGGAGTCTGCGACGGATTTTCTGTTTCATAATTCAATAAGTGTTCCTGAAATAAAATGAAGTTGATAATAATAAAATTGCGCCGATATTTCAGCATTGACCAGCCTTACACCGGCATCGAGCCGCGCATTGGAGGCATCGAGCATATCGGTGAGCAACGCCAGCTGATTCTCGAAACGGTTCGACACGACCGAATAGTTTTCTTCCGCAAGCTGAACATTTTTCCGTTCGATCCCGAGACGCTCCACCGCCTGCCGGTAAAGCATGAACGCTTCATGAATCCGGCGTTCGACGGACTCCTCCGCCGCCGAATTTTCCATAGCGATATGCGTTAACTCCAGATCGTGCTTCCTGACGGACTTGTGGGTCGTAAAAAGCGAAGACAGATTCCATTTCACGTTCACGCCCACGAACCACGCATTGTAATTCTTGTCCAAAACAGGCACCTCGAACGTCACCGGCCCCAGGAAATTATCCCCCGCTATCAAACCGATTTTCGGCAAATATCCGGCACGGGTGATACGCTTCCCGACCTGTTCCATCTCGCTTTGCACCCCCAAAGTCTTCAGCCCCGGAGCTCCCGTCCGGGCAGCCTGCAGCCACGCCTCCTCGCCGGCGGAAGATTCGGAACGGAACTCTTTCAATTCGGGAACGATCTCTATCGTATCATTCAGCCCCAGCAGGGAAATCAGATTGACATTGCAGATCCGGATCGCGTTGCGCGTCACCAGACGGTCATAACCGAGCGAGGAAAGTTTCAGTTCGTAACGGGTAATGTCATTTTTCAGGACGATCCCCTGTTCGCGTTTCACCTTCATCTCCCCGAGGAGCTTCTCCGTCAGACGGATATTCTCGTCATACACGGCAAGCAGATTCCTGTTCTTCGCCAATTCGAGGTAATTGCTGATAATCGTCATCCTGACCCCATTGCGGGTCGCATCCAGCCCGATTCTCGCCATCGCCGTCTGCTTTTCCGACAGGGCGATGCCGCCGGACAGACTGCCGCCGGTATAGAGCGGCTGATACAGTTCCACATCGAGCGTATTGCTGAAATGCGGCAATTTGTCCCGCTGCGAATGGCTGAAATCCCGGTCGAGGATTGTTCCGTCTCCCAGATAGCTCAGGGTAAGGGAAGCATTGATCTGAGGCAGGCGGGCGGAACGGACAACCTCTTCCTGTTGCCCGGCGACATACACATTGCTTTGCGCCGCCCGGATATCGGAATTCTGCGCATCCGCCCGTTCAAACAGTTCGCCGATCGACATCCGTTTCTGATGCTGCCCTCTTGCAGCAACGGACAACAATATGACGAGAGTCATACATAAATTTATTGCTTTTGTCATTACGTTATAATTGGATTTATACAATTTTACAGGCACACGATACCTGCACGAACATCAGACACATTCGCGCACATCCGTTTACGGAACCGGAAATTACTGAAGGACATTCCAGAAAATAGTCGGGAAAACAGAAACCCTGTCCACAGATCCCATGCTGTCTTTCGCAGCGGGGGATAACATTTCGGAAAAGAAAAAATTATACATGTCGGAAATCGACTTTCAGCAGACAAACACGCATGGTCCGCATCGTCAATTGCTGCACAAAAATAATGAAATTATCGTTACATTGTTTTTCAAACCGGCGAAACAGACAAAAAAATAAGGGATACGAATCCGCATCCCTTATCTCTTTCAGCCTTTTGACTTCTTCACGGTATTGCGACCATCTCCACCGGCTGCTCCTTCACTTTATCCAACGGATAGGCACCGTATTTCACTTTCGCAAAATCGATTCCTTTCAAATCGATACAGCGTATCGAATTATTGTAAGCCGTTTTGTAATACACCCGGCGGTTCGTCAAATCAATCGCCGACGTCCACTGCGTAGCGCTCGGTATATCCGGCACTTCACCGGCAGGCAGCTGGATACCGATAGGTATATCGAAATTATTCAGCAGATGAAAACACTGCTGCACCGTTTCAAAAGCGGTAGCCCGCTGCGGAGCGGTATTCCTGTAAAAGGCAGCCCGCACAAACCGGGACGGCGGAGTGGCATCTCCGGGGATTCCGAGAAATCCCGAATTACCGCCTGTCGGGCGCAGGGTCACACCGCCCAGGTTTCTGTCGGGAGCCCCGCCGGGATAAAGATTCACATAATTATTCAAATTCGTCACCTGCCACTCAAAACCGGGAGCATTTGTCAACACCCCGACCGCATTCTCATAAAAATGCGGCACGCCATTCACAATCTCCAGCACGGTCTGTCTTCCCGAAGGCTCTCCCAACCGCCAGTGCACGACGGACGTCGCTTCCAGCCCCACGATACGTACCGACGAAAGAGCCGCCTTTACCTCATCGATCGAAGCAAACCGCGCCAACATCCAGGCCACCGCCTGCAGGTCGCCCAGCGTACGGGCATTCTGGGTCGGATCGTACTTTTCATAACTTCCATAATCGGGGAAGAAAAACAACCCGGCGGACAACCCGGCTTCATTCATTCCTTCGGCAATAAACTCCTTCTGTACGACAGCCAACCCCACGACGCCGTACTTTGCCGTAAAAATCAGACCGTTTTTTCCCGTCGGAGTAAACGACTGCAACCGTTCCCCGCGGGGGATGATTACATACTCACTCTCTAAAATCCCGCGCGACCACTCGATCGTGCGCGCCTGCACATACGCACCGTCCTTCGCCGTCAGCGAAACACCCGTACAGGCAAATCCCTGAAAAACACCGCCGTAAAAAGCGGCCAAAACTCCTAACAAAACTTTCATCCTGTTCATAGCATC
>CAZYJV010000063.1:0-12292 GCA_964647845.1 uncultured Odoribacter sp.
ATTCTGTTCCTAAATACAGCCCCTTGGATTTGTGTGCCGAAGAGGAATATGGAGTGGATTCGTTGGTGACGTTTAAGGATGATCAGAAAGATAGGTTTACGGTATGGAAATGGAGTATTGCTAAAGGCGGAGGTTCATGGGAAAAACAGGGGAACGATACGGTTGCATATAAGGCGGGAACGTCTGGAGGTATTGACGTGGAAGAAATTGTACTGAGCATGAATAAGCGGTATATCGCGTATGACAGTACCGTGCAATTGCTCCTGACACCGGCCTCCAAGCGAACGATAAAGGTAAATGTGCATGAACAGCCGGTATTCGGATTCAATCCCGCCAATAAAGACAGAGACACCTTGTGTAAGGAGTCGGATAAAATCGAAATAACAAGAGGCGTGTCTCAGCCCGGAGCATCGCAATGGATATTGGTGAAACAGGCATATTATGTTGATTCCCTGCGTTTCAACGGACAGAAGCTTCCGGCTGACAATATGTATGTGTTTCGGAAAGGTCAGGGCGAGGAAGATACGGTATACATTACGGTAAATCAGGGAAGATGTACCCAATGGGATACGGTGCGGAAAAAACTCTACCTGTACCGGATGGATGAGGTTTTGGATAAAAAGGGATTGCCGACCGATTATAAAATTTGTGAAGGAGGAAGTGTTGAAATAGAATATACGGCAACCCTGGATAAACCTTATTATTGGAAATTGGTTGGCAAGACCGGAACGCTGGATTCAACCGGCAAGGGATTGAAGCCTGTATATGCCGATACATCGGGCGTAAACGGACAGATCGAGTTGCACATTAAGCCTTATCCGGGATGTGATGAGGAAACTACGTTTACCAACATCGAAGTGACGAAGAAACCGTGGCTGAATCTGGCGGACAAGCCCGTGTGCAAGACCGTAGGCAACGACCTGAATGTGGAGATTGTGTTCGCTTCCGGGGATCCATGGAACAATGCCGATTCGATTACGTGGTACAGAAAAGGGGAAACCGCGCAACTGGGCAAGAGCAAGTCGGGCGACACGCATTTTTCGTATGAATTAACGGCGGCGGATATAACGCTCGACACGTTCCGTCTGGTGGCAGCCCTTTGGCCCAAGACGCCTTGCGATAAGTCGCCGACGTACGATACGGTAAAAATCGCGTTGAGCGGACAACCGGAAATCATCTTGCCGGGAACCTCTCCGGAGGCTTCCATGTGTCAGGGGGATTCGCTGGATTTGGTCAAGAACTCCGGCGTAACGATCAAAAATGCCGCATCGGTTCTGTGGGAAGTGGTAGATTGGGGTACGGTAGTAGCGGATACGTTGTATGTGCCGGGAGAAAAAGACGGTTCAGCTTCTTTGCAAATCACGGCGAAAGGCGTACCCGGATGCTCCGATGAGACGAAAAACATCACGGTGCAGGTTCGCAAAGCGCCCGTGCCCGGATTCAATGTCAATACGGATCCCGTTTGCCAGAAAGGGGAAATCGAACTGCAGGCGAAAGAAACGGGCGTGACAGTGTCTTCTTATCAATGGGAAGCGGAGAGCAAGTCTTATTCCGCGGCGACCATCAAACATACGTTTGAGGCTTCCGGCCAGGTGAACGTTTATTTGCAGCAAACGTATTCTTATGCCGGGGCGACCGACCGGTGTGTGCGGGATGCTACAGTCCCCGTGACTGTAAATCCGAAACCCAAAGCCGATTTTGAAGAGCTCGGACAGGTGGCAATCGGTTCGACCGTTACCATTCACAACACCTCAACTCCGGCGGACTTGAAAGACTACAAGTGGGATGTTGCCGGTGTATTTGATCCGTATACGACGAAAGATTTGACGCTTAATTTTAATGTGGCGGCTTCCGTCGGGATCAGATTGACCGTAACGACAGAGAAGGGCTGTTCCGATTCGAAAACGGATACGGTGGAAGTCGTGGAGCCTCCTGTGCCCGATTTTAGCGTGAACGTGGATTCTTGCGGGAATACGGCTGAATTTACATTGGGAGGAAGTTTGAACGGAGCCACCGTATGGTGGGACTGGGGAACGGGGAAAGGCCTGGAGCAGGATGTACGGATAGATAAAAATCAGCCGATAGAAAAGGGGTACGATGTGGCTTATCAGGATACGACCTATTGGGTGACGCTGGAACTGAGGAATGCGGCGGATACGGTCCAGAAGAAATTGCCCGTCCGGTTCGTTTCCCGGCTGGATGCTTCGTTCGAAATCTTGCCGGAACAGACGGGTTGTCATGAAATATACCGGAAGATACGTCTGGATATAAAAGGAAGAAACGATGCGGGCTATGTCGTTTGGGGGGACAAATGGTACAATCCGGATCCGGGTAACAAAGATTCGATACCGTTTAAAGGGCATGTCAGCCTGTTGTCGCACCGGTTTGAAAATCCGAATCTGGAGCCGGTGAAGGATACGATTCGCCTGCATGTCGAAAACACCTGTTTCTCCAAAGCCGACACGAATTATCTGACCGTACTGCCGGCAAGCGCCGGGGCGGAAATCGGGCTTGTGAACGGTTCTTCGCTTTGTTTTGAAACCGAGGTGTTGCAAGTTAAAAACTCTTCGTTCGGTTTTGAGAAAGAGACCGTACAATGGGAATGGAAATTCGATTCGGAGAACAGCACGTGGGGACAATCGAACCGGGACACGGCGACACACCGCTATTCTACACCGGGGAAATATACGGTGACCTTGCACATTTGGGACCGTTGCAACAGCGATACGAGCATGCGGGAAATTACCGTAAGGGGGAATGACAGCCTGTGGTTCGAAGTTTTGCCCCGTCCGTATTGTACGGACCAGACGCTGACGATGAAATTCGAGCAGAAAGGAGAGGCGGAATTCGGCGATTTGCGGTGGACGATTTACAAGGGAAATTCGATACGAAAAACGGTCAGAGATTCTATACAATTTACGTATCATTTCACGAATGCCGGAGACTATAACGTTTTGTTGACGGCTAAGGCGGAAGGCTGCGAGGATCGTCAGGAGATCCCGCTGCACATCAATGAGACGCCCGAAGCCATGATTAGCCTGATAAACGGAAGTTCGAAAAAAGGCTGCGAGGCGCATACGGTGGAATTCCAGGCTGCGGACGGAAGCGGTTTGAAACAGATGCCCCATATCTTGTGGGATTTCCAAAATGGGGTAAAATCTTCGCAACTGAAAGAAAAAGTGGTATTCGAGACCGAAGGCGTGTACAATGTCTCGTTGACTCTGGAATCGGATTCGGGCTGTATCAGCACGGCTCAGCAGGAAATCATCGTCGAGCATACGCCCCGCATCAGCTTTGTAACCGACGATTCATTGTTCTGTCTGGAGAAAAACGGTGCGTTCGACGTTCATATCGAAAATACGAGTGAAGACCTGGAGCGTTGCCGTTTCGAGTGGTTTAAGAAAGTCGGCGCAGATCCGGAAGAAAGCATCATCGTTAATCCGCAACTCGCTTCGCTGCATTTCGAGAATGTGAGCGGAACCATTGGTTTGCGGTTGTTCGCTACCGATCTGACGACCGGGTGCCGGCAGAATTTCACGAAGGAAATCGTGGCGTCGGATGCGATGGAAGCGCACATCTTCAAAGAAACGGAATACGTCTGTCTCGACAATCCGGTTTATTTTGCCAGCCGGACGGAGAATATGGACAAAGCGCTGTGGAATATGGGCGACGGAGGCATGAGTGCGGATACCGCGTTTGAATATACGTACGACCGGGTGGGAGACAAGATGATCACCCTGCGGGTCGAAAACAAAGACGGATGTTACGACATCGATACGCTGCACATTACGGTCTATCCGTTGCCGGTCGCAGATTTCGACTGGAAGAAGAACAGCGGAATCATCGAAGGCTATCCGGACACGCTGGATTTGCCGGAAGTGGACAACGGCGGCGTGGAATTTACGAACTACTCCATCGTCACGCCGGAAGACTGGGGTACGGAATTGTATTACAGCTGGAATTTCGGCGACAGTACGACGGTCAATGCGGCTAAAAATCCGACGCACCGCTATGAAAACAACGGGTTGTATGAAGTGTGGCTGAAAGCGACGACGGCGTATGGCTGTGTGGACAGCATCGGACGTACCGTGTCGATAGATGCCGTAAAAGGACTTTACATTCCGACGGCCTTTGCGCCGGCGATGCCGGATGAGGAGTTGGGCGAAGGGAACAGCTATATGGGGTCTGCCCGCTTCCAGCCCAAGGGAATCGGTTTGTATTCATACCAGATACAGGTGTATGAACCGTGGAGCGGGACTTGCGTGTGGAGTTCCACGGCGTTGAAAAACGGACAGCCTGCCGAATATTGGGACGGCAAATTCAACGGTGCCGATGCTCCTGCCGGAAATTATATCTGGAAAATAAATGCGATCTTTATTGACGGCAGCGTATGGGTGACTGAAAAAGGCCTGAAAGAGGGGATGGTGATGCTGATACGGTGATAAAGACGACGGAATTAACAAAGAACCCCGGCATCAGACGGGGTTCTTTGTTAATGGGCTTCTTCCCAGTTTTCGCCGAAGCTGGCGCTGACGGTGAGAGGAACGGACAGCGTGATGACGTGTTCCATGCACTCCGTCACCAATTGTCGCAATTCTTCCTGTTCCGGACGATAGCACTTGAAGTCCAGTTCGTCGTGCACCTGGATGAGCATTCTTGATTTCAGCCCCCTTTTCCGGATTTCTTCCTGGATGCATACCATGGCCATCTTGATGATGTCCGCAGCGGAACCCTGGATGGGAGCGTTGATGGCATTCCGTTCCGCCATGCCGCGGATCACGGCATTCCGCGAATTGATGTCGCGCAGGTAGCGCCTTCTTCCCATGATCGTTTCGGCATACTCTTTCTTGCGGGCTTTTTCGACCGCTTCCTCCATGTATTTCTTTACGCCCGGATAGAGCTCGAAATAACCGTCTATAAGCTCTTTTCCTTCCTTTCTGCTGATTTGCAGCCGTTCCGACAGCCCCCAGGCCGAAATGCCGTAAATAATCCCGAAATTGGCCGTTTTGGCACGTCTTCTCATTTCCGGGGTCACTTCCTCCAGCGGAACATGGTAAATCTTGGATGCGGTGGCCGTATGGATGTCGATGCCGTGGTTGAAAGCGTCGATCAGTTCCTGCGTTTGACTCAGATGGGCCATCAGCCGCAACTCCACCTGGGAATAGTCGGCGGAGAAAAACAGATAATCGCTGTCGCCCGTCACGAAAGCTTTCCGGATTTTCCGTCCCTCCTCCGTGCGGATGGGAATATTCTGTAAATTGGGGTTCTGGCTGCTGAGCCGTCCCGTGGCCGCTTCCGCCTGGTTAAAATGGGTGTGAATCCTGCCCGTAAGCGGGTCGATATAAGTCGGCAGGGCTTCGGCATAGGTGCTCAACAGTTTTTTTAGGCCGCGGTAATCCAGTATTTTACCGACAATCGGATGTTCGTTCTCCAGCTTGACCAACACCTGTTCGGAGGTGCTGAACTGCCCCGTTTTGGTCTTTTTGTTGCCGCCGTCCACATTCAGCTCGCCGAAAAGCACGTCGCCCAGTTGTTTCGGGGAACTGATATTGAATGCGTGTCCGGCGATTTCGTAAATCTCTTTTTCCAGTCCGTCGATCCGGACTTTCAGTTCGTCTGCGATTTTCCGGAGTTCCCCGGTATCGATGCTTACGCCTTCGTATTCCATGTCGGCGAGCACGAATACCAGCGGCATTTCGATTTCGTGGTAGAGCTTGAGCAGCCCCGTGTCGGTCAAAGCCGTGCAAAGTTTCTCTTTCAGTTGGAAAAGAACGTCTGCCTTTTCTGCGAAATCGCGGTCTTCCTCCGGTTCCTCGTCGAAGGTCAGGCTTAGCTGCTTGTTTTCTTTCCGGTCTTCGCTGACCTGGTAATTCAGGTATTGCAGCGCAATCCGCGACAAATCGTGCGACAAATCGGGATGAAGGACATAGTGGGCGATTTTCACGTCGAAAATCCGGTTTAAAACCCCGATGCCGGCGCGTTTCAGCCAGATGAGGTCGTTTTTGACGTCGGCGGAAATCAATGTTTTGTCCGGCGTTTCGAAAATCCGCCGGATACGGTCCAGAAGCGTCTGGGCTTGCAGCTGGTCGGAAGGTAACGCGATATAGTCCACATGGTGCGTCTCGGTGGAAAAACAGATGCGTGCAGGGAGCGAATTGTAGATGGTATGGCCGGGGGCGAACACGGTGTGCAATACGAACTCTCCGGCTTTTTCCAGTTTGGAGAGCAGTGTCTCCGGCTCCTTCGTGCGGTCGATATATTTCACTTTGACATCCGTCAGCTTCTCCGCTTTCGTCTCCTCCTGCCTATCGGTGTCGATGAGCCTTTTGGAAAGCGAAAACAGCTCCAATTCCTTGAATATCGGTTCGAGCACCTGGGTGTCGATGTGTTTCTTTTCGAGGTCTCCGGCCGTCAGGGAGGTCGGGACGTCGGAGTTTATTGTGACCAGCGTCCGCGACAAATGGACGGTAGGCTGGCAATTCAGCAGGTTCTCTTTCTGCTTCCCTTTGAGTTCGTCGATATGGGCGTAAATGCCGTCGATATCGCCGTATTTGTACACCAGGGCGGCGGCGCTTTTGGGGCCGATGCCGCTGCAGCCCGGCACATTGTCGGCGGTGTCGCCCATCAGACCGAGGATGTCGATGACCTGACCGACTCTTTCGATGCCGAAATGGTCCAGCACCTCCGGAATGCCCCATACCTCCGACTTGTTGCCGGCGCGCCCCGGTTTGTACATGAATACCTTTTCGCTCACCAGCTGGGCGTAATCCTTGTCGGGCGTGATCATATACACGGTGTATCCCTCCTTTTCCGCATTCTTGGCCAGCGTGCCGATCACATCGTCGGCCTCGAAGCCGGGGACGTCGATACACTGGATGCCCAGGCCGCGGATAATCTCTTTGATATAGGGAATCGATTTTTTCAGATCCTCCGGCATCTTCGGGCGCTGGGCCTTATACGGCGCATACATTTCGTGGCGGAAAGTCGGACCGTCCGGGTCGAACACCACGGCGATGTGGGTCGGCTTTTCCAGTTCCAGCAACTCCAGTAGAAAATTGCAGAAGCCGAACGTCGCAGACGTATTGATGCCCGTGGTCGTGATGCGCGGATTGTTGACAAAGGCGTAATAAGAACGGTAAATCAAGGCGTAAGCGTCCAGGAGATACAGTGTTTGTGTCGGAGCGGTCATGGAAATAAGTTTAGAATTTTTACAGGAACAAAGTTAGTAAAAAAGGCATTTTTTTGCGGTTCTTAAAAATAGTTTCTACTTTTGTTCTGTTGAATGTGAAACGGAATGCATAATATGAAAACTCTTTCCTTTGCCGCCTTTTTTTACGGTTATTACTTTTTCGGCAAGAAGTAAAGGGCTTTTATTGAATGTATCGATGAAAAATATGAAATGAAGGCCCTGAATTTTCAGGGCTTTCTTATTTTCAGGACATGGGAGCGTTTTTTCGGTTATTAATGAAACGGGATGAAGAAAAAAATTGCGATTCAGGGCGTACACGGATGTTTTCACGAACAGGCGGCCCGCTTGTATTACGGAGAGGAAATCGACGTACTGGAATGTCTGAACTTTGAAGAATTGTTTACGGGCATAAACGAACGGAAAGCGGATGCTGCCGTGATGGCTATCGAAAACACGGTGGCGGGGGGGCTGCTGCCCAATTATTCGTTATTGCACAAATACGGTACAAAAATCAAGGGGGAGGTCTTCCTGCGGATACAGCAGAACCTGCTGGCTCTGCCGGGACAGCGGATCGAAGATCTCCGCGAAGTGCATTCCCATTACATGGCCATCGCCCAGACCCGGGAGTTTTTTCAGCGCTATCCCCATATCCGTCTGATTGAATCCGAAGATACGGCCAAAAGTGCCGCCGATATTGCCCGGCTCGGGCAGAAACAGGTCGGGGCCATTGCTTCGGAGCTGGCAGCGGAACTTTTCGGTCTGGAAATCCTTGAGGAAAGCATCGAAACCCACAAACAGAATTTCACCCGCTTCCTCATTCTGGATGAGCGGTTGAAGGTGCCCGAACAGGACATAGACAAAGCATCGGTCTGTTTCACGATTCCGCACCGAACGGGGCGTCTGGCGCAGATTCTTTCCGTATTCTCCTATTACGACCTCAATCTGACGAAAATACAGTCCTTGCCTATTCCCGGAAAAGAATGGCAGTATTTCTTTTATGTCGACCTGAAATTCGGGGATTACGGGCACTATCGGGAAGGGATGAATGCCGTGCAGCCGCTGATGGAGGATTTGCAGATCATGGGTGAATACAAGAGTTGTCTTTGAAATAATAAATGCGGAAAAATGATTATAGAACCGGCAAAACGGACCCAGGGAGTGAGTGAGTACTATTTCTCGCGGAAACTCCGGGAAATAGAAGTGATGAATCGCTCCGGGGAGAAAGTCATCAATCTCGGAATCGGTTCCCCCGACATGGCGCCGTCATCGAAAGTGATAGGGAAATTGGTGGCGGGGGCTGAAAATCCGGACAACCACGCTTACCAGAATTACAAAGGCATTCCGGAGCTCCGCGAGGCTTTTGCCGCCTGGTATGGGAAATATTATCGTGTGGAATTGGACCCGGCGACTGAAATACAGCCGCTGGCAGGTTCCAAAGAAGGTATACTGCTTCTGTCGCTGGCGTTCCTGAACCGGGGGGACAAAGTGCTGGTGCCCAATCCGGGCTATCCCACCTATTCGTCGGCGACGCTGCTTGCCGAAGCGGAAATCGTGCCTTTCGACTTAAAGGAGGAGAACGGCTGGAAACCGGATTTTGAAGCCTTGGAGGCAATGGATCTGACCGGGGTTAAAATGATGTGGGTGAATTATCCCAACATGCCTACGGGAGCCTGCGCCGACATGGAACTTTACCGAAGACTGGTGGAATTCGGCAAAAAACGCCGCATTCTCATTTGCAACGACAATCCTTACAGCTTTATATTGAATGATGAACATCTGAGTATTTTGGATGTCGACGGGGCCCGGGAATGCTGTGTGGAATTGAATTCGCTGAGCAAGGCGCACAACATGGCGGGGTGGCGCATCGGCATGATTGCGGGCGACAAAGAGGTGATTGCGAATGTACTCAAAGTAAAGAGCAATATGGATTCCGGCATGTTCCGTCCGATGCAGCTGGCGGCGGCCGAAGCATTGGCGCTGGAGGGCAGCTGGTATGAACAGCTGAATGCGGAATACCGGGAAAGAAAAATCCTTGCCGGAGAAATTTTCGATACGCTGGGAGTGGCGTACGATCCGGACGGCGGAGGCATGTTTTTGTGGGGGAAAATCGGCTGCGGATGGGAAGACGGAGAAAAACTGAGCGATTACATTTTGGAGAAGGCCCGGGTATTTATCACGCCCGGATTTATTTTCGGAAGTAACGGACAGCGGTATGTTCGGGTGTCCTTGTGTGCGAAACGGGAGGTGCTGAAGAAAGCGCTGGAGCGGATAAAAAGCGCCTTGAATGCGAAATAGCCGAAAGGTTCAGGGGTTAAAAACAAAAATACGGAAAAGATGCAGATAGGAATCATAGGTATCGGATTGATCGGCGGATCGATGGCCATCGATCTGAAAAAACGCGGATTTGCAGACCGGGTGGTCGGCGTGGAAAACGATCATCTTCATGCCGCGGCAGCGCTGGAAATCGGACTGGTGGACGAAGTCGTTCCGCTGGACGACTGTGTGGTGGGAAGCGACATCATCGTCGTGGCGACGCCGGTAAATGCGGCGATACGGTTGATACCGGAAATTCTGGACAAGGTGGACACGCAGATTGTCACGGACGTCTGCTCGACCAAGGAAAAGATAAACGAAATCGTGCATTATCATCCGAAACGTAAGAATTTCGTCGCTTCCCATCCCATGGCGGGTACCGAATATTCGGGCCCCTGGGCGGCTTTGCCGGGACTTTTTGACGGCCGGGCGGGAATCATCTGCAATGCGGAGGATTCGGATGTCCGGGCTGTGGAAATGGTAAAAAAAATGTACGACTGCCTGAATATGCGCATCATTTTTATGCGGGCGGCCCACCATGACGTACACACCGCCTATGTGTCGCACATCTCGCATATCACCTCTTTTGCATTGGCTCTGACCGTGCTGGAAAAAGAGAAAAACGAAAAGAATATTTTCGACCTGGCGTCCGGCGGTTTTTCGTCTACCGTCCGCTTGGCCAAAAGCAATGCCGACATGTGGGCGCCGATTTTTGCACAGAACAGGGAAAATGTGCTGACCGTGCTGGATACGTACATCGAGAAAATGCAGGAGTTTAAAAAATGCATTGCGGAATATGACGAAAACGGAGTGAAGGAACTGATACATAACGCGAATAAAATCAAACGGATTATCCGTTAAAGGAAAACATACGAATAAAAATATGGCAGCGACGAAATTGGATTTGACAGAAGCAGGCGAATGGGGAATATTCTCCGACATAAAAAAACCGCTGGTGATTGCGGGACCTTGCAGCGCCGAGAGCGAACAGCAGCTCTTCGAGACGGCAAAGATTTTGAAAGACAAGGGCGTAGGAGTTTTCCGCGCCGGAATATGGAAACCCCGGACCCGGCCGAATTGTTTTGAAGGCGTGGGGGCGGAAGGATTGCCCTGGATGAAAAGAGTGCAGCGGGAATTGGGAATGAAAATTGCGACGGAAGTGGCGAATGTCAAACACGTCTACGAAGCGTTGAAAGCGGGGGTCGATATGTTGTGGATCGGAGCACGGACGACAGCCAATCCTTTTGCCGTGCAAGAGCTTGCGGATGCCTTGCGGGGAACGGACATTCCGGTATTGGTGAAAAACCCTGTCAATCCGGATATCGAACTCTGGATCGGAGCGCTGGAACGCCTGAATATGGCGGGACTGAAAAAAATAGGGGTCATTCACCGCGGTTTTTCCTCTTATACGAAAACGAAGTACAGAAACATTCCGCAATGGCAGATTCCGATCGAAGTGAAACGGCGTTTCAAAGACATGCTGATGATTTGCGACCCCAGTCACATTTCGGGGAAAAGCGAATACATTCAGGAAATTTCCCAGCAGGCGATGAATCTCGGTTTCGACGGCTTGATGGTAGAATCGCATATCTGCCCGGAAATCGCGCTGAGCGATGCCGCGCAGCAAGTGACGCCCTCGGTATTGGGGGAAATCCTGGCGAAACTGATTATCCGGAAAGGTGATACGGAAAATATGAAATACAGGGAAGGAATCGATGAACTGAGAAGCCGCATTGACCAGTTAGACGATGAATTGCTGGATATTCTGGCTGCCCGGATGAGTGTGGCGGAGAAAATCGGACAATACAAAAAACAGAATAACATCACGATCCTGCAGACAGGACGGTGGGAAAAAATCCTGGAGAAAGTGTTTAAGAAAGGAAGTGAGCATGGACTGGACAACGAATTCGTGGAGAAAATATTCACGGCCATCCACCAGGCGTCCATCGACGTCCAGACCCACGTGATGAAAGAAGAATAGGTTTATTTGAACTGGATGGAATTGAAGAAAATCTCCCGTCCTTTCAGGATATATTCCCTGTGGCGGCTTCTTCCGCCGATGGACAGCTGATAAACCATATTGTCTCTGAATATAAAACGCTTGAAATAGGTCATCTCATAATTATCTTTAATGACGGAATATTCGATTTCCTTGATGAGCATGCCCTCGTAGGGCACTGTTTTTTCATCTTTCAGAATCGCCGATTCCATGTTTACGGAGGCTCTGCGCAGCTGTTCGTAAAGGAGGGGCGTCGTTTCGTCCGTTACTTGCAGCGGACTGTTCGAAAAATCGGAGCAGACGACGCCGAATACGCAGGTCAGGTCTTTGGTCTGGTAGATGTGGGACAGAATGCCGTTGTTCTCCTGGGTGAAAGATTGGACGGTATTGGGAAACAGGAAAGAGATGCGCTCTTTTGTGTCGGTTCTTTTCCACAGCTCGTTGCCGTTGTCGCCTGCGGGGAAAAATGAAAAAATAAGAAGAAGTTTGAAGAGAAACATATCCGGAAATTCCTTTATTGCTATTTTTGCAGCAAACTTATGGAATTATCGCCGATAATCAAATACAGGCTATGGAAATCGCCGGAAAAAACATGGGAGACAGACCGCTGATATTGGCGCCGATGGAAGATGTGACGAATCCTCCGTTCCGCAAATTTTGCAAGAAGTACGGGGCGGACTGGCTGTATTCGGAGTTTGTCTCTGCCGATGCGCTGGTGCGTTCGGTGAACAAGTCCCTGAAAAAACTGACCATTGACGAAACGGAACGTCCCGTGACCATTCAGATTTACG